>SCTZ01000170.1 GCA_004297765.1 Chloroflexota bacterium | reverse complement strand
CTGAAAGAAGGTCCCTCGCGAATGACCGGTGGGGGAAGTCCCCGGCAAAATGCCATTATTCGTGGCGCTCCTCCCTATTTCGGCGCCCCCTGGGCGCCAAAGTGGGGATTGCAATCGACCCTGCCCGTGAGCTTAACCTTATTTCAGTGGACTCATGACAAAGTACGGTTGTAGTATTGGTCGATAGGCCAAAGCCCAAGCATACATCTATCCCAAGCACGTCCGACTGTCACATTGAAGATACACTCGCGCAGCGTTATAATGGGCCCGAACGAAGCTCTAGTGGCGAGGTGCGAGGTCAGCTTCCCGTGGTAATCCAGGCAAGTTATCATAACGCGCCAGTGACCCAGTCGACAGGGTTGCTGGCGCGTTTGCGCGCTTTCAACGATGCCGCCCTGTCCATCACGGCGGAGCTGTCGCCAGCAGGCGTACTCCAGTTGATCGTCGAGACCGCGAAGGACGTGGTAGGCGCGCGCTACGCTGCGCTGGAAGAGCATAACGAGAAAGGCGATCTCCTGCTCTTCGCGCACGCTGGGATGTCCCCTGAGATCGTGGCGCGGATCGAGCATCTGCCGAGAGGACTTGGACTGTTGGGAGTGCTTCTACACGAGCCACGGCCGATTCGCATTTCCGACATGAGCCGTGATCCGCGGTCAGTCGGCTTCCCCGCACACCACCCGCCGATGAAGAGCCTTCTGGGTGTGCCTGTGATGGCCAGGGGACGAGTTCTCGGCAACCTCTACTTCGCTGACAAGCTGGGAGCGGACGAGTTCAGTGAAGAGGATGAGCAACTGGCCGTAATGCTTGCCGCGCATGCGGGCATCGCTATCGAGAATGCACGTCTGTACGGGCAGACGAACGCGTCACTGCGCGAGAAGATCGATCGACTTCAGCAGGCGGAACGCCGGGCAAGGCTCGTGGCCGACCTGGGCGAGCTGCTGAGCCGATCGTTGAAGGTTGCTGCCGTTCTACCTGAAGTGGCCAAGAAGACTGTCGACGTGCTCGGCGATTTCTGTGCGATCGGACTGCTTTCCTCGGGCACAGGCGGGCAATTGGCGTTCGTGGCGTCGCACGGAGTCGGCTATTCCGGGCTAGGATCGGGGCGCGAGTTCCTGCGGAACACCTGCGACCGGATAACGGAGCACGTGGCGCATGGTGAAAGCGCGGTCTTCGTCTCGCATTTGGACAAAGGCGGGGCGCCGACAGATCTTCTCGCAGCCATGAGAAAGGCCAAGTTCACATCCGGGCTGATGCTTCCACTGCGCAGCCACAATCAGGTGTTCGGCGCCCTCGTCTGCCTGGGTTACCAGCCACGTCGCATGTGGGAAGCAGAGCTCATCCTGGGACGACTTCTGGCGGAACGCATCGGCGGAGCTCTCCACAATGCCAAGCTGTACGAGAGAGTGGAGACGGAGCGCGGCGAACTGCAGGCCGTCGTGGACGGCTCGCCGGCAGGCATCATTATCGTCGATGCCAAGACCGGACTCATCTCCGTCAACCGTATGACGGAGCGGCTACTTGGGCAGGAGATCCCCGCGGACAAAACCAGGGACATCTATCTGCAGCAGATCCGGCGCCCCGATGGGTCGCGCCTGTCGATCAAGCAGTTGGCCTCGACGCGTGCTCTCAGAGGCGAGACTGTCCTGGGCGAGGAGCTAGTGATTCTTCGCCCGCAGGGTGAGCCGCGCGCCGCACTAGTCAACGCGGCACCGGTTCGTAACGAGGACGGTGAGATCGTAGCGGCCGTGGCGACCCTTCAGGATATCTCTCCTCTCAAAGCCCTGGAGAAGCTGCGCGAGGAGTTTACCGCTCTCGTGGCTCACGATCTCAGAGTTCCCATCAGCGTCATATACGGCTACGCCCAATTGCTGGAGAAGATGGTACGCGAGGTTCACGACCATGACAAGGAGTTGCGGGCCATCAACAACATCCGCGTAAGTGCCGAGCGGCTCTCCTCCATGGTGGCCGACCTGCTCGATGCATCGCGCATCGACGTGAACCGGGTTTCGCTGGAGAAGAGGACCGTGAATCTGTGCCAACTGACACGGGACGTGGTAGAGCGCACAGTGGCCATTGGCGGCGACCACGAGTTGCACGTCGAGGTCGACGAGCACGCACCCACGATCGACGCTGACCCCCGGCGTCTGGAGCAGGTGCTGTCTAACCTCCTTTCCAACGCCATGAAGTACTCCGACCAAGGGACAGCCATCACGGTCAAGCTATGGGTCGATAGCAATCAGATCCGACTTTCTGTCGCTAATCAGGGCCCCGGCATCCCGGAGGAGGAGCTGCCAAAGCTGTTCACGCGCTTCCACCGCTGCCCTTCGCCTCCCAACAAGCAGGTTGGGGGGCTCGGTCTCGGCCTGTACATCGCACGAGGACTGATTGAGTCCCACGGCGGGCGCATCTGGGCCGAAAGCGAGATCGGCAAGCTCACGATCTTCCACATCGCTCTGCCGATTCAGTAGGAATGGTGATGCCAAGTCTTCGCGGTCGTCTGCCGTCAACCGTGATGATGGCACTCATGGTTCTGTGCGCCTTCACCCTCCGCCTGTACGCCTTGGGACGCCAGAGCCTATGGCTGGACGAGGGCGCCAGCTTCTCGATCGCGTCGTCACCGCTGACATCTATCCTTGAGCAGACCTTCACACTGGAGCCCAATCCACCGCTCTACTACGTCCTATTGCACGGCTGGATGTCTGTGGCAGGTCAAACGGAGTTCGCTTTGCGTTTTCTCTCCTTGGTTCCAAGCGTGCTTCTGATCCCCGTCCTCTACAGGCTCGGACGCATGCTGGCAGGACAGCGAGTAGGTCTTTTCTCAGCTACTCTGGCGTCCGGTAGTCCGTATCTCGTCTGGTACTCCCAGGAAGCGCGTATGTACGCGCTCCTGGCCTGTCTGGCCGCAGCCTCTGGGTTGGCGCTTCTGCAAGCGATTCGCACGGGTAGCTGGCGTGCCTGGGTCTGTTTCTTCATCCTCTCTGGGGCAACGCTCTATACTCATCTGTACGGGCTCTTTACTGTGACGGCGCTGCTCCTGGCCGCCGTGGTGATGGATAGGAGCCGTCGGTCTGCAGTGCGAGTTATCCTCTGCGCACTGGGACTGGCGGTGATCTATGCCCCCTGGCTGTGGGCAACCTACACCCATCGCAGCCAGGCTCCCGATTGGAGGGCGCCTGTCGAGATCCTTGACATCGTTGGTGACACCGCCGCGGCCTTCGCCCACGGTCCGTTCCTTGACGGGCCCGCCGCGGACTGGGCCGCGTGGGGTGGTGTCGGGCTCGCGACCATTGGGGTCCTGGTTCTTGTGTGGCGCCGGCAGCGGACGATCAATCAGCCTGACTCACGCGCGGCGGTGCTGGGGTTGTCAATCGTCGTCCCTCTCCTGGTCGCATACGCCGCCTCCCTGGCCGAGCCCATCTACGCGGAGCGCTACGTGGCCGCGGTGGCCCCGTTCTACTACCTGGCGATCGCGGCGTCCATCGCGCTGCTGTGGCGCTGGTTTCCCATAGTGGTGGTCGCCGGAGTTATGGCCGCCCTTTACTGGCCGGCGCTGACCACAAGCTGGTCTGACGCGCGCTTCCAGAAGGAGGAATTCCGGGCCGCGGCGACCTTCGTCCAGCAGCGGGCGAGCGAGGACGACGTGGTTATCCTGGCGGCTCCCTTCATCAGCATGCCGTTTGGCTACTACTACCGAGGTGCGGCCGCGGTGGTCCCCTTCGGTGGCGAGTATGACAATCCCCAGCCGTTTCTGGACGGCGTGCTGACCAACAAGAGAACGGTCTGGTTGGTCACCTCGCATATCGAGAACGTCGATCCGAACCGCAAGCTCAGTTCCTGGCTGGCCTCCAGATACCCCGAGAACACCGAGGCCTACCCGAAAGGCATCCATATCAACGCGTTTGACCTCAGCTATCGTCTGACTGCTCTTCCCCAGGATGCCACAGCTGTGGAGGCTCGCTTTGAGGGCGGCTTGACGCTGGTCGGCTACCGAGCCGACACCGCCCTGAGTCCCGGAGATACCGTGCTTCACCCACCCAGCAACTGGCTCCACGCGACACTCTACTGGCGGACCGATGAGCCGGCAGCAGTCAACCTTGTCTCGGAGGCTTACCTACTGGATAGCAACGCTGGTATCTGGGGTGGAAAGCTGCACCGCCCAACCGACGTGGGCTCCGTTTATCCCACGCGCCAGCGAGCGGTGGGCGACCTGGTGGTAGACGAGGTGGATGTGAACCTGAACCCGGCTAGCTCTGCCGGTGAATATCTGCTGGCAGTGGGCCTACTTCGCCCAGACGGCGGCGCCGTTCCACTGGTCAGTACCTCACTGAGAAGCGGCGGCGCGGGGAATCTGGTTCTGCTCGCGACCGTTACGATCCTGGATCAGTAGCGGGCGGGCGGGCAGTTTCCCAACCTTGCGCCATGTAGCCCCCTGTGCTAAGATGCCCTTGATATGTTCGTAATCCGCGCCCCTGCGAAGGTCAACCTGGCCCTGGAGGTGCTGAACAAGCGCCCGGATGGCTATCATGAGATCGTCAGCGTCGTCCAGACCATCGAGCTATGCGACGAGCTGATCTTTGAACCTTCCGATGACCTGGAGGTCATCTCGGAGAACCTCTCGGTTCCTGGCGAGGAGAATCTGGTTTTGCGAGCGGCAGAGGCCTTGCAGCGTGCGACGCTCTCTCGGAAAGGAGCCAGGATCCGTCTGGTGAAGCGGATCCCTGCTGGGACCGGGTTGGGCGGCGGTAGCAGCGATGCGGCCGCTACCCTCTGGACGCTGAACCACCTTTGGGGGTGCCATCTCCCAGAAGCCGAGCTAGCTCGTCTGGCAGCAACGCTGGGATCTGACGTTCCCTTCTTCCTCATTGGCGCCACCGCGCTGGTGGAGGGCCGAGGCGACCGCGTCAGCCCTCTGCCCCAGATCCCTCCCTCCTGGTTGGTGCTGGTGGCCCTACCCGCTGATCTACCCAATAAGACAGCGGCGCTCTACCGCGCGCTGACGGCTGCCGATTTCTCGGACGGACGAAGAACGCGCTTGCTGGTTGAACGCATCTCCGGCGGCCATGCGCCCTCGGAGGCTTTGTTCGTCAACACCTTTGAGCGAGTGGCCGACGAGCTTTTTCCCGGCCTATCGGAACGACGCCAGTTGCTGCTGGACGCAGGCGCGAGGTCCGCGCATCTTTCTGGAAGCGGTCCTGCACTGTACAGTCTGGAGCATTCGGCCGAGGATGCCGCTCGTGTCGCGGGGAGATTATCGGCCATGGATGTGCCGGTTCTCGTGACGCGTACGACGTCCGATGCTCTGCGCGCTAACCCGCCATTCTCGACCGAGGAACGGGCCTGCCGCGCCGAATCCAGCGTGCCTTAGTGAACACGATCCTGCCGGCCATCGAATGTGGATGGCTCCTGGGTCTGGTGCTCGCCGGCTTACTATTCAGCGATCTACCGACCCTCTTTAGGGCAAAGCGGGCGCCCATCCTGGGGACGTTGTGGACACGCTCGCCCGTGGCGGCCATGGTGGCCGTCGCGGTGTCAATCATACTGCTGCCGGGCACCGCAGTGGGCCTCTTGGTCTCGATGGTATACATCGTCGAGCAGACCCTACTGGACGGGGCCCCCCGGATCCTTGTCCTGGCTACCCACGCCGGACTGCTTCTGTCTGGCGCAGCCGTTTTCTGCTGGTGGGCTCTTCATAGTAGTCCAGCTCACAAGCGTCGTGCGGTCGTTGGTACCACATTCGGCATAGTATTCGGCATCATGTATCCGTTACTGGCCTGGTAGAGAGCGAGACAACTTTGAACCAAGTCTGCGTATCGCTGGACCTGGAAACAACCGGATTGAAACTCGGTCGTGAGGAGATTATCGAGATCGCGGCCGTCAAGTTCCGCGGCGACCGGCAATTGGGACGCTGGGAGACACTGGTGCGACCGCGTGGCGAGATCCCCTATCGCACGCAACTGCTAACCGGCATCAGCGGGGCAGATTTGGCCCGCGCTCCCGTCTTCCGCGAGGTCGCCGTTCAGCTGTCCCGTTTCATCGGCGACTGCCCCAT
Source organism: Chloroflexota bacterium (assembly GCA_004297765.1). GTDB lineage: Bacteria > Chloroflexota > Dehalococcoidia > FW602-bin16 > FW602-bin16 > FW602-bin16. The sequence goes on along the minus strand of SCTZ01000170.1, from coordinate 95,258 downwards.
CGTAGGCCAATCTGTGCCGCTTGACGTTCAACTTCTGAACAGAGAAGGGTTGCCTCTAGCCAACGACGTCTACGACACGTTTGACCTGGCAAGCATTCTGGTGCCGCAACTTCCAGATTACAGTCTGGCGACAGTGGCAGCCAATTTCAAGATCGACTACCCGGTTCGGCATCGGGCTATGCCGGATGCAATAGTCGCGCGGGATGTCTTTCTGGCACTGTATGACCTGGCTATGGAGTTGGACCTTCCTATCCTGACCGAAGTTGAGCGCCTGGCATCGAGCATCTCCTGGCCCCTGCGCCACTTCTTCCGCGATGTCGCCAAAGCCAAGAGCAAGCTTTATTTCTCGACCTCCGTAGGGGCTCAACTGGCCGCGAAAATGAGTCTGGATGAGCTGAACATGGACTTCATGGTCCATGGGAGCAGCAAGAAGGAGGCGCCCACTTACCGGAAAGAACCGAGTGCATTGGATGTTGCGGAAGTGGCCGCTCTCCTGGAGCCGAACGGCGCGGCCGCGAGCGTCTTCCCCGGCTACGAGCATCGCAGGGAGCAGATCCACATGCTGCGGGCCGTGGCCGAGGCGCTGAACGACGGAACACACCTGGTCGTCGAGGCCGGAACCGGGACTGGCAAATCGCTGGCCTATCTCCTGCCCGCCGCGGTATGGGCCATGGAGAACAACCGGCGCGTGCTGATCTCTACCAACACTATCAATCTTCAGGAGCAGCTTTTCGCGAAGGACGTTCCCGATGTCGAGAGGATTCTGTCGGCACGCCATGGACCCGGCTCACGCCGCCGACAGACCGCGGGAGCGCTGCGGGCTGTTGTTGTCAAGGGACGTAGTAACTACGTCTGCCTACGGCGCTGGAACATGCTGCGTCGCACCGGCTCGCTCACCCAGGACGAGGTCAAGGTGCTCATCAGGATTCTCGTTTGGCTGCGCCAGACGGACACGGGGGATCGCAGCGAGCTGAACCTCTCGCCCGGTGAGCTCCAGGTCTGGTCGAGGGTCTCGGCCGAGCAGCTAGGATGTACCGTCGAGCGCTGCCTGTACGGACGACGTGGAACCTGTTTGCTCCAGCGCACCCGCGCGGCCGCGGCGCAAGCCCATTTGATCATCGTGAATCACGCCTTGATGCTGGCGGATCTGGCCAATGGCAGCAAGATCTTGCCGGAATACGACGAGGCAGTCATAGATGAGGCCCATCATCTCGAGGACGAGGCCACGCGGCAGTGGGGACACGAGATCGCCCGCCAGAGCTTCGAGTCTGTGCTGGATCGTGTTTTCAGACGTCTGGATGGCGAGCGCCGAACTGGCTTGTTGGCTGGGTTCCAGGGCGCCCTCCAGCGGATTTCGGTCCCTGCGGAGGCCAGACGGCGGGTAAACGATGAGATCGGCCTGGCGCAAACGGCGGCGGAGAGTGTGCATAGCGAGCTAGACGAGCTCTTCAGTGTCATTGGCCGCCTGCTCGAGGAGTCTCGCGGCGGCTCCGCGGAGTACGACTACCGAATGCGACTCACCGACGCGGTCCGGCGTCGCACGCGATGGATCGACGTGGAGGGCGCCTGGCGAGAGCTATCTAACGCGATGCGGGCTCTGGAAGAACGACTAGCAGGGTTGGCGGAGTTCTTTTCCGATTGTACCCGATCCAGCGATCAAGAGCTGGATGATATGCTCGTCGAGGCTGAGACGCTAAGGTCCACCAGTGCCGAGCTTCGCTCGCTAGTCGATGAGATTACTGTACACCCGCGTCCCAACGCGGTGTACTGGATCGCGGCGCCCGGTCGCGGCTCGCCCATGCTATGCATAGCCCCGCTCTCCGTGGCTGAGTCGATGCAGGAGACCCTGTTTGGACAGAAGCGGGCCGTGGTTCTGGCCGGCGCAACACTCAGCACCGAGGGCAACTTCTCCTTCCTCAAAGGAAGCTTGGGACTGCAGGAACCGAGTGAGATGATTGTCGGCTCACCGTTCCATTATGAGCGATCCACCCTCGTCTGCATCGTGGAGGACATCCCGGAGCCTAATAAACCAGGCTATCAACGGGCCGTGGATAACGCCCTCGCCGAAATCGTATCGGCGGCCCAGGGACGAACCCTGGCGCTGTACACGTCGAGAAGCGCACTGAACGCGTCCGTCTCGGCGGTCCGAGCCCGCCTGGAGTCGGCGGGCATCCTGGTGCTCGCCCACGGCATCGACGGATCTCGCCGCCAGCTACTGAGCACGTTCAAGAGCAACGCACGGGCGTTGCTGGTCGGCACCAACAGCTTCTGGGAAGGCATCGACATCGTGGGCGATTCCCTGAGTGTAGTGGTCATCGCCAAGCTGCCATTCGGCGTGCCGACAGATCCGGTTTTCGCGGCCCGTAGCGAGCTATTCCAGGACGGCTTCAACGAATACGCAGTGCCACGCGCCATACTGCGCTTCAAGCAGGGCTTCGGCCGGCTTATCCGCTCTCAGTCGGATCGTGGTGTCGTCGTACTGCTAGATCGCCGGCTGGCGACCAAGCAGTACGGTCAGTCCTTTCAAGACTCTCTGCCTCCCTGCACAGTAGCAATCGAGCCAGCCCAAAAGGTGCCGGGCATGATCGCCGAATGGCTGAGCCAGTGCGCCGATCCCGAAGATCAGAATAGGTCATAATAGGTAACATGGATAGTACGAGCCGGAGATAACCTGATGCAACAATGGGAGTATCGTACCATCGTCTGCCCTCTTGATATCCTACTGGCATCGCCGATCGGCGATCCCGCGGATGAGCAAGAGATCAATCAGTGGCAATTCGAGCTGGTGAAAGCAGGAGAAGCGGGCTGGGAGATGGTCGGCGTGGCGTCAGATCAGCACAAGGGATTGGCCCTATGCTTCTTCAAGCGGCCAGCCCAATAGTAGACAGATAGCTCTTCTCAGTCATTGGTCCCGTGACAAGTGAATATGGATAGAGAGGTATGTCGTGAACGATCTCGCTAATCTCTACGCCTACATCGATGCCCATCTGTCCGATGCGATTGCCGACGTCACGCGGCTCTGCCGACTGCCCACCGTGTCGGCCCGAGGCGAGGCCCTCCCCGAAACCGCTCAGACCGTGGCAAGCATGCTGCGAGATCTGGGCTTCAGCGTGCAACTGATCCCTACGAGCACCGGGCGAGCACTCGTCGTCGTCGGCGCGCTGCGCGGCGCGAGCGATTTCACCCTTCTCTTCTACAACCACTACGATGTGCAACCCCCTGAGCCACTGGATCTATGGACATCGCCCCCTTTCGAGCCTGAGGTGCGGGATGGACGCCTGTACGGCCGAGGTGTGAACGACGACAAGGGCGAGTTGTGCGCCCGCATCGCGGCTATCCGCGCCCTCTTGAACACAGGCCGGCATTTGCCAATCTCCGTGAAGTTCTGCATCGAAGGTGAAGAGGAGATCGGCAGCCCGGGGCTGGATAAGTTTGTGCGGGAACACAAGGATCTGCTGGCGGCCGACGCTTGCATCTGGGAAGGCGCCTCGGTCAACTGGCACGGTGAGCCCATGATCACACTCGGCGTCAAGGGCATCCTCTACGTCGAGCTAGAGGCACGCGGACCTAACCGCGACGTGCACTCCTCCATGGCGACCGTGGTGCCCAACCCGGCCTGGCGTCTTGTTTGGGCTCTGTCCACCCTCAAGAACCAGGCAGAGGAGATCACGATCGAGGGGTTCTACGACCAGGTGCGGACGCCGCTGCCACTAGAGGTTTCCGCCGCACATCGGCTGCCCGACGAGAGTGGCGAGCTCCGCCAGAGCCTGGGGCTCCAGCAGTTGGTTCTTGGTCTCTCCGGAACAGAAGCCCGCGAGAGAGATCTTTTCGCGCCAACCTGCAACATCTGCGGCCTCAGCGCCGGCTACGAGGGGCCTGGAGCCAAGACCGTGCTCCCCGCGGTGGCCCGGGCCAAGCTGGACTTCCGTCTCGTGCCCGATCAGCGACCGGAGGACATCCTGGCCAAGCTTCGGCGCCATCTGGATAGCCACGGTTTCTCCGACATCACGGTGATTCCCGTCGACATGGGCGAGAACCCGGCCCGAACCCCGATCGATGCGCCGTTCGTGAACATCGTGGCCCAGGCAGCGCGGGAGGCGTACGGGGTTGAGCCGCTCCTCACGCCGACCATGATCGGGAGCGGACCGATGTATAGCTTCACTGACTTCCTCGGGCTGCCCACAGCCTCGGCCGGCATCGGTTATCCGGACGCGCGTATCCATTCTCCGAACGAGAACCTGCGTCTGTCGGATCTGGCGGCCGGAATCAAGCACTTGGCTACTATTGTCGTCCGCCTGGGCGAAACAGGGAGGTCCTGATGGATGAGCTGACCCGAGCGCAGGTGCTCGAGCACCTGCGCTCCGACTATGGCGGTCTGCGGGAGCGTCTGGAGGAACTCAGCCCCGCTGATGCGGCGCGGCCTGGATTGGTTGGCTCCTGGTCTGCCCAGCAACTGATGTGTCACGTTGTGGGCTGGGAGGAGGAGTGTCTCCGCCGGCTCCGGCTGGTAGCGGCAGGACGTGGGGACGAGATCAAACCGATCAGGCGATCCGAGGTGGAGGACTGGAACACCGCCGCGGTCGAGCGGCTCAGCGGTGAGCCATGGGCCAATCTGCTGGAGCGCTGGGTTAGCATCAGAGCCGAGCTGGTTCAGGCCGTCGAGACCCTCACGGAGGAACAGTTCGCGAACCCCGTCCATCACCTCCGCGTCCCGCTGATCTTGCCCAATTTCGCCTGGGCGCACGAGGCTGAGCACGCACGGGAGCTATCTTCCTGATGCCCGGAAATGGAGCAAGCCGCCTGGAAGGAGGTCTCACGGCGTCCTTTAGCTGTGCGCAATCGTGTGTCTGCTATAATGCGTTCAGCAGGCTGGAATGTTTCTCAGCATCTGCGGAGATCGCTGTAACCATGCCGGTGCCGACCAGCGTACCCTTGCGACCGTGGCACTCGCGGAGGAAGGATCAAGAACGATGGCAACGGGTCACTCGAATGCGGCGCGCTACAAGTCTGCGGCGAATAGACGTACTGCCTTCATGGAAGTCATGCGCCGAAGGATTCGGCCGGGACGAGGCTCCTCACTTGCCTTGCTCCGGTCAAGAGAAAGCTACCCGATGCCTGATCTGAAATCCCTGCTTCCGGGTGTGCGCTTCGTTGTCGTCGGTGGTACAGCGACAAGCCTGTACATGCCTCTGCGGACGACAAAGGATGTGGATATTCTTGTTGCCACTGCAGATGCTCCGACGGCTGAACGTGCTCTGGTCCAAGCCGGTGCCACGTTGCTGGGACCGCTTAGCATACATAACCCACTTCGCATCGCAGGGAACGCATGGAGGCTGCCCGACGGGTCAGAGCTTGACGTGCTAAGGTCTGGACGCCCATGGGCAAAGGAAGCTCTTGCCCATTCCCACCCAGACGCTGCAGGCTTACCTATCGTCACATTGCCCTACCTTGTGCTCATGAAGCTCGCATCGGGAAGAGGATTGGACCTTGGTGACATCAGCAGGATGCTCGGCGGAGCCGATGAAAACGCTCTTGACGCCGTGCGCCAGGTGGTTAGCAAGTATCTACCAGACGCCTTGGATGATGTCAAGAGCCTCGCCGAGCTAGGCCGCTTGGAGTTCGAATCCGATTCCTCCGCTGGCTAGGGGCACGTCCCTTAGCCTCTAGCCCCCCACCAGCCCCTCTAGAACCCGCGCTACCCCGTCCTCCTGCACTGTGCCCGTCACCATCTGCGCCACGTCGAGGACCTCCTGGGTAGCGTTGCCCATCGCCACTCCTAGTCCGGCCCATTCCACCATGTCGGCGTCGTTGGCGTTGTCGCCCACGGCCACCGTTTCATGCTGCTTGATGCCCAGTAGATCGCACAGTCTGGCCAGCGCCTGGGACTTGCTGCATTCCGGGTGGGCCACCTCGCAGAAGATTGGATAGGATTTAGTGATGAAGAGAACGTCCCGAAAGCGTTCCTTGAGCTCGCGCGAGACGACATCGTTAACCGGGGGATCGCTTACGATGACCATCTTGGTGGGATCGGCCTTTAGGAAGGCGGACAGGTCGCCCACAGCATTGATCGGCACACGCGCGATGTTGGCGTACGCCTGCGCCCAGCGATTGATCTCCGACACGTACAGTTGGTCGTCCAGATATACGTTCACGTGGAGCCCCTGCTCCTGCACGACCTGTAGCACCTGGCGCGCCAGATGGAGGGGCACGGGCTGGTGATAGAGGACCCGTTGGTCCTCGGGATTCTTGATCATGGCACCCTGGTAGCAGATTAGCGGAGCCCGCAGCTCCAGCTCCTGGGCGTACGGGAGAGCGGCCCGGAACATCCTTCCGGTGGCCAGGGTCACCACCATGCCAGCTTCCATGGCCTGCCGGACGGCCGCTTTGACGCGCGGCGACACGAGCAGATCCGTGGAGATAACCGTGCCGTCCAGGTCCAACGCGACCAGCTTGTACCGGGACGATGGACTAGACATAATGACGTATCCTCCCGACGCGCGGCCACCCGGCCAGATCGTCGAGCACGTCTACTGTGGCGTGGGGAAAACAGCTCAGTGCCAGGCTCTGCACGGTCGGCCACTGGTCGTGACCGATCTCCAGCAGAATGCTCCCGCCCTCGTGCAAGCCATCTATCGCCCGGCTGAACAGGCGTCGGATAACGTCCAGGCCATCAGGACCGCCGTCCAAAGCTCCGCGCGGCTCGAAGAGGGCAATCTCGGGCTCCAGCTCGGCCAGCTCGCCGGTCGGGATATACGGCGGGTTGGAGACGATCAGGTCGGGAGCTCGGTCTAGCCCCTGCAGCAGGTCCGTATGCACGAATGCGATACGCTGAGCGACGCCCAGCCTCTCGGCATTTGAACGCGCCACCTTAAGCGCGTCCGAGCTCAGGTCGGTGGCGACGATAGTAAGGTCAGGACATTCGATGGCGAGGTTGATGGCGATCGCGCCGCTTCCTGTGCCCACGTCGATCGTCACCGGCGCGCGTCCCAGCCGATCGGTCAATCGACGTACCTCTCGCACCGCCTCCTCCACCAGTAGCTCGGTCTCTGGACGAGGGATCAGCACACTCGGACCGACGACGAGCTCGCGGCCGTAGAACTCTCGGCGTCGCAGAATGTAGAAGAGCGGCTCGCGTTGCGCGCGACGGGAGAGGAGGTGCTGTGAGGTCAGCTCAGCGGTCGATTCCAGAGGCTGCGCGAGGCGGGCCAGGAGCTGCGGACGAGAGATACCCACGGCCTCCGCCAGAAGCAACTCGGCCTCCAGGCGTGCTTCCTCGATCCCAGCGTCATGCAGCGTCCGGCGCATGCTGGCGAGCTGAGCCCCATACGTCATCAGTCGGCGCTCACGCCCGCCGCCTGCAACTGGTCTACCTGATCGGCTATGGCCAGGAACTGCACGAGCTCGTCTATCTCGCCGTCCATGATGGACGGAAGGTTATGCATAGTCAGGCCGACACGATGGTCGGTCACTCGGTCCTGCGGGAAGTTGTAGGTGCGGATCTTCTCCGCTCGATCACCGCTGCCCACTTGCAGACGACGGGACTCGGTCACTTCGTTCATCTGCTCCCGCTGCCGGATGTCGTACAGGCGTGCCCGTAGCACGGCCATGGCCTTGGTCTTATTCTTGAGCTGCGATCGCTCGTCCTGGCACGTGACTACCATGTTCGTCGGCAGGTGCGTAATGCGGACGGCAGTGGCCACCTTGTTCACGTTTTGTCCACCATGACCACCGGCGCAGTAGATGTCGATGCGGAGATCGTCCGGATTGATATCAACGTCGACCTCCTCTACCTCCGGCAGAACGGCAACCGTGGCCGTGGAGGTGTGAATACGCCCGCTGGCCTCGGTGGCGGGGACGCGCTGCACCCGATGGACGCCTCGCTCGTACTTCAGATGGCTGTAGGCACCTTTGCCCTCTACGCTGAACGTGATTTCTTTGAAACCGCCGATGCCGCTCTCGTGGCTGTCGATCACCTCGACCTTGTAGCGCATGCGCTCGGCGTAGCGCGTGTACATGCGGAAGAGGTCGGCCGCGAACAGACCGGCCTCATCGCCGCCCGCGCCAGCTCGGACCTCGACGATCACGTTCTTGTCGTCGTTAGGGTCTTTAGGCAGCAAGGCGAGCTTGATCTCGTCGAACAGGCGGTCTCGCTTCACCGTGAGCTGCTCGATCTCCTCGCGCACCATGCGACTCATCTCGTCGTCCATGGGCTCGTCAAGCATAGCCGTGGTGTCCTGGATGCCCCTCAGCGTGGCCTTATACTCGCCGTACTTGGACACGAGATCCTCGATCTCCGTACGCTCGCGCGCCAGGCCCTGCAGTTGCTTAACGTCGGCAAAGACCTCCGGTCGGGCCATCAGCTCGTTCAACTCATCATATCTTCTCTCGACTGCGTCGAGTCTGGTCGTTACGTCCATTGCCAACACCTCCCCTGCGGCGCACAGAAAACCCCCAGAGACTGGGGGTTTGAGAATGTTCGTCTTGTTACCTAGGTGAAATCAGCCATCTTCACGCCATATTATAGCACAGCGTGGGGGTTGGGGGTTAGGGGTTAGGGGTTGGTCCCCTAACCCCCTTTAGGAGCAATTCGACGACCGTGGACTGATCCACGGCTTCCTGCGTGCTTTTCTCCATGTCCCGTAGCACGACGCGGCCAGTGGCGAGCTCGTCGGGACCAAGGATCAAGGTGAACCTGGCGCCCGAGGCGTGGGCGTGCTTCAACTGGGATTTCAAGCTGCGGCGTCCGAAGGATTGCAGAGCTGCGATGTCCGCCGCGCGCAGTTGCGCGACCAGGCGTGATACCGCAACCTCGGTACCGTCTCCGAGCGAAGCGACAAAGGCGACCACGCCAGGCCGACTGGGCGGCGTGATCCCCTGTTTCTTCAAGTTCAGTATGGTTCTCTCCAACCCGGCGGCAAAACCGACGGCAGGCGTCGGCCGGCCTCCCAGTTGCTCGATGAGCCCATCATAGCGCCCTCCACCGCCCAAACTGCTCTGAGAGCCGGTTTCGGTGGAGTATACCTCGAATACAGTCTTGGTGTAGTAGTCCAGACCGCGCACCAACCTATTGTTGATCTGATACGGAATCGCCAGGCTATGTAGCAACTCTTCCAAACGCTGGAAGTGTCCCGAGCACTCCTCGCCCAGATAGTCGATACTACGGGGAGCGGACTCCGCTACGGCGTTGCACGCGCGGTTCTTGCAGTCCAACAGGCGTAGCGGATTGCGCTCCAGGCGCGTCTGGCAATCCAGACAAAGCTCGGCCACCTTGCCGCGGTAGTACTCCCGCAGGGCCTCTACATAGTGCGGCCGGCAGATGGGGCAGCCAATACTGTTAAGCTGGATGCTCAACTCACGCAGACCGAGTCGCGTGAGGTAGTCCCAGCTCATCGCGATGATCTCGGCGTCCAGCGCGGGGTCGATCTCACCGATAGCCTCGTAGCTGAATTGGTGCAGCTCACGGTACCGCCCTGCCTGCGGACGATCATAGCGGAAGAACGGTCCGATGGTATACAGCTTCACCGGCTGCGGTTGGTTGGACAGCCCATGCTCCAGATAGGCTCGGCCGATTGGGGCTGTGCCCTCTGGACGCAAGGTCAGGCTATTCTCCCCTTTGTCCAGGAAGGTGTACATTTCCTTCTGAACGATATCGCTGGTCTCTCCCACGCTACGCAGGAACAACTGAGTATCCTCGAAGATAGGCGTCTCGATGGCGCCATAGCCATACAGATGGGCAACCTGCCTGGCGTTAGACTTGACGTAGTTCCAGTATGGTTGCTCGTCGGGCAGAATATCCTGAGTCCCTCGGGGGGCTTGATACACGGGTTCTCCTTCACAGTCTGGTTAGGTTAGAATACTGTATCGACAATCGCTTGTAAAGCCAGCGGGCGGCCGCTAAGAGCGACCAATCGAAGAGAGGTGTTGCCGAAGCGCGTACAGGAGCGTAGCACCGAGTGAGGCAAGATCGCCGATGCCCGAGCCGAGGTAGTCGGTTGACGCCTGGTTCTCGTCGGACCGCTGGTCCGACTATGCTAGGTACCTGAGACCTGCTTGAATAGCACTCTCCGGGTCTCCATAGTCCTGAGGCAACTGCTGGCGGAGGGAATCGCAATAGACTACGTATGGGCCGTCCCACGGCTTACGGATGACGTAGACAAAGCGACCATGGGAGTCCTCCATCCTGACCCAGCGACCGTAGGGTGAAGCTTCAAATGACACACCAAGCGAGCTCGCCGTCTCGACCAGTTCGTTCATCGTTGTTACACCTCTGGTCCCCGCTCCCGGTGAGAGCCGTGTCGAGTACAACATACAACCGTAGCGTACAACGTACGACTGAAGAAGAGCGTCGCGGCAGCGCGATGCGGCAAAGCATGCGCGGAGGCGCTGGCCCTTTAAGTATAGCGCGGGTATGCGAAGCTGTCAAAAGAGCACCATTCTGACACATCGTGCCACATGAAGCCACAGTGCCATCGGCGTGCTGCCTACCTTTGGAGAGGCATGCAGCAGACAATTCGGATGTGAGGAGATATGGCTACCATCACGGTTCACGCCCGACCCGGAGCCAAACAGAACAGTATTGCCGGACAAACAGAGGGCATCTGGCAGGTCCGCGTCGCCGCCCCAGCTGTGGAGGGAAAAGCCAACGCCGCCCTGCTGAAGTACCTGGCCGAGGTCCTGGGAGTCCGCAAGTCCGCCGTGACCCTGCGTCACGGAGAACGCTCGCGAGGCAAGGTGGTAGAGGTGGAGGGGTTGAGTCAGACGGAGGCCGAAGAGCGGTTGCAGCAGCATACCCGGGCCTGAAGCTCACCGGGTCTGATTGCTAGTCACGACCATCGCGCTGCCGCCACCACCCGGCCCGGCGGCAAGCCGCGCGTAGGGGCGCAATTCATTGCGCCCAACGGCCTGCCGCTTGTCGGCCATGCAACTTTCGTGATCCCCCTACCGCCCTGCCAGGCGCTGGGTCATCGATAACGATCAACCACTCGACTTCGTCACGGTCGGCCCTCCCCCGCGCATCGCGACCCGCAAAACACCCTCTTGCTCTCTTGACAGCATCGGGCCACCCGTGCTACGATCTTGCCATCAACCATATGTGCGTCCCTTCCTCCGGTCCAGAGGGAACATGCTGTACGGCGGCGGAACTCCGCGTTGGCTCCGCGCCGTGGCCGGAACCTTCGCCGAGCATGAGGCGCTCAAAGGCATTCAGGGGAGCAGAGATCCCGGACCTGCAACGTGGCCACCTCGGTCCGGGGGAGCTACTGGTGAAACCGACCCTAACCATACGGGGTCGGTTTCTTTATTCGCACGGCCTTTTCACGAACCGAACCGCCCAACAGGTCAACCGATCCACCGTAGGGGCGCAATTCATTGCGCCCAGGGGGGTGGCGGGGGGCAGCGCCCGCCCACATACCACGCCACCCCGTCAAAGACCATCAAGGCGCCCAGCGCAAGGGCTGGGCGCTACAACCACATGCATGCCAGGATTGAGGAGCGTCAACATGAGGGCACGACTGCTGGCCGTATCCGCCTTGCTCACGATCATGGTGCTGCTTACCCTGCAGCTGCTGTCCGCTGAGGTTTCTGATGTCGCGCGGGCCCAATCCGTCCAGGTCATCGGCGACGAAGGTATCGAGACGAGCACACCCACTCCCTGGATTCCCAGCGGCCGCGCCCTCTCTCCCACCGCGGCGCCAGACCCCAGCACGCCGACTGTCTCCGGTACGGTAGCCCTCGATCCGGCCGCGTCCGCGACGGCCACGTCAACACCAACCGCCAGTGCCACGGTCACACCGACGGCAACACCCAGCGCCACGGCCAACGCCAGCCGAACGGCCACCGCCAGCGCAACCAGGACATCCACATCCACCCCGACCATGACGGTCACGGCATCGGCCACCGCAACATCGTCCCCGACGCCAACCGCCACGGCCACGCGGATCTTGCCGCCGGCAGGAATGTCCACCCTGGCTGGCTACAGCGTAGACAACTTTCGGGCCGCGCCCAACCCCTTCAACCCCGCTCTCGGCAGCACCACCATCAGCTTCAGCCTTTCGGCCTCCTGTCCCAACACCATCGCGGTTGTGGTGGACCCCAAAATCGGCAGCATTGTAGCCGTTTGGTGGCTGGGGGCCCAGAGCGCGGGACCCCACAGCGTACAGTGGAACGGCAAGAACATGGCCGGCAGCGTGGTCGGTGAAGGACTCTACGTCAGCATGGTGGCCTGCCAGGATCAGAGCGGACAGACCCTGGCCACTGGCTACGACTTCGTCGGCGTTAACCCGGTCATTACCAACATGAGCGTCAATAGTCAGCCCTACGATCCGCAGCAGGGCAGCGCCACCCTCCGCTACGGACTCTCGATGAGCGGCGGAGCCTTCGTCATGTCCCTGGTCCTCGACGCCCAGTGGCGGCACGTCAAAGAGTATCCCTGGCGCCTCGCCTCATCAGGCACTATCGTAGAGGCCTGGGACGGGAAAGACAGCAACGGCAACCGGGTATCCCCCGGCCGCTACGTCTACGCCGCCGTGGCGGCGCGCATCAGCAATCCGAGCGAAATGCACACCGGGCTGGTCTTCTTCGACGTGGGCCAGTCCGGCGGCCCGACACCCACGATCACGCCGACGAATACGCCGACGCCTACGTTTACACCAACGCCTACTCGAACCTACACAGTCACTCCGACGCCTACCAGAACGTTCACACCAACGCCGACCAATACCCCTTCATTCACGCCGACCTACACGCCTACCAGGACGTTCACGCCAACACCGACCAATACGCCTACACTCACACCGACCCTGACGCCAACCGCGACGTGGACCGCCACGCCCACCCAGACCCCGACCAGCACGGCGACGCATACGCCCACGGTCACCAGCACCTCCACCGCGACGCCAACTCTCTTCGGTGGAACGAACGTCTGCGGCACCATCGGCGCCAACACCACCTGGGGACCTTCTGGCAGCCCCTATCTTGTGACCTGCGACGTGACCGTGAGTAGCGGGGTGACGCTGACCGTTCTGCCTGGGGCGGTGGTGAAGCTCAGCCACAGCGCCGCAGTCGCTGTCTCTGGCATGCTGGACGCACAGGGTACAGCCGATAACCCGGTGGTCTTCACCTCGCACAAAGATGACAGCTACGGTGGGGATACGAACGGGGATGGCGACGCCACGCAGCCGGGGCGGGGTGACTGGGGCGGCATCGAAGCGGTTGGCAACGGTCAGATCAGGCTCGGCCATGCCATCGTGCGCTATGGGGGCAACGACGGCTGCCACTGTTACAGCTACGGGATGATCCATGGCGTCGCCACTGGGCCGAGCCAGGCAGTGGCGATCACCATCACCGAAAGCCTGATCGAGGAGAGCTCCGCTCACGGGGTCTATCTACGCGATGACGATGCCGGTCAGTACAGCACTCTCGCGGTCAGTAACTCCACCGTCCGCAATAACAATCTCTACGGAGCCTACGTCAACAGCGCCGGCCCCGTGACGGTGCGATTCGGCAACATCACTGGTAATGGTGGTTATGGTATCTACAACGGGAACTCGTCAACCCTTGTCGATGCGAGCGACAACTGGTGGGGATCGAACTATGGTCCTTCACCTGCAATGGGCGCTAATGGTGTGAACATGCCTTATGTGGATGTAGTGCCCTGGACAATTCGGTCTGGCTTCGATCCTTCGCCTCCACCTCCGGCCCCAGAGCCTGTTCCATCTCCGATCGCAGATGACGAAACGGCTTTCTACTGGTCCATGGCGAACAGCTACGGTCGATACCCTATCCTCAACAAGCAGGTGATCAGGAATTTGCTTGTAGATCCAGACGGTAAGACTATGCTATGGAGCGGACTCTACGGAGTCCTTGCACCGATGTGTCTAGACTTGATTCCTCCCAGTGACACGGCCGGAGTGGATAAGATGGACGCGGTGTGTAGAGCCGGGAAGGTGGCCGGGCTGAAGTACATGGGCGGGGCGCTTTTGCCCCTTGTCAAGGAGTTGGTCACCGGTGGTCTGGGGCCGCTGTTCGAGTCCTACGGCCTTGGCGGCAAAGCAATCGTAGCTATCGGCGGGGCCTTGGTTACCAAGTCTCTTGGCGGAAGCTTCAGCGAGGACCTCATTCGGGACTTGACCGTTCAGTTCGGTGAGCAGTACAGCAAGCAGCTTGTGGGTGAGTACATTGGCAAGGGCGTAGGTTACCTTCTCCTGTGGACAGAGACGGAAGCCGAGCAGGCGATTGACGCCGACCAGCTGCAGAGTAACAGCGCCACGGAAATCGTGGCGCCGATCGCCACGACCTCGGATTCCACACCCGCCCTCACCTCTGCCGCGTTCGTCTACAATCCGTACACACACTACGTCACTGCGTCTTTCTCCTCCGAGCGTGTACCTGGGAAGCTGTACGTCGTCAGCTATCAAGTAGACGAGAAAGGGCAGAAAGTGCATGGAACAACGGCGACTTTGGCCACGTTCGCTGCGCCATAGCCGATGTGCTCGCGGATGGCTTGACTTGCTTCCAAGGCGTTTGAGTACGGGTGCTGGGTCTGTGTTCTCGCGATTAGGACGCCTCGCCTAGTTATGGCAAGTGAACGAGGTGCGCATCAATGGGAAGGTTTGTCCGATGTGCCACCATCCCCAATCATTAAGTCGACGGTTTCTCTTGCGAGTCAGAAGGTGCTGACGGAGCCGGATGTGCATGCGAGCACCCTCACGGATATTGCAACCGCGACCGGGCAACCCTGAGAGATCTCAAGCGATTGGCCAGGAGATTCCGTGATTGAGGCAGATGCTGCTGCTCTTTGACAGCGTTCTGCCGATAGCCCAGGTCACGGGGCGTCATGAATGCCGCCCCTACGAGCGGATGGTCTAATGCATGGTTAGATGATCTGTGCATGCCTGAGATGTCGGTTCCGGGTGGCGAAACTCCGAGGTCGGGAGACGTTCACGTTCCCGCATGCCATGAGGAGGTTCGATGCGCTACGATCCGGACAAGCACCATCGCCGATCTATCCTCTTGAAAGGATACGATTACGCCCAGGCCGGGGCCTACTTCGTGACCATCTGCGCGTTGGATCGCCAGGGCGTGTTCAGAGAGATCGCGGACCTGGAACGGACTCCCGCGTATGAGATATACTGAGACTGTGGAAAGAGGCAGACAGTCCAGATCGCGGAAAGGCGGCGCTGGCGACCGAGCAGTGTCCATGGGACAACGGCTGTGGGAGCAGTCCGAGCGGGATCTCGAGGTTGCACGACTGACCCTGCAGCCTCGTGGCCACTACGCCGCGGCAAACTTCGCCCACCAGGCCACCGAGAAAGCCCTCAAGGCCGCTCACTGGCACCTGAGAGGTGAGGAACCGCCCTGGAATCATCGCCTGCCCGAAATAGCCGAGCGTGTGGCCGAGTGCACGGGTCCGCTTCCGACCGCGGTCGATGACGCGCTGGATCGACTCGAGCCTCTGTTTGAGCAAACCCGCTATCCGTCTGGTGACATCACAGAGCCAATTCCAGCGGAGTTGGTGGGTGAACCCGAAGCGGCCGCCGCGATCCAGAACGCTGAGAAGGTGATCGAATGGGTGCGCAAGCTGCTCCAGCGCCCGCCGCGAAAAGCGCAATCCGAGACCCGCTAGTGGTCGAGTTCGCCCGCCTGCTGCGCGAGCGGTATGGTGCGCGCGTCTACCTCTTTGGCTCACGTGCACGCGGCGCGGCCCGTCCCGATAGCGACTATGATCTCGTAGCCGTGGCGGAAGCCTTCGGAGCACAACCCCGGTTCGAGCGCGCGCTGGATCGGCGAAAGCTGTGGCGCCAGGCCGGAGGTTGGGGCATAGGTCTCGACTTGCACTGCTACACTCCGTCGGAGTTCCGCCGCCAGGTCCAGGGGCTCGGCTACCTGGGCCAGTCCAAGGCACGCGGCGAGCTGATCCCGGTCAGGATCCGCAAGGCGGACTGAAGGTAGGATTCCTGCGGTTTATGGGGCGTCGCAGTGGTGTTTAGCCACATAGCGTGGTACATGAGCGAGGGCTGTTCGCGCCCCACCCCAGGGCGTCATGAATGCCGCCCCTACGAGCGGATGGTCCGGTGCATGGTTGGACCATCTGTGCATGCCTGGGGTGTCGGTTTTCCGGGTGGCGAGACCTGAAGGCCGGGAGACGTTTCTGTTTTCGTGTGCCATGAGGAGGTTCGATGCGGTACGATCCCGCTGTGCACCATCGCCGGTCCATCCGCCTGAAGGGATACGATTACGCCCAGGCTGGCGCTTACTTTGTGACCATCTGCGCGTTGGATCGTCAGTGCGTGTTCGGTGAGATCGCGGATGGGGAGATGCGCCTCAACAAGGTCGGCGAGATAACGCGACCGGAGTTGCTGAAATTGCCGGGGCGCTTCTCTGGCATCGTGTTGGATCAGTACGTCATCATGCCCAATCACCTCCATGTCCTCATCCTCTTCGCGGGGATGCACACCTCGCCCGCAGGGGCGAGTACCTCGATCATGGGGGCGGATCCCTCATCGGTAGGGGCGCAATTCATTGCGCCCAGCATGCGCACGATCGGTCGACCAGCGGACGTTGTTCACAGCGACGCCCATGCGATGGATCGTTTCCCGAGGCGTGATACGACGTTGGGCGATGGGCCTGGGACGGCGGCTGGGGCTGGTAACAGTCCTCCTGCTGGGCGTTCGGCCGAGGGCGCAATGAATTGCGCCCCTACGGTGGGACGAGAGGAAATGGTAGGACAGGGTGCGGCGGAGGGGCAAGGCGGAACGCTGGGACATGGCGCGATGAATCGCGCCCCTACGCTGGGAGAGGTCGTTCGGGCGTTTAAGGCAGCGACTACGCGGGCGATACGGGTAGCGGGGTATGCGGGGTTCGGGTGGCAGAGGAACTATTACGAGCACGTTGTTCGGGATGAGGCGGATTTGGATCGGGTTCGCGAGTACATCGCCAATAATCCGGCCCGTTGGGCAGAGGACGAGGAGAATCCGGAGGTGCAGCGTCGAAGCTCACCGTCCTCCAAGGCGAATGGTCCATACGTGCCCCATCCGTCGGGCCGCTCATCTCATCTGTCGGGATGCGCACCTCATCCGTGGGGGCGCACGCCTGGCTCGTAGGGGCGCAATTCATTGCGCCCTGGGGGGCGGGTGGCAGCGTGGCGGGTTAGGCGAAGTCCGCGGGGTGTGGTGGCGGAAGCGGAGCAAGTGGTAAGCGGAAGGCCGCTGGGCGCAATGAATTGCGCCCCCACGCGTGGCGCTATCGCCCAGGGTTAGGTGACGGCCGAACCACTTGACGCCGTTGGTAAAAAACTCGCAGCCAACTGGAACGACCAGTATGCTCCCACCGATGTGAGGAGCATCTCCGCCATCAATCAATAGTAATAATAGGCGAGTTGGCCGATCAAGCCGCTCACGATCTGAAGAACGATGATGGCGACCAGTGGCGTGATGTCCATCATGCCGACCATGGGCACAACCTTCCGCAGGGGGGCGAGAACCGGCTCCGTGATCTGAAAGAGGATCACCACCAGCGGATTGTCGGGCTTGACCGGAAACCAGGACAGCAGCGCTCGGATGAAGACGGCGAAGCTAAGCACCTGGACCAGGATAGATACGAAGTTAATTAGAATTATCACTTGGAAGATACTCCTCCCAGCGCTCTCGTCTTGTCATAGGCAGCCAAGACGGCCTTTGTCATGGCGGCCCGAAAACCGGCGGATTCGAGCGCAAGCAGCGCTTCCGTGGTCGTACCACCGGGTGAGGTCACCATGTTTCGTAGATCAGCAGGATGTTTGCCAGAGCGCTGGGCATAGGCTGCCGATCCATTCACAGTTTGCATAACTAGATCATGGGCCATGGGCCGGGAAAACCCGATGTGCACGGCGGCGTCGATCATAGCCTCGATGAACAGAAAGACATAGGCCGGTCCACTGCCGCTTACGGCGGTCGCCATGTCCAGGTACTTCTCTTCGTGCACCTCGAACTCGTTGCCCATGGCCGCCAGGATAGATTGGGCCTGCTCCTTTTGCTCGGGCGTGACATCCGGCGTGGCCATCCAGAGGCTCATGCCCTGCCCTATTTGGGCTGGCATATTGGGCATGGCCCGCACCACGGAGGCATGAAGCAATCCCTCGCACAGCGTGTGGATGGTCGTGCCCGCGATGATGGAGAGCACGAGCTGATCAGGCGCAATGTGCCCAGCCAGATCATGGCAGATAAAGGGCAGGGTTTGTGGCTTGATCGTCAGCAGGATCACGTCAGCATCCTGAATCGCCCTGCGGTTCTCTGCCATGGTAGCGATCCCGCACCGTTCGGAGATGCACTGACGTCGGGTCAGCTCGGGATCGCTGGCAACGACCGACTCGACTGTTGCGACTCCTTTCTCGATAATGCTGGTGGCGATCACCTCGCCCATAACACCAGCGCCAATGACTGCTATTCGCATCTGTCTCCTCAGCCTCTCTCACCGAAAATAGCCCTGCCGATGCGCACCATCGTCGCCCCTTCCTCGATAGCCACCTCGAAGTCATCGGTCATACCCATAGACAGGTGGCGCAGGTTGAGGGCGTCACGTTCCGCCCGCAAGCGACGAAAGATGGGACGAACCAGCTCGGGATCGGATACGAGAGGGGCGATCGTCATCAGTCCCTCGACCTGGATCATCGGAAGTCGTAGGATCCGCTGGAAGGACTCGTGAAGGTCTTCTTGCGACCCATTCCCGTGCGCGGCTCCGTCCAGCGAGAACCCCTGCTTGCTACTTTCCCCGGCCACGTTGACCTGGAGAAGAACGCGAACCGGCTTGCGAGCGAGCCGCGCTATGGTCTCGGCCAGTCGCACAGAGTCAACGCTGTGTATTATAGCAAATAGGTTCAGGGCTGTCTTCACCTTGTTGGACTGAAGATGGCCAGCCAGATGCCAGGTCGGTTGAGGCGACAGAGATGATAGGAGCGTCTGCTTCTCCATCGCCTCCTGCACCCTGTTCTCACCGAAGTCGTAGATGCCCGCCGCATGGGCCTGCGCGATCCGCGCCGGCGGCATAGTCTTGGTGACCGCGATGACGCGCACCTCGGAGGGATCCCGGTCCACACGCTCCGCGGCTGCTCGGACACGCGCCTGAATGCGCTGGAGATTCTCTGTCAGCTCGCTCATCCTTCACACTCCGGACCGCAACCAGCGAGCTCGCTCGCGGCTAGGCGCTCTCGCCGTAGAAGCTCTGGTCTCAGAGCGGGGTCAATGCGCGACCAGGGAAGAACTTCGTCCAGATCGCGCTCACGGTGCAGGTACTCCACCATATCCAGCTCCGCCTCACGTATAGACCGCGTCCAGGCGGCGATCGAATTCTTCCGAACGTGGGGAAGCATGGCGCCCACCCGAGCATCCCCCCGAGCCAGCAGACCCTGAATGATGCTCCAAGCCGGGCTCTCGGCCCGCGACCGAATGCGATGGCTGGACAGACCGCGTCGGATAGAGGCAAGACGCTGCTCCAGGATCTCGCACTGCTCCATCGCGCTCCACTGGAAGGGTGTGGCGGCCTTGGGGACAAAAGGCGTCATATTTACAACGACCTCACCCGCCCGTGCGTAGCGATGCAGGCGCTCTTGGAGGCGTAAGCTCAGGTCCACTATAGCCTGAGCATCGTCATCACTCTCTGAAGGCAGTCCGATCATGAAATATAGCTTGAGTCGCCGCACGCCTTTGCTTCCTGCTATATCGACCGCTCGCTCGATCTGCTCGTCACGTAGGCCTTTCGCTATGACCCGCCGCAGGCGAGGTGTCGCTGCCTCAGGAGCGATCGTCAGGGTATGCACGCCGCTCTCGACCAGCGCTTGCACCAGCGTCTCAGAGAGGCGCTCAGCGCGAATGGAAGAAACAGCCACTTCAGCGTCCATAGCACGCAAACGTCGAATCAACTCGTCGATCTGTGGATGATCGGAGACGGCCGCGCCCACCAATCCAATGCGCTTGCGGAAGGACAGACCTGCCTGCGCCGTGTCGATCAGACCCTCCACGCTCCGCCAGCGCATGGGCGCAAAGCTATAGCCGGCAAGGCAAAACCGGCAGCCACGAGCGCAGCCGCGCGCAATCTCCAGCATGTACATATCGCCCAGCTCAGTCTGCGGAGTAAGCACGACGGACGTGGTCTGGCAACTGTTCAGGTCTGCTAGGGATTGACGACGAACGGAACGAGGATACAGCGGAACGTAGAGACCTGGCACATCGGCCATGGCCCGCAGGATCGCCTCGCGTGACGCGCCCTGCAACTCGCTCAGGACCCTGACCAGCTCGGGAACGATAACCTCCCCCTCCCCAATGGCTATGCAGTCGATAAACGGGGCAAGCGGCTCCGGGTTCGCCGACAGGCAGGGACCGCCGGCCAACACGATAGGATCGTGGTCGTCGCGATCCGCGGAGAGCAGGGGCAGATCAGAGCGCTGTAAGGCCTGGACGACGTTCAGATAGTCGAGCTCGTAGGAGACTGAAAAGGCCACGATCGGGAAGTCGTCCAGGGGACGCTGGGATTCGAGCGACAGGAGTGGTAGGTGCCGTGGTCCCGCGGTCGTCCGCCGCTCGACTTCATCGGCTGTGATCCACTCACCCCGTCCATCCGCGTCCATCTGACCACCGGGCTCCGCGAAGACACGCTCACAGACCACCTGCGAGTGTGAGTTGAGCAACTGATAAATGGTCTGGAAACCCAGGTTGGACATGCCCGCGTAGTATTTGTTTGGGTAGACCAGCGCAAACGGAAGACGACCACCCCAGGGTTTGAGAATGGTCCCAGTCTCTTTGGCGACAACGCTCTTCAGCAGAGCGATCTGGCTCCAGGCAGGGCTGGATGACATGCGCGTGGCCTCCGACCGCCACATTATAGTTCATCTGCTCGGCATGGCTCAACGACAGCCGACGGGAACTGGCGAAGCAAAAACAGATTGCCTGCCCGGCCTATATTGGAAAAGCACGCCCGAAGTGTTACAATAGCTAACTGATTCTCAATACCATGGTTGGAGTTCCTTGAGCAAGCCGGCTCTGACAACCGTCATTCTGGCCGGCGGCAAGAGCCGCAGGCTGGGAACCAATAAGGCGCTGGTGGAAGTGGGAGGAAGAGCTATCCTACAGCGTGTAGCGGAGCGCGTCCAGCCTGTGAGCGTGGAAACCTTGCTCGTCGTCAACACGGAGGAGGAGGTTTCCCTGTACGGGAAGGTTGGCGCGTGGCGCACCGTCGTGGATGCCTTTCCCGATGGTGGTGCGCTGGGCGGAGTGTACACCGGGGTTCAAGCTGCCAAGACGGACCACAGCCTCGTTGTGGGCTGCGACATGCCGTTTCTGAACCATGACCTGCTCGCCTACATCGTCGAAGGCTCCGAGCGCTATGATGTCGTGATCCCCAGGCTGGACGACGTGCTGGAGCCGCTGCATGCCATATATGCGACTACCTGTCTGACCCCCATGCGTACGCTGCTGCTGGCGCACGATCGCCAGATCATCAAGTTCCTCCCGCAGGTGAAGGTTCGTTACGTTGAGCAGAACGAGGTCGAACGGTTCGACCCGCGGCTGCTTAGCTTCTTCAACGTCAACACGCGCGAGGATCTGGCACGGGCCGAGCGTCTGGCCGCAGAGGGAGACGGTCAGTGAGAAGGACTGCCCAATGATAAGTGTCGAAGAGGCCCTTGCGCGCATACTGTCGTTCGTCGATGTGCTGGAACCCGAGACCCGCCCGATTCTCGATTGCCTCGGGCAGGTGCTGGCTGAGGATGTCCGCTCTGGTATCGACGTTCCACCGCTCGCTAACTCGGCCATGGACGGCTACGCGGTACAGGCAAGCGACACCATCGGCGCGAACGCGAACAATCCCCGGATTGTTCGCGTGATCGGAGAGCTTCCCGCCGGGCACTGGACGGACGACGTCGTGCAGAGCGGCACGGCTATCCGCATCATGACCGGCGCACCCGTCCCGCATGGGGCGGACGCGGTGGTGCAGTTCGAGCAGACCGACGAGCAGGCCCGCAAGGCTCAAGGCGGGGCCATCGGCACTGTGGCGATCTACAAAGCGGCCGAGATCGGACAGAACATCCGTAGCGCGGGCGAGGACATCTCGCGCGGACAGATGGTCCTTTCCCGCGGCACTGCGCTGCGTCCCGCTGAGATCGGCGTGCTGGCCTCGCTCGGGTTTGCCACGGTCCAGGTGATCCGTCGCCCCCGCGTCGCCATCCTTGCCACAGGCGATGAGCTAGTGATGCCCGGACAGCCTCTGCCGCCGGCCAAGATCTACGACAGCAACACCTACACCATCGCCGCCCTGGTGCAAAGGTACGGTGGAATCCCAGTCATCCTGGGCATCGCCGAAGATCGACGCGAGGAACTGTCCCAAAAGATCGGCGAGGGGCGCAAGGCTGACCTACTTCTCACCTCCGCGGGCGTCTCCATGGGGGACTATGACATCGTCAAAGAAGTGCTGGCGATGGAGGGCGAGATCAGCTTCTGGACGGTCCGGATGAAGCCCGGCAAGCCGATCGCCTTCGGAACCCTGACTGCGACGAGCGAGACGGGGCAGGCGCGGCGCGTACCTCACCTGGGATTACCCGGGAACCCGGTCAGCACAATGGTGGCCTTCGAGCAGTTCGCCCGACCGTCCATCTTGAAGATGCTCGGGCGCACCACGCTTGCCAAGCCGACGATCAAAGCGGTCCTGGCCGAACCCATCGAGAATAGGGACAGCCGACGTTTCTTTGCGCGCGCCATGGTCTCCAGAGAGAACGGCACTTTTATCGCACGCCTGACCGGTCCACAGGGCTCGGGCATTCTCACCTCCATGGCCCTGGCCAACGGGCTCGTCGTCGTTCCGGAAGATCGGCAGAGGATGGAGGCTGGGAGCCTGGTGGATGTTCAGATGCTGGACTGGCCGGAGGACGTGGCCACTGAGTAGCGGTCAAGGCAAGCGATTTGCCGAGTCAATGGAACAGGGTGTGCCGTTGGGCATGCGCGGATCCGGAGTGTGAGGAGAGGAGAGCCAGGGATGACAGTTGCCCTTTCGGTGGTGGGCAAGAGCGATGTAGGCAAGACAACCTTGCTGGAGAAGCTGCTGCCTGAGATCAAACGGCGGGGCTACCGTGTCGCCACGATCAAGCACGATGTGCACGGTTTCAGCATCGACTTACCCGGCAAGGACAGTTGGCGCCATACTCAGGCGGGTAGCGATATCGCCGTGATCAGCTCGGCCGACAAGGTGGCCTTGGTCCGCAAGGTGAGCCAAGAGCTGTCGCTCAACGAGATCGCGCACCTGATTGGCTCATCCGTGGACCTCATACTGACGGAGGGATTCAAGCGCGGACCCTGGCCAAAGATCGAAGTGCACCGCAAAGAGATGGGGGCAGATCTGCTCTGCACTGCGCGCGAGCTGATCTGCATAGCCACCGACGAGCATGTCCCTATGGAGGTACCGCAGTTCGACATAAACGACGCCACCGGCATTGTCGATCTGATCGAGGAGCGGTTCCTCAAGCCACAGGTTGGTCTGGGTGAGGTGCGGTTGACCGTCAATGGAGCGATGGTCCCGCTCAAGCCCTTCGTGCAGGACATGATCGGCAACGCCATGACGGGAATGGTGGCGGCGCTGCGAGACACCGACAATGCCCGCGAGATAGAGCTCGTTATTAAGATCGCACGTTAGTACACAAGCAACGACCTGCCCGGGACTGGTCCAGCACCAGCCCGGCATCTGTTGGGGTTTCATGGGGGGAGCCCCCGGACCCCGTTCTGACGACACACTAGAGGCTCCGGCGATATGGTCCGACTATGACATACGCTGAGGAGTGGAGACAGGATGATTTTTGATGCTGCGAGCTTTGAGTTTCGTCCACCGCCCGAGGTAAGCCGTGCGCGACGCGTCTTGATCAAGCCCAACGCGGCCTACCCGGTCCCCCATCCGGTGACGGTTAGCCGCGAGACGCTTTCGACGGTTATCGAGGGAATACGGCGCATCAGCGACGCTGATATACTCGTAGTCGAAGGACCGAACGTCTCTCAGAAGACCCACGAGGTTTTCCGGGCGCTGGGATACGACTTCCCCAGGATCACGGTCCTAGACGTCCGCGACTGCCTGTGCGTGGAGGTTGAGAACCCGCTGCCCAAACCATTTGCCCTGCCGACGATCTGGGTACCCAACGTTGTGCTCTGGAGCGACTATCTAATCTCGGTATCGTCATACAAGATCCTGGGCAGTGTCGGCAATTTCACTCTGAAGAACCTCATCGGGCTCCTACCACCCAACAAGTACGGTGGAGACCTGAACCAGGGTCGGGCCATGCTGCATCAGTTGGGGCTTGCCAACGTCGTGGCCGATCTGTACTATACCGTGCCCTTTGACCTGGGAATTATCGATGCGCGCTACAAGTTGACGAGCACAACCGACCCCACCAGTGGCAACATCGAGCCATGGGGCAAGGTATTCGTCGGCCCACCGCTCGACGTCGATAACGAAGCTTCCCAGATAGCCAATCTCACAACGCCCTATCTTCAACTTATTCGCGAGGCTAAGTGCACGGTCACATAGATGCCACGTGTGCGGGAGGACTGCATTGGTAGAAGAAGAAGCAATTGAACCCAGGTACCATATCAGCATGGATTGGTATCAATCGGCAGGAAGATCGTTCGGCGTGATGGCAGAGAGCCGTATGTGCTCGCAGTGCCGGAGCAGGCTGGGATCGGAGGTCGAGTCGCGCGTCCCGGTTCTGGATGCCAAGGGCACGCGCGTCGTCTTCGAGACACGCCTGGTCAAATACGGGGCCAGCCCAATCGCGGTGATCCGCGACTGCTGCAGCAAGTCGAAGGGATATATCACGGCCAACCTGCCGTTGATGGAGATCGCCTTTCGGGTCTTGCTTGCCAACGGAAACCAGCCGATGACCGCAGAGGAGCTTTCCCAACAAATAGAGGAGCATGTCACCTACGCGGGAGGCTCACGTTCCGTGAACGCGGATGCGCTCACGCGTGTGCTGGAGAACGACGATTACTACGGAATTTGCGAAGCTCGGGTGCCATGACAGATCTGTCAAGTCTGCAATCCGCGCTGGGCATCGAATTCGACGATATCAGGATCCTGCAGCAGTCACTCGTCCATCGCTCGTATATCAACGAAAACCCGGACTACCCCCTCGCCTCCAACGAGCGCTTGGAGTTCCTGGGAGACGCTGTCCTGGGCTTTCTTGTCGCTGAGTATCTCTACAGGTCCTTCCCGGAGCTCTCCGAGGGACAGTTGACGCAACTGCGATCGTCAGTTGTGCGGATGGAGTCGCTGGCCAGGATCGCGCGCGGACTGAACCTGGGAGAGTATCTGTACCTGGGCAAGGGCGAGGAGTCGAGTGGAGGACGGCAGCGGCAGCTTATCCTGGCCGATTCCCTAGAGGCGGTGATCGGAGCCGTCTTCCTCGATGCTGGTCTGTCCGTGACCGGCGAATTGGTGCTGCGTCTGGTTCAGCAGGAGATCGACAATGCCATCGCGCAGAAGATAAGCAAGGACTTCAAGTCTCGGTTGCAGGAGGTCGCTCAGCGTCGCTGGCAGCTCACTCCGGTCTATCGCACCATCGCCGCGCTCGGGCCAGACCACGCCAAGCAATTCGTGGTGGAGGCTATCGTCGGCGAAAACGCACTAGGCAAGGGCACGGGAAGGAACAAGCAAGCCGCAGAGCAGGAAGCGGCCCGTCTTGCCCTCCAATCGCTGGGCGAGGAAGTATAGCGGCTGGATAAAGTGCCTGAGGGCTTACCGAGCGCGTTTCCGCAGCGGGCGGACGTCGCGACCACGGATGATGCGGGAGTTGCCGCACCATCACCACGACAATGAGATACAGGTGGCCGGTCATCGGTCGATCACGCCAGAGGGCGGGGGCTGACCGAGTCCGGCCAGTTTTTTGTCTGGTTGGAGTCTTGTTTGTACCTACGACGGCTTCAGATCCACGGTTTCAAGAGCTTCGCGGCCTCTACCACGCTGGAGTTCCAGCGTGGCGTCACGGCCGTGGTGGGTCCCAACGGCAGTGGCAAGAGCAACGTCTCTGACGCCATTCGCTGGGTGCTCGGCGAGCAAAACTCGCGGCTGATTCGTGCGCGCAAATCAGACGACGTGATCTTCGCCGGAAGCTCGACGCGCACGCCCCTCGGCTTTGCCGAGGCCACGTTGGTACTGGACAACGCCGAGCGCTGGCTGGATGTAGATTTCGCCGAGATCGCCATCACCCGACGGGTCTACCGCTCCGGTGAGAACGAGTACTACGTCAATCGCAGTCGCGTCAGGTTGCGCGACCTGGTCGAGCTTCTCATGAAGGCCAATGTGGGTCAGAATGCCTATACCGTAGTCGGTCAGGGCTTGATTGACGAGGCCCTGTCGCTACGGCCCGAGGACAGGCGGATATTGATCGAAGAGGCCGGAGATCTACGGCGCCACTACGCACGGCTGAAGGAAACCCGAGACAAGCTGGAAAGCACTATCGCCAACCTCAACCGGGTGGAGGAGTCCGTTGTCGAGCTATCTCCACGCGTGGAGCGCCTCGAGAAGCAAGCGCGACTTAGCCTCGAGCACCGACAGCTATCGAATGAGCTCTCCCATCTCCTTCAAGCCTGGTACCGCGTGCGTCTGGCCAAGCTACAGAGCACGGCTTCTCAACTGGAGGAACGCCGGCATCAGCAAGAAATGCAGCTGGAGGAGGAACGCGCGGCCCTGGAGCATACCGAGGCTGCGCTGGCCTCGCTCCGCGAACGCCAGGAGACGCTGCGCCGCGAGCTCGAGTCCCTGCGAGAGAGACATTCCGGCGCGCTGCGCAAGCAGGACCAGTTGGCTCAGCAGGAAGAGCTGCTCAAGACCCGTTCGGGTTTCCTGCGTCAGCAGCAGGCCGAGCTTCTTAAAGAGATCCAATGGCTCGAAGCCACGATCGAGCGCGAAACCAGCGAGATTGAATCCTCGCGCGGCAGACTGCGTGCCCTGGAGGAGAGAGTCGAGCTGGAAACCTCGGCCGCCAAGGGGCAGCGCGATCGCTTGAGCGATCTGGACGCCGAAGCGCGTCAGCTCCGCGAGACAACGGGGGTGCGACAGCGCAACCTTGAGGCCAAGAAATCCCGTTGCGAAGCCGTCCGACGCAGCATGGCCGCTGCCGACAACGAGGAGCGGGCTGCCGCCCAGGCCAGTGAGCGTGCGTCCATGGCCCAGGACATGTACCTCAAACAGGTCGAGACCTACCAGGGCAAGCTCAGCCAGTTGGACGAGGAATGCCGAGCGTTGCAGACCCAGGTCGATGGGCTGGTTCAGCAGATCGCCGAGGCCCGCGAGCGCTCAGCCGGCGCACAGAAGCGCGTGGCCGACACCGAGACCAAGCTCGGCGAAACCAATCGCAGCATCCATTCCTTACGCGCACGCCTGGACGCGATCGAATCCCTTCAGTCCTCCGGCAGCGGGTTGTTCTCCGGCGTACGCGTCGTCCTGACCGCGGCCAAGAGCGGGATAGATGTTCAGCGAGCAGGCCGCGCTGGAGACCGTGGGAGTGCGGGACCGCCCTCTGCTCCCGGTGCGATGAGCCGTCTGGAGGGCATCGTCGGACTCGTGGGTGATCTGGTGCAGGTCCCGCGGGAGTTGGAGCTGGCCATTGAGACGGTCCTAGTCCAGCGCGTGCAGGATATCGTCGTGGAACGCTGGGAGCACGCCGAGGCGGCCATCGCTCTCTTGAAGCGCCTTGGCGCCGGTCGCGCGACCTTCCTACCGTTGGATACGATCAAGACGGGACGTGCGTACAGCCCGCCGGCTGGCGACGGTGTTATCGGATGTGCCGCCCAGTTGGTCAAGTTCGACCCGCGCTTTTCGCGCGTCGTGGATATGCTGCTGGGACAGGTCATCGTCGTGACCGATCTTCCCAGCGCCCATCGCCTGGTGCGCGGCGGTCTACCAGGGGGACAGATTGTAACGCTCGAAGGCGAGATCGTTCGTCCCAGCGGCTCGGTGACCGGCGGAGCACCCGTCCAGAAATCGAACACAGGCTACCTGGCGCGCCAGAGAGAGGTGCGCGAGCTGCGGCTGCAACTCGCCAAAGCGGAGAGCGAGGTCAGTTCCCTTAAGACCTTACTGGAGCAAGAGCAGCGATCCCTCCACTCTCTGCGGCAGGATCTCACCACGCTGGAGCAGCGGCGCCAGGAACTGGAATTGCAGCAGCGGGTGAGACAGATCGACCTGGAGCGAGTGAGACGCGAGCTGCAGTCCTCCGCCAATGAGATCGAGAAGCTACGGGCATCGATTCGCTCGGCCGATTCTTCATGCGAGGCACGCCAGGCGAGTCGAACCCGCCTTGTCGCGGAGCTGCAGGAGCTCGAGCAGGCGGTGGTGGAAGAGCAGGACGGCATCGGTCAACTGCAAACGCGGCGAACGCAGATTCAGACCGAGATGGAGTTCGAGAGCCAGCGCGTCAAGGAGCAAAAGGAGCGTCGGGAACAAACCAGGGCAGCCCTGGAACGGGAAGCATCGGTCCTCTCTGACCGCGAAGCGAACCACGAGCGACTCGGGGCGCAGTTGCGTGCCAAGAGGGCGCGCGTTCAGGAGCACGTCGAGGAAGAGCAGGGAGTGCAGGATCAACTGACAGCCGTGGCCACACAGCGTCGCGCCAGCCTGGCGCAGACCGAGGAGGCGGCCTCAGCTCTGGCGACCCTGGCGGATGCTATCGCCCAGCTTTCGGGTGAGGAATCCGCGCTGCGCGAGCGAGAGAAAGTGCGGCGCCTCCGTCTGGGCGAAGAAGAGAATCGTTTGACTCAGACCGCCATAGACCATGAGCGGTGTCTGGCCAGGCTTGGTCAGTTGATCCAGTCGGCAGAGGAAGAGGGTGTCACGATCGACCGCGGCGCGCTCTCCGGTGCGTCGCATGCCCAGGCTCAACCTCTCCTACGGCAAGGGGCCGTGGGAAGCGCCGTCGGAGCGGCCAACGTGGGACTGCTGTCTGACGGGACCGATCCTCTGAGCCTGGACGCGGATGTTCTGCGGCGGCGCGTGGATCGCCTGCGGGTCCAGATCAAATCAATAGAGCCCGTCAACCCGCTGGCGCCGGAGGAGTATGCCGAGGCCAAGGAGAAGCTCGATTTTCTCACGACTCACAGCGCGGATCTGCGGGCCGCGTCCAAGCCGCTTCAGACGGCTATCGATCAACTGGAGCAGCTCATTCAGGAGCAGTTCATGGCCACGTTTCAGGCCCTGGACACGCAGTTCCGCGAGTATTTCACGCTGCTGTTCGGAGGAGGCTCCGCCCGCCTGGTTCTTACGGCGCCGGACGATCCGTCACAAACAGGATTGGAGATCGTGGCCCAGCCGCCGGGCAAGAGAAAGCAAAGCCTCTCTCTGCTCTCCGGCGGCGAGCGCGCGCTCTCTGGCGCGGCCCTTCTGTTTGCGCTGACGCGCCTACGGCCGGTGCCATTCTGCGTCCTGGACGAGGTAGACGCCGCGCTGGACGAGGCGAACGTCGGGCGCTTCTGCCAGCTAATCGGTCAACTGACGAGCCAGACGCAGTTCATCGTCATCACTCACAACCGTGCCACCATGGAGATGGCCGACACGCTATTCGGAGTCACAATGGGACAGGATGGTGTCTCCCGGCTCGTCTCGATGAAGATGGATAAGAGGTAAGCAGCATGTTTGATAGATTCAAGAAGCTCGATTTTGGCGTGCGCCGCACCCGGCAGGCCTGGTTTGGGAAGATCAGCAATCTTTTCAGCCGCGCGAACATCGATGAGGAGCTCTGGGAGGAGCTAGAGGAGTTGCTGATCGGCGCGGATATGGGCGTCTCCACCACAGATACGGTCATGCAGGCGCTGCGGGATCGGGTGCGTCGTGAGGGACTGCGCCAGCCGGAACAGGCCCGGACTGCGCTGGAGGAATTGCTCGTCGAGATGCTCCGCCGCGACGGAGCGGTCTCCCGGCCCGGACCCCTCGGGATTCCGGGATTGGCGGGACCCGGTCCGCGTGCAAGCCTGCCCTTCTCAGTCATCCTAATGGTCGGCGTCAACGGGACTGGCAAGACGACCACTATCGCCAAGCTAGCCAAGCTTCTGAAGCAAAAGAGCAAGCGCATTGTGCTAGCGGCCGGCGATACGTTCCGCGCCGCGGCCATCGACCAACTGAAGGTGTGGGGAGAGCGCACGCAGATTGACGTGGTGGCCCATCAGCCTGGCGCCGACGCGGCCGCGGTGGTCTACGACGCCCTGCAAGCGGCTACGGGCCGCAAGGCCGATGTCTTGATCGTGGACACGGCTGGCCGTCTGCATACTAAGTTCAACTTGATGGAGGAGCTCAAGAAGATTCGACGTGTCGTCGAGCGGGCGGATTCCACGGCTCCGCACGAGGTCCTATTGGTCATCGACGCCACTACCGGGCAGAACGGTCTGCTCCAGGCGCAGCACTTCGCCGAAGCGGTCGGCGTGACCGGTGTGGTTCTCACCAAGCTCGACGGCACGGCCAAGGGAGGCATCGTATTCGCCATCGTGGATCAACTGGGCATTCCGATCAAGTTCGTCGGCACGGGCGAGGGCATTGATGATCTGGCTGAGTTCGATCCCGATGAGTTCGTGCGAGCGCTCTTCGCGGCGACGTAGCGTAGCTATCAGCCCATCAATGGAAAGCTTCGCAGTTCCACCCAACGCTCATTCTCGTCGAGGCGATTCAACTCAAGACTGCGGGTGAGGAAGGAGCAGGGTCGGAGCGACGCAAGGAGCGACGAAACCGTCGCTATTAGCTCGCGACTCGGTAGCTCGGTCAGATATAGCAGCGTAAGATGGGGCAGCCACTGCTCCGGCGTGAATGTGTAGGAGCGCAGACCGGCCGAACTCAGAGCCGACTGAAGCCGCATGTAGAGATCTTCCAGCTCTGGCGTCTTCTCGATGTCCACGGCAAGGGACATCGCCTCGGCATCGGTGCGCGGAAGAAAGCTCGGCGTGGTGGTCACGCGAATGGTGAGCGGAGCCGTGCGCCCGCACACCTCCCGCAACAGATCCTCGACAACAGTCACGTCCTCCACGCCATAGATCATGTGCAGAGTGACGTGCGGTTGGAGTCGGCGACTGATTGGGGGCTCCTCCGGCTCGGGAAGCCTGAGAACGAGCTGCCGCAGAATCTTCTGGCACGAGCGCGGTGGCGTAATCGTGACCGAGTAGAGATCCATAAAGCGCGATTAGTTCCTTTGCCCTTTACATCGATTGTAGGGTTGGTTGTCTCAGACGTCAAGGGCATCGGACAACGGGGAGGGATATGAGTTGATAGATGGCTTCAAGATCATCGACGTTCACGTGCATCCGTTCCCTACGGCTTCCGTCGGCACCGGGGCCCAGTTCGGACGGTTGGCCGTCGGATTAACCGGAACCGTTGAGGAACTCCTCCCGCTGATGGGAGAGACGGGCATCGATCGAGGTGTGCTGCTAGGCGCAACACCCGTGGGTGATATGGTCGAGGCCGCCTGGTCCAAGCTGGGTTTCGAGGGGGATCTGTGCGATGAGGACGAAGAATGCCAGGCCATCAATGCCGAGATAGTCTCCCGAGTACGACGTCGCAACGCCTGGGTCTGCGCTGTGGCGCGGGAGTACTCTGTTTTTGTGCCTTTTGTAAGCGTAGACCCCAGGATGGGCGTCGAGTCCATGATCGTGGAGGCTGAAGCCAAACGCACCGAGGGGGCGCGAGGCATCAAGCTGCATCCCGCTGCGCAGAGGTTCCCACCGGGTGACCGCCGCATGTGGCCAGTGTACACATGGGCCGAGGAGAATGACATTCCGGTGGTCTTCCACACCGGGTGGTACTATGCCACGGGCCAGCAGCCGGAGTATTCCGAGCCCAAGCGGTTCGCCGACCTTCTACGCGATTTCCCCCGACTTCGCGTGGTGCTCGCCCACGCCGGCGGCGGTTATTGGGACCAGGCTATCGAGTTGGCCCAAGCCTTCTCCCAGGTGCATTTCGATACATCCGTAGCTTTCACCGCATCACCCGCCTATCGTCAGCCCCTCTCGGACGACGAGGTAATCGCGCTGATTCGTGCCTTTGGGGCGCATCGCCTCCTGTTCGGCTCCGAGTACCCCTGGCTGCACCCAATCAGGGAGGCAACGCGGATAACCAGTCTGCCAATCGCGGACGTCGATAAGCGTTTGATTCTGGCTGAGAACGCCCAGCGGGTATACGGATTGGACTAGTTTTGCTAGTAAGAGATTGCTTCTCCATCCGTCTGGATCTGCTTCGCCAGTCATCATTGATGCCGGACGGCGACCCATCGGCGTCAGGGGCTGAACCCTCATCCTCGCCCTCTCCCTTCTGCGGAAAGGAGAGGGGATTGACGCATCCCCGCCCCCCAACATGGACACAGATTCTGCCCACCCTGGAGGGACAAGCCCTCGCCCTACGTTGTTGGATAGGCGCTCAATCCTCGTTCATGGCGCCCCGCCACCCACCCCGCGCAGTTGTTCCATCGCTTCCTGAGCCCACGGCTCCGCCTGCGCGGCCCCGGCTCCGATCGGCGTGCCCACGTCGAAGAGCATGGCTCCGACGTGCATCTGACTCATGTTGCTGGGATCCACTGCGGCCACTATGTAGGTGTAGCGCCCATTCGGCACCACGTTCCCCCCACTGTCCTTCCCGTCCCAACTGTAGCCGACTGCCCCGGACGGACTAACCGCCCATGGGAACGCCTTTACCTGCGCACCTTGAGCGTTGATGATCACCGCGGTGGTGAACCCGCTGCTCGCCAGACACAGGTTGAAGCCAAGGGTAGCATTCCCCGCCTGCGGATAGTACGGCTTTGGACTGATCGTCATGTTGGAGATAATCGGGCTGATGTTGAGGAGATCGTAGCCCACGGCCAGGGCCTGTCCCCCCGCATCTAGGCAGACGGCAAAGTAGGCGTACATGCCCTCACCCAGCGTACTGCCACCCGAGCTCTTGCCGTCCCAGGATACGCTCTGCGTGCCTGCCGATCGTGCGCCCAGGGCCCAGTATTTCAGCACGCCCGCCCCATTCATGTCGAAAATGGCGGCCAGGGTGTTGCCACAAGGGGTGGTGAGATCGAAGCTCAGGGTCGTCCCGGCCTGCGCCGGGTTGAAGGGGTTGGGCGAGGCGTGCACGTTGCGGATGGCCACGGCTGGTACCGGAGTCGGCGTGGGCGTTGGCACAGCGGACGTGGAGGAAAACACCTGGATGCGACTGTCCCCCTGGTCCACAACATAGACGTTGCCCGCGGCGTTCACGGCGATTCCCACCGGGGAGCTGAACTGCCCGTTGCCACTTCCTTGAGAGCCCCAGGCGGTGAGAAAGGTCCCCGTGCTGCTGAACTTCTGGATGCGACCGACGCAAGTGTCGGTGACATAAACGTTGCCCGCGGCGTCCATAGCGATCCCCGCCGGGCAATAGAACTGTCCGTTGCCGCTGCCGTAGGAGCCCCAGGTAGTGAGAAAGCTACCCGTGCTCGTGAACTTCAGAATGCGAGTATTGTAATAGTCGGCGACATAGACATTGCCAGCGGCGTCCACCGCGACCCCGTACGGTTTCTCGAATTCACCGTTGTAGCCGCCCCAGGAGCCCCAGGCAGTGAGAAAGCTCCCTGTGCTCGTGAACTTCTGGATGCGACGGTTCCACCAGTCAGAAACGTAGACATTGCCAGCGGCATCCACCGCGATTCCCGCCGGCTCCTCGAACTGTCCGTTTCCACTGCCCAAAGAGCCCCAGGCCGTGATGAAGCTCCCTGTGCTGGTGAACTTCTGGACGCGACTGTTCCCCTGGTCTACGACGTAGACGTTGCCCGCGGCGTCCACTGCGATCCCCGCGCCGGACACTGCAGGCCACGCCGAGTCCTTGAACTGTCCGTTGCCACTGCCTTCGGAGCCCCAGGCGGTCAGAAAGCTTCCCGTGCTGCTGAACTTCTGCACGCGATGGTTATAATAGTCGGCGACATAGACGTTGCCCGCCGTGTCTACCGCGATTCCGCGCGGGCTCTTGAATTGCCCGCTGTCAGAGCCCCAGGAGCCCCACTTCGTGAGGAACACGTACTCCCCCGCCGCTTGCGCCAAGGCGGATCCCGCCAGCGCTATCGCGAGCAACATGACCAGGACGAGCCTCTTCGTTGGGACCCCTCTCCCAGTCAACGCATTGAACCACTCGACCACTTTATCCACGAAGCTTGCCTCCTCGCAGTTCCGATGTGTACGGTAACGTAGAGTCCCCTACCAATGCACGCCTCTTAGCGCAAAAAGAAACCGACCCCCAGTATGTGAGTCGGTTTTCTTCAGTCGCTTCTCAAGGCCGAGCTGACCACGTTGCAGGTCTGGGGATCATCGCTTCCTCAACTTTGGTATTTACTAGCAGACCAACGACATGATAGTAAGGTGGACTGCTATTGTCAACAGATGGATGGCAGAGCCAAATGGCAGAAGGTTAGGGCCACTGGGGTTGATCCAGAGGGGTAAAGAAGCCATGCTGGCGGAAGTGGCTGTCAAAGGCAAAAGCAAGACTGACGCTGAGACGCTGCACTACGGCAAAACTAATCGCGTCACAAAGGGAATAGTCTTTGTCCCTATATTCGAGAATGAGCCTCTTGGCGTATTGGTAGTCGCTTTCTTCTATCGGTACCTCAGTAATCTCTTCCAAGCCGCTTTCGATGAAGGCACGGGCTTCATCCGTTCCCACCGCTCCAAGCAGCCCAGCGTGGGTTTCCACGACTACGAAGCGGGTAGTCAGAAAGCCGTACTTCTCACTCACACAGCGCTTGCTGATCTCCTCATCAACAATCGCTAAGAAAGCGGAGGTGTCAATAAAGACCCTTCGCTCAAGGATTGACTGCGGCACTCGCACCGTAGGCTAAATGCTGATTTCGTGCTTCCGCCAAGAATAGCCACCCTGCTTCTTGCTCTTGCCAATGCCCATGATCTTGAATATACCGGCGTTGCTAGTCAGGGGCTGGGGTTCAACCGGGGTAATCTTAGCTCTAACTGGTCTCTTCTTGGGTACCCGACGTTCGGCTGACTGATCACTGTCTCGCATGGTATCTGCTCCTTCTCGTTCCGTTGAGGCTATTGTATCACAGAGCGGACTAATCCTCGCTATCTCGTCGCAGTACTTGAGGTTCTTGGTATTCCCTGACCTCTTCGACCAAACGAACCCTCACCCTCGCCCTCTCCCTTCTGCGGAAAGGAGAGGGGATTGGCGCATCCCCACCCCCAACATCGAACAGATTCTGCCCACTCCGAAGGTTCAAGCCCCCGCCTCTCGTTTTCGGATAGGCACTCAAGCCCCGTTCATGGTGAGACACCGCCCACCCTACGCAATTGTTCCATAGCTTCCTGAGCCCAGGGCTCCGCCTGCATGCTCCCGGCGCTGACCGGCGTGCCCACGTCGAAGAGCAGCACCCCGGTGTGCATCTGACTCGTGTTGCTCGGGTCCACCGCCGCCACCACGTATGTGTAGCGCCCGTTGGGCACCACGTTCCCTCCGCCGTCCTCCCCGTCCCAGTTGTAGCTCACCGCCCCGGACGGACTGACCGCCCAGGGGAAAACCTTGACCTGAGCCCCCTGCGCGTTGAGGATCACCGCGGTGGTGAACGCCCAACTCCCTGTGGACAGGTTGAAGCCCAGGGCGGCGTTCCCAGACTGCGGATAGTACGGCTTGGGATTGACTGTCATGTTGGAGATGATTGGGCTGATGTTGACCAGATCGGAGCCGACGGCGATGGCGCTGCCTCCCGCATCCAAGCAGACGGCGAAGAAGGCATAGATGCCCTCACCCAGGACGGTGCTCGCCGTGTTCTTGCCATCCCACAAAATGTTCTGAGTGCCTGCCGATCGTGCGCCCAGACTCCAGTACTTGAGCACGCCGGCCCCATTCATGTCGAAGATGGCGGCCAGGGTGTAGCCGCAGGGAGCGGTGAGGTCGAAGCTGAGGGTCGTCCCGGACTGGGCCGGGTTGAAGGGATTGGGTGAGGCCTTGACGATGCGAATGGCTGCGCCTGGTGGTGGGGCAGCCACGCTGATGTAGCTCGGTCTGACTTCCGTGCTCGTTCCACCCGGCCCGCTCACGATCAGCGTAACGGTGTAGACGCCGGGCGTGGTGAAGGTATGCTCCGGGTCGGTGAGGGTACTCGTCGGCGTCCCGTCCCCGAAATCCCACAGGCTGGATGAGAAATCCCCCGTTGACTGGTTAGTGAAGGTCACCGTCAGAGGGGCCGTGCCCGTCAGAGGCGTGGCGGTGAAGCCAGCGTGCATCGCGGCCACCAGGTTCCACGCGGCCGGGCCCTGCGTCGCCGCAATTTCGTTGGCCGTGAGTGTCGGTTGGCTGGACAGGCGCCATGGACTGTCGCCTGGCGGCCCCACAGTGTCTACCTTCACCGCGAATGAT
Organism: Chloroflexota bacterium; assembly: GCA_004297765.1. Lineage (GTDB taxonomy): Bacteria > Chloroflexota > Dehalococcoidia > FW602-bin16 > FW602-bin16 > FW602-bin16. The sequence goes on along the minus strand of SCTZ01000170.1, from coordinate 58,904 downwards.
CTCAAGGCTGACTGATTGGCTCCCAGCGTGCCCAGCGGCCAACGCATCTGCCCTGGCTCCACTATGCCCCCACCCGTGACGCTCCCTGCCACTACAGTCGTGCTGAGAGGGATGGTGGCCGTGAGAGCCGCATTCGAGAGCGGTACACCGACGGTGTTGGTCAGCTGCACGGTGTAGGTGAGGACGTCATTGGGATGGGCAGTGCCTGCGGCCGAAGCGCGATACACGAGGTCCGGCCCAGGAACTCCGACCTGAACTCGCCCGAGGTAGGTTTGCCCTGAGGAGCCATTCACGGTGGTGCCCGCGTACACGCTGTAGTCTCCCGGGCTCATGGTGCCGGGCAGCGCAAAGTTCAACCAAGCCGCTCCGGCGGGCATGACGCTGAAGGCTTGAACTTGGCTGTGCACCGGCGTGGACAAGGCGTCGGTCACGGTGATGGCTAGAGATCCGGCGACCGTTGTATTCGTGAGCCAGTTGGTGACCGTGATACCGATACTGGGGCTGCTGCCAGGCAAGACGTAGCCTGGAACTACCGCACTCAGCGTTACCGGCCAGATGGCCTGGAAATGTGCCACGTTGGAGTCGGCCGTGACGATCTGCCCGTCGATTGGACTCGCGAGGCTCATGACCGCAGCGGGAAGTGCATGGTCCGCGCCCGGGGCAGCGGGAAAGCTAAAGGTGAAGGTGACTACTCCGACAGCGCTGGGAAGCACCGTCGTGTTCCAGGTGAGGAGGCTGCCCTGCTGATTGGCTCCGCCCGCATCTATGACGCTGATGCCTGCCGAGAGGGTTTGCGTGACCGTCACGGGCAGGGTGCTGGTGAACGGGTTGTTGATCCAGATCTGGGCCTCGTGCCGCTGCGTCCAGGGGGCCGAGACGACGTACGTCATCAGCGGTGGGTCGATCGTTGGTGAGTCATCGGACGCCATCTTCTGTGCCCCTGACCCTGATACTCTGATTGGCTGCCAGGTGTCATTGTAGCCGCCGATGTAATATGTGCCCGTGTCGTTTGTGCCAAGCACGTCGATGTAGATATCCGAAGCGGGAACGCAGTTGCTGGTCAGAGGGATGCAGGTCCGGCTGCGCGGAGAGAAGCCACGGGTGCCGTCCGCCCACTTGTAGTCCACGCGCACCGTGCCACCGGTGTGCGGCGCGAGGGTGATAAAGCCCTCCTCCACCCTGCTCATCGTGGCCCAGGGCACGCCAAAACGCGTTGTGTCGGCCAGGTAGTTGGACAGAACACGAAACGTCGTCTCGCTATCGCCCGTATTGACCAAGGACACGTCCGTCCACGAAGCGGTCTCCTGCCACCGGAGGCCTCCCAGTGTGCTCCTCCCCTGGTTGTGGTTGACGACTGACACGATGTTCCCGCTGGCTAGCCCGGGCCCACGGTCGTAACGAACACGATCCAGCCCCCGATAGGCGGTTTGATAGGTCTGCTGGAGGTGCGTGGGCGTCCCGAGCAACGCCCCCGTGGCCAGGTTGTACATCTGCATGGACTCGGTCAGACGTTTTGTGTCCATGTACCCATCGAAGAGGGTCAGCGAACCGCCGACCGCGAGTTGCCCTGGGCCGTCGAAGGTGTGCTTGGCCAGGCTCTTTGCGCTCGTGCGCAGGAAGAGATCGAGCAGGACATTGGGGTTCTGCTCATGGGCTTGCCAGAAGTTAGCGAGTGTCTCACGCTCGTTGCGAAGCTGATCTCCCAGCACACGCACGGCAAAGATTCGCGCGTTGAGCTCCCGCGCATAGGCGCTCCGACGCTCCGATGGGATAGGCGGCACGTTGGAGAGTAGAGTGCTTCCCTGCACCTGAAGCAACGCGGAGAGGTCCTCGCTCGTGCTGCGGATGGCGGGCAGGGCCACCGTGCTGATACCATCGTTCCGGGTTGCGAAGATAGTGCGCGCTGCATCCTGCGCGACGCCCTTGGTGACCTGCTCTGCCCCCCAATTCAGGAACCACTCGGCGAAGAACTTGGACCCGCCTATCCCAACAAACTCCGCCATCTTCGATGTCGCTGCGCTCTCGAGATTCATGGAGCCGATATCCAGGAGCCGCTTGGCCGCAGGATGATTGGAGCTGTATTCGACGTTCCACGTGCCCGGGACGTAACAACCCGGACAGGCAAGGCGCGCCGCCTTCTGCAGATGGTATGTGTTGTTGAGTCCGCTCACGACGTCTTGCATATTGAAGACGACATCCGCGGCCAGCTTCGCCGCATCCTGTCCGACGGCACCCCGGAAGCGATTGCCGTAGTCCGCGATGGCGGTGGCATCGTTCTCGAGATCGCCGAGCTCCTGGGTCCCCGTGGTGACAAGTTGGTTGATCTGGAACACGAGATCGCCGTTGGGCGACGTGTATGGCTCGAAGGTGACGCTCCCCGTCTGCAACACCGAGACGCCGTCGTCCATGACAAAGGCGGAAAGGGTTGCGGACCCCGGAAAGGTCGATCGAACGGCCCCGGTGGCACGCCCGTCGGCGCCCGTCTGGGTCGGCTGGGTGATGGTGTCCGAGATGCCGCGACTCGACGACAGGCGTACGGTCTTCCTGGGCACCGGTGTGCCGTTGGTGGTAAGCAACTGCACAGTGACGCTCGTGCTCGTGCCACCATCGGCCGGCACGGATGTAGGTTCAGCCGAGAGTCTGGACATGGTGGGGTCTGCTCGTAGGGAGCCACCGCCGATCGCTAGCTTGACCACAAAGGCGTCATAATAACCGTTGAAGCTGGTATCGTAGGCGCCGGCCGTCGTGGGGAAATCTGAGGAGTAAGTGTATCCCGTGACGTAAGCGTTGCCGCTGCCGTCCACCGCGATACGTCTACCCCAATCACTGTCGCTCCCGCCCACGAAGGTGGCGTAGAGCAGCCCGCTGCCGCCCATATCGAGCTTGACCACAAAAGCGTCATTGTAGCCATTAATGCTGGTATCGAAGGCGCTCGCCGTCGTGGGGAAATCTGAGGAGTAAGTGTATCCCGTGACGTAGGCGTTGCCGCTCCCATCCACCGCGATCCCGGACCCCCAATCATTACTGCCACCGCCCAGGAAGGTGGCGTAGAGAAGCCCGCTGCCTCCCGCGTTCAGCTTGACCACAAAGGCGTCCGAATCGCCGTTGAAGCTGGTATCGTAGCAACCCGCCGTCGTGGGGAAGTTCGAGGAGTCGGTTTGCCCCGCCACGTAGGCGTTGCCGCTCCCATCCACCGCGACCCCGTTCCCGTAATCAGAACCGGCACCGCCCAGGAAGGTGGCATAGAGCAGCCCGCTGCCTCCCACGTTCAGCTTCACCACAAAGGCGTCATTGACGCCATTGTAGCTGGTATCGTAGGCGCCCGCCGTCGTGGGGAAATCCGAGGACAAGGTCTGTCCCGCAACGTAGGCATTGCCGCTTCCGTCCACCGCGATCTCGATCCCACCGTCGTCGTCGCCACCGCCCAGGAAGGTGGCGAATGAGAGGTCGGACGCACTGGCGGACAACGCATCCAATGTCATCTGGATAGACGACCCTGCTGCCGCCGCCACGAATGGGCTCACGACTTCGCTCGACGAGGCGCGCCGGGCGGCTGTCAGCGCCGGCAAGCGAACACCCGCGGCCGTCTCCAGCTTCAGGAGCGGCAGGTTGAACGTGCCCACGGATGTGGTCAGCGCCAGGCGCGTGGCGTCGACGGTCAGATCATCCGCCCCCTCCACGCGCAGGCGCACCGCGCTCGGATCGGAGCCGGCACGGGCCACCATGCGCTGCATCAGTTGTCCGCCCTCGCTCGTCACCTCCAAGTCAATGCCCGGATAAAGCTCCCGGTAGCGTACTCCGCCCCACACTGGCACGTCCGGGTGCCATTTGCTCGCATCGGCGCCGATGAAGTACGAGACGTGGGTGTCCAGACGATCGAAGGGTTCTATGATGGGGTGAGGGTTGGAGCCCGCGTAACTCAGTCGGAGGTTGACCCCACGACGTGGGCTATCGCTTTCCTGTCCATCCGGTCTGTTCGGCTGACCGGGAGCTCGGGCAAGAGCCCCGTCTGTCTTGCGTGGCTCGATAAGGGTGAGCCAGAGGGCATCCTCGCTCAAGAACATGGTGCCGTTGCCGCCGCGCACCTGAAAGCGGGCGGCGGGATCGAGCTGCCCGACGTTTTCGATGAACAGGAGGGGAGAGTTTTTCAAGGCAGCGCTGATCTCCCGCCGGTCGTACGAGGGCGCTTGTCCTGCAGGTGCGGACACCTCCCGCGCGGCGGCCTGCGTCCAGATCCCGGTAGGCAACAACGACAATACGATCGTGACGAGGAATGGCAACGCCAAGAAGCTGTGCAGTCGCCTGGACATCATGTTACGCACCTCACATTGATCTCGGGCCGCGTGTTCTTCGTCACGACCTGTCAGTAGCGGTTAGGACGGCTCTGCTACGCGCGCAGGTCCATGCGTTCTCCGTTAGTCAGGCCACCTCAGTCTGACGGCCTAGGCGTGCTCCGTTAGTCTGGCCATCCACGGGCGGGCGGCCTAGCCAGACGAGGTCCGCCTACACGGAGCGAGAGGCCGTGCGCGGCATTGAGATGGCCGCGTCAAACCTGGTCCAGTAGGGAAAAGGTTTGACGGCGGGATCTTAATCCGCCGACTTGGCCTCTCACTCATATAGACGTCTGCCCATATGCATGTCAGAAAGGACTGTCACCCGCCTGGTCGCTTTCCCTGGGGCAGAACGCATATGCCCTGGCCGCGCACGAACCCCAACGATCGGGACGTGCCGTCATCCCAATGGCCTCCCATGAAGAGTCCGATCACGGGGGGCAGCGATCACGAGACGAAATAAAAACCGACCCGAACAGAAGGGTCGGTTTCACCAGTAGCTCCCCCAGGCCGAGGTGGCCACGTTGCGGGCCTGGGATCAGCGCTTCCCCAACTATGGTCTTTACTAGCTGACCAACGATATGATAGCAAGGCGGGCTGCCGTAGTCAATAGCGGTGTGGCATTCCTGGGTAGGAACGGCCATTTGTTTATTTCTTGTTTACGCAAGTAGAGGTGTTGGGTCTAGTTTGGAGCTAGCGGAAGATGTCATCAAGGTTTCGAGACGTAAGGACAGAGAAACCGCACTGGACAAAGTGGTTATCAAACGTGAAAGCAAGCGGAATACTCAACCGTTCCATAATGGTGAAACTGATCGCATCGGCAAACGAGAAGACCTTGTCGTCATAGCGAAAGAGGATCTTTAGCGCGTTGCTCGTCGAAAGCGCGCCCCGGACGATGATGGTATTGCTCTCATCCAGGTCTTTCAGAAATCGAGCAGCGGGACCGATCCCAAGAGCGGAAACCAGAAGGGCGTGAGATTCGATAACGAGCACGTTGGTGGTGTACTAGTGGAAACTCCTTCTCCGCGAGGGCTCGCGCAGCGGGTCAGCAGGGCGTTGTGTGGCCCGTACGCCATATGGTACATAGGCAGCCCGAAGCGTGGGATTACGGCGACTTTCCAGCGCCGAGTTTGCGACGTCCCGACGCCATGAAACACCGGCGTTGCTCCTCCACACAATCTGAACCGCGGATTACGCTGATTTTGGGATTCCGCAGATGGGGCGCTGGCCCGGTCGATGTCCCCATCTGCTCAGGGGCCGAGTGGGTGTTATGCAGGTCGCGATGCGCGGGGGAGGGCCAAGCGTGGCGATGCCGAGAGGGTGCCTGTTGTCGATGACCGAGGGCATGGCAGGGCGGTTGGAGGATCACAGAAGTTGCGTGGTCGGTAGGCGGGAGGCCGTTGGGCGCAATGAATTGCGCCCCTACGCATGGGCCATGGACCGTTCGTAGGGGCGCAATTCATTGCGCCCAGGGGGGCGGCGGGAGGGGAAGCGCCCGATTGTGTGCAACGTTATTTGTTGATATCATCATTGCGCCCCATGCGCATCAAGCTAAGAGGGCTGTCGACCGTGAGGCACGGACGGTCCAGTGGTGTGCTGTGGGGATGTCGCCGCCGGATTCCTGTACCTATTCGGCGCCTCGCGCGCCGCTAAAGCGGGCGCGCTGAGTCAACGAAGCCCACTGAAGCGGGCTGGAATTGTATGCGGCTTGTTGGGAACTGCCACATCGATCCCGGACCGTTCTGAGTTTATGGACCAGCTGAGCCTGCCATCCCAGCGAACCGTTCCCACATTGGCTCTAGTGTCAGCCCGCTTCAGCGGGCTTCGTTGACTCAGCCCGGCGGCTTCAGCCCCGGGTGGGACTTGGACTGGCACCAAGGTGCCCGGTCTTGGACATCACTGCTGGCGGCTGCTCTTGGCTTGATGCATATGGGATTCCGCAGACAGGCGCCTGCTCACTGCCGTCAGTAGCTCCCAAACACCCATCTGCAGGAATGTCTATTCGCCTACTCCATGCCCTTGAAAACCGCCTCTCGATCCGGCAAAATAGGGCGCGGAGAAACGGGATCTCTGCCCGGTGAGAGGTATCGTGCTAGAGACGCTGCTCTGGTGGTTTTCGGCCGAGGTGATCGGCCTGGTCACGCTTCCCATCACGATGCTGACGTTTCGCAACCTTGCCGATAGAGGTTACGCCCTGAGCAAAGTCCTCGGATTGCTGCTCGTGGGCTACCTCCTATGGCTCGGCGGCGTTTTGCATCTGGTACCCAACTCGCGCGGCTCCATCCTGCTTATTTTGTTCTGCCTGGCCATCGTCTCCTTGATTCTTTTTGGGCGCAGCCGCGACGAGATCACTGGCTTTGTGCGGTCCCATCGCACCCTCATCCTGGCCAGCGAAGCGGTCTTCGCCGTCGCTCTGTTCGCCATGGCCGCCTTGCGAGCGTACACGCCGGAGATCATGGGCACCGAGAAGCCCATGGACTTCGCTTTTCTCAACGCCGTCCTGCGCAGTACCTACTTTCCGCCCACCGATCCCTGGCTGAGTGGCTTCTCGATCAGCTACTACTACTTCGGGCACATCCTCTTCGGCGCGGTGATCAAGCTCGCCGGCACCCCCGCGGCAATCGGATACAATCTCAGCCTGGCCCTCATCTTTGCGCTCACGGCCAGCGCGGTTTTCGGTCTCGTGGCCGGATTGGTGACGGACGCCGGCAAAGGACAGGCGACTGCCTCTCGGCAGGCGTCAGGCGCGGGGGGCGCCAGGGCTGCTATCGTATTCGGCGTCGTTGGGATGTGCCTGGTCCTCGTGATCGGCAACTTCGAGGCTGTGCTGGAGTTGATCCGAGCGCACGGATGGACATCACCCGATGTCCTGGGCTGGTTCCAGATTCGAGACCTGACCGGTGCTCGCATGAGCACCACCTGGTACCCCAGCGATCCCTGGTGGTGGTGGCGCGCCACGCGGGTCATCGGTAATCTGACCCAGGGGTCCGGGGGGGATTACACCATCACGGAGTTCCCATTCTTCAGCTTCTTGCTGGGCGATCTGCACCCCCACGTGATGGCCCTGCCGTTTGGCATGTTGGCGCTGGCTTTCGGCTACAACCTGATCAAGCTATCGACCGTGCCGGATATCAAATGGCTGCGGCGCAATGTGGCTCTGGTGCTGCTGACCGGGATATGCCTGGGCGCCCTGCTGTTTCTCAACACCTGGGACTTTCCAACGTATTTCCTGATCGCGGCCGCGGCCCTCGTCATCGCAACCCAGCGCTGCACGCGGCGCTGGCTCCTGGATCTCGCCAATTTGCGCGAGGCCGGACCGGCAATCGTGACCATCGGGATCGTGTCGGTCGCGCTCTACGCTCCCTTTCTGTTGGGTTTTCAGTCCCAGGCCAGCGGTATCGTTCCGCTGCAGCAGGTCAGAACCTGGCCTGTGCACTTCGTCATAGTGATGGGTCTGCCCATCTTCCTGGCGGTATCGTTCCTGGTGGCGCGCCTGACCGGTATTCTACGCCCAGCAAGCCGCGACTGGAGCCGGCTCGGCTGGGCCGCGCTCGTGGCCCTCGTTCCGTATCTGCTCTGGCTGGCACTCCTGGTCCGCTTTGGTGGCACGGCCGTCGGGAACAGCCAACCGGGAGAGATCCTCGGTCGGTTCGTCCAGGTTACCCCGGCGCTGCTGTTGGTCGCTCTGGGTATCTTTCTCCTCGACCGACGTCCCAGCGACACTGGGACATCCACGGCAGAATCGCGTGCCCCGGATGCCTTCGCTCTGCTGCTGGTGGTCATCGGGGTTGTTCTGCTCGCGATTTGCGAGCTGTTCTTCATCAAGGACGTTTTCGGCAACCGCATGAACACCGTTTTCAAGCTCTACTACCAGGTCTGGTCCCTCGTTGCCATCGTCTCTGCCTATGGCCTATACTGGATCAACTCGCGCTGGCATGCGGTCGGACCAACGTTACGATTGGCCATCTCTGGCTGGTGGCTGCTGGTGGCGCTCCTGGTGCTGGCCTCGCTGGTGTATCCCGTGACCAGCATCTTTGGCAAGACCAATGGATTTCAGGCCACGCCCACTCTGGACGGACTGGCGTACGCGCGAGCATCGAACCCGGACGAGTACGAGGCCACTAGCTGGCTTGCGAGTAATGCGCCCGACGGGGCCGTCGTCGTGGAGGCGACGGGTGGACAATATAGCGAGTTCGGACGGATATCGGCCCGCACGGGCATTCCGACGCTGCTGGGCTGGGTTGGGCACGAGAACCAGTGGCGTGGCTCCGACCGGGACTTCCGGGGTCGGGACGCCGAGATCGATGCCATCTACAACGCCAGCGATAGCGGACCAATCCAATCCATTCTGCAGGGACGCAAAGTGACCTACGTGTTCGTCGGACAACTGGAGCGGAGCAAGTACGGCGACGGCGCATCTACCAGGCTGGCGCGGTTCATGGACGTGGTCTTCCGCAAGGGAGACGTCACCATTTTCAAGGTGCGGTAAACGAGTTGGATGAAGTAATTATCGGTGGGCCGTCTGCTCTACCGGAAATCACGGCGAAGCCTCTGGCGCCTGGCGCAGCCATTAAGCCATGGATGGCCGCTCTCTCAATCGAAATAGTGCTCTACATGGCCTTTACGGGATTGGCGCTTTTCCTCCGCCTGCGAGACCTGACAGCCGTGCCGCTGGGCTCCGACGAGGCCGGGCGAGCCTACCAGGCTTGGCAACTTATCGAAGGAGGGGTAGGCAGCACCTGGGCGGCGCCTCTCCCAAACCTGCTGGCAGCCGGGAGCTTCTTCCTCTTCGGCAGCAGCGATCTGGCCGCCCGCCTTGGCTCGGCCCTGGTCGGGTCCGCTCTGCCGGCGCTGTGCTGGTTCTTGCGTCCCTTGATAGGACGGAGGCCGGCCTTGTGGGCGGCCCTTCTTCTCAGCGTCTCTCCGCTGGCCGTGTACTACTCCCGCGCGCTTTCGGGCGAGATCGTGGCGACCTTGCTCGCGCTGGGACTCGTCATCGCCGTGTTCCGATACCTGCAATCGGGCCGGCGCCGCTTCGCCCTGTTAGCATCCGGGCTGCTCCCAGCCTTGCTTCTATCTGACGCGCTGGCCGTTGGCATCGTGTTGGTCATCCTGTTGTTCTTCGCATCGGTCTACGCCTTCGGATCGAGCAAGCTGCTCAACGACACGTGGCAGATCCTGAGCGCCGGTGGCGATACCTTTGCACGCATGCTGGCGCTGGTGCTCGGTGGCTTCCTGCTGATCTCCACAGCGCTGCTCACGAATCTCGCGAGCTTCGGCTTGCCCACCCTCGGAACGTGGCTGGCCCAGTTCGGCTCGGGCCCGCCCACGGGTCCCTGGTACTATCACCTGGAGCTGCTACTCTCCTACGAGCCACTCACCCTTGTCTTCGGGCTGGCAGGACTGGTGGTCCTATTCCGAAAGCGCCCGCCCGTTGCTCAATGGTGGACGCCGGTGGCAGATACGAGAACGGCTGGCAGTCAATCACGCTGGGATGACCTGCTATCCCCCCTGTTCGTGGTATTCACCTCCTTCTGGACCGTGGTAGGCCTGTTCCTGCTGCTGATTACCGCCTCCAAGGGCTCCGGCCAGGTCTTCATCGCGCTGCTGCCACTTACCTTGCTGGCAGCCATCGCCATCGATCGGACAATCCGCTGGGTGTCGTGGCCGTTTCGCCCGGAGACCTGGATCCATCTCGGCATCCTGGTCAGCGTCGGTGGCTTCGTGCTCATCATGATCAGTCAGGTGACGGCGGGCCCGGCGCCGAAGATGCTGCAGGTGCTATACTTGATCCTCTCGATCGCCGGGTTGCTGCTCGTGCTCGCCTCATTGTGGCGGCTTCTCGACCGGCAGCTCGCGCCGGTTCTGAGCTGCGTCGTTCTCGTCGCGCTTGGAGTCTTTTCTCTCCACGCTTTGACTCGAACCAGCCATCCGATTAGCCCCGCGGAGCTAATCTACCCGGCCCGCACCCAGCCCGACGTGGCAAACGTGGTCCGGCAGATCGCAACGTTCGCGCGTCAGACCGGGATCAGACAGGACCTGGCAATCAACCTGGACCCGGCCGTCCAGCAGCCGTTCCGCTGGTATCTGCGGAACTTCAAGAGCGTGGCCGTCGGCGAGACCGTGCCGGATGGCGCATCAGTCGTCATCGGCGCCCTGCGGGACACGCCAGAGAACGGCAGGCCAGATGGATACGTGGCTCGCGTGAATCAGGTGGGCGCATATCAGCCGGAGGGGTTATTCGCCTTCTGGCGCTGGCTTATCCACGGCGAGACGCAGCCCGTCCCCACCTGGAATCAGGCGATCGTGCAGCTGAACAATTGAGAGAGCCAGCACACGGAAGGATACCAGCCATGCGAATGACGACCACAAAGCGAGGATCGGACGATCGCTCGGGAAAAACCGGTCCCTTGCCTCATCGCGGTCCGGGAGCATCCCTGCTGGATCGACCGGCATCCACGCTGTTCAACCTGAACTGGGAACAAGCGGCCTATCTCGCCCTGATTCTCCTGGCCGGGGTGATGCGCTTGTGGGACCTGGGAAGCAGGGCCATGCACCACGACGAGAGTCTGCACGCCCTGTACAGCTACTACCTTCTCCAGGGGCGCGGCTATGTGCATGATCCTATGATGCACGGGCCACTGCTCTTCCACGGCGACGCGCTGGCCTACTTCCTGTTCGGCGTGAACGACTACACCGCTCGCATCGTGCCCGCCCTGTTCGGCACGATCCTGGTCGGACTGCCATATTTCCTGCGCGGACAGCTCGGGCGCGCGGGCGCGCTGGTGGCGGCTATTCTGCTCGCGATCTCGCCCTCGTTTCTCTACTACAGCCGCTTCATTCGCCACGACATCTACATGGCCGTCTGGGCGCTCATCCTGGTGATCGCCGGTTGGCGCTACCTGGCCGAGCGCCGCCCCATATACCTGTACGTGGGCGCTGCGGCGCTGAGCCTGTCGTTTACCACGAAAGAGGATACGTTCATCACGGTGGCCATCTTCGGGGCTTTCCTCCTGATCGTGGCGGGGCCGGAGGTGCTGCGTGCTCTGGCACGCGGCGCCCAGCTAACGGGTCTCTCTCCGGCCGGCGATCTGCTCGTGCTTCTGGGCACACTATCGCTGCCAATGTTTGTCGGAGGATCGTCAGTCGTCTTTCGCATGCTGAACGTGGACCTGGCGCAGCAGGTGAGCTTAGCTGGCTTCACCACCACGGCGGCTTTCTTCTACGGCACTCCTCTGTTCCTGATCCTGTTGGCCGTCACGGTCTGGATTGGGATGCGCTGGAACCGTCGCACCTGGCTGATCTGCGCAGGATTGTTCTGGTCCATCTACGTTCCGCTGTTCACCACGTTCTTCTCCAATCCCACAGGGCTGGGCACAGGTGTCTGGGGCTCGCTCGCCTACTGGCTCGGACAGCACGAGGTACAGCGTGGAAGCCAGCCCTGGTACTACTACCTGGTCCTGTTGCCGGTCTACGAGTTTGTGCCGCTGGGCTTCGGATTGGTTGCGGCGGTCTATTACGCGCTGCGACGCAGTCTGTTCCCGCGCTTCTTGACGTACTGGTGCGCTGCGGCACTGCTGGCCTACGCAGTGGCCGGCGAGAAGATGCCGTGGATCATTCTGTACATGGCCTTGCCTTTCGCGCTGTTATCCAGCAAGCTCATCGGTGAGTTGCTCTCGCGCATCGACTGGCACAGGGCGCGCGACCTCGGCGGCTGGCTGGTGGTCCTCGGATTTCCGTTGCTAGTGCTGGCCGTGGTCGGTCTGGTGGCCGCGCTGCTTGCGAAACCCGGACCCTTTGCCAACTCGGGCAACCTGCTCAAGGTAACTGTCATGCTGGGTCTGCTGCTCCTGTTGGCCGGTGTGCTGCATACGGGCACACAACGGGTGGGCAGGCGCCTGGGTTTACAACTGATAGCGACGGCCGTGCTCGGCATCGGATTGTTGCTCACCGTCCGTGCTTCATGGATCGCCAGCTTCGTGCACGGCGATATCCCGGTCGAGATGCTGGTATATACGCAAAGCTCGCCAGACGTTCCCAAGGTTATGGACGAGATCGACCAGGTGGCGCAGCGCACCGGACTGCGCAACAACCTGAAGATAACGGTCGACGCGACAGAGAGCTTCACCTGGCCCTGGGCCTGGTATCTGCGCGACTACAAGAACGTGGACTATCCGACCCTTGGCAACATCTCGGGTCCTCCCCTCGGCGACGTATTGCTGCTGCATGCCAGCAACGTGGACAAGGCCAAGATCTACCTGGGCAAGTACGACCAGGGCGAGAAGTATAAGCTGCGCTGGTGGTATCCGGAGGACTACCGTGGAGCGACGTTCTCCAGCTTGGCCCGCGATCTTCTCTCGGGCGATAGCTGGCAGCATTGGTGGCGCTACTTCATGTACCGGGAAGTATCCGTCCCTCTGGGCTCGTCGGACGCCGTGGCCTTCTTCCCGAAGGATGCCAGTCCGCTCGTCGGCGGCTCCGCGGCATCGCGCGTGCCCGAGGAATATCTAGCCAAGCAGATCAGTATTCCCAGCACGCTCAGCTTCGGCAGCAAGGGCAGTGCCCCCGGGCAGCTCAACGAACCCAAGGGCATCACAGTGGATGGGCAGGGCAACATATACGTGGTCGACGGGCTCAACAATCGCGTGCAGAAGTTCGATAGCTCCGGGAAGCTCCTCGCTCAGGCGGGCAAACAGGGTAGCGGACAGGGCGAGTTCCAGCCATCCGCGGGCGGGGCCTGGGGCATCGCCGTCGACTCCAGGGGCAACGTGTACGTGGCTGACACCTGGAACCATCGCGTCCAGAAATTCGACAGCGATCTGAAGTTCGTGGCGCAGTGGGGCGAGCACCTGGACACTCAGGGCGCGGCACAGGGCAATCCGGGCAAATTCTACGGACCTCGCGGGGTCGCCATAGATAACCAGGACAACGTGTACGTGACCGACACCGGGAACAAGCGCGTCCAGGTGTTCGACACCTCGGGCAAGTTCATCGCCGCCTTCGGCGGCGCGGGCAACGCGCCGGGTCAGTTCAACGAGCCGGTCGGCATCGGAGCGGACGGGACCGGCAATATCTGGGTGGCAGACACCTGGAATCGGCGCATCCAGAAGTTCGACAAGACGTTCAAGCCCGTGATGCAGATCCCGCTGGCGAGCGGCTGGGAAAGCCTGGGCATCCTGAACAAGCCTATGCTGGCGATCGAGCCCACGGGCAACGTGATCGTGACCGATCCGGAGAACCACCGGCTGCTGCGCTTCTCCAGCCAGGGCATCTTGCTCGGCGTGATTGGCAAGCCCGGCATCGACAACGCTTCCTACAACTTGCCGATCGGCGTGGCCGTCGACGGTCAAGGCAGCGTCTTCGTGGTCGAGGCAGGCAACAATCGCGTTCAGAAGCTCGAGGTCCCCAAGTAATGACGGTGCTGCTGAACCGGGCCCTGCATGACTTGCCGGTTGTCCGGGTAAGGCTCATCACGTCACTGATGTTGGGCACAGGCGTTCTGCTGAGTCTGATAGCCGCTCTCGCCTTCGAGGCCCGGCAGTCGCTCACATTTCCCTTGCTCCTGCAGGGACTAGCTGTGGCTCTCTTCGCCATGTCCATCCCCCTGGCGAGGCGCTGGCTCGCGCAAGGCGTGGAGAGTGAAGGAAGAGAGCTAGCCGCCGGACAGATCAGGCTGTGGGGATACACCTTCAGCCCGTGGGACCTGGAGCTACGGCTGCTGGGCGTGATCCTCCTGGTCGCGCTACTGGCTCGCGCCCTGAACCTGGGCAACATGCCGCCTGGTCTTTGGTTCGATGAGGCCCAGAACGGCATCGAGGCACGTCGCATTCTGGAGGATCCCAGCTACCGACCGACCTTCATCCCAGGGCTCTCCCAACTGCCGGCCCTATTCTTCTACGTCATGGCGTTCTTTATCCGCATCTTCGGTCCCGACGCTGTTGGCGTGCGGGCCATGTCCGTCACGGCGGGCGTGTTCTCAGTGCTGGGGTTCTACTTGCTGGCCCGATGCCTGTTCGGCGCACGGGTGGGTCTGGTGGCGGCTTTTCTCCTGGCGACCTCGCGCTGGCATGTGAACTTCAGCCGCGTCGGGATGCATGGCATACTGACCGTGCTATTCGAGGTCTTCGCGCTCTACCTTGTCATTCGCGGGCTGCGGACCGAGAAGCGCCGGGATTTTATCCTGGCGGGACTGGCGATGGGGCTGGCTCTACACGGCTACTACGCGTCGGTGATGGTCCCCGTTCTGGCTCTCTTGTTTATCGGACACAAAGCCGTCTTCGAGGGTTGGCGCCCTAATTCCCAGCGTGTTCGGTGCGTGGTCCTGATGCTGATCACTATCGCGATCGTCTACTCGCCGCTGCTGCTGTACGCCAAGGACTATCCCCAGGAGTTCTTTCAAAGACAGTCCACGGTTCTTGTCTTCAATGGCAAGACCACGGAGGAGTCCATCAGTGCCGTCCTGGAGACCACGCGCAAGCATCTGCTGATGTTCAGCTACTCTGGCGACAACAACGGCCGGCACAACTTGCCGGGCGCCCCAATGCTGGACCCCATTACTAGCGCCCTGGCTATCCTGGGACTCGGGTATAGTCTATTGCGGCTGCACCGCTCCAGGTACTTCTTGCTAGTGGCCTGGTTCTTTGCCATGCTCATGCCCGGCATTCTCTCGCTGGACTTCGAGGCTCCCCAGTCCTATCGGGATATCGGCGTCATTCCAGCCGTGTACCTGCTGGTAGGCGTGGCCTTGTTTCAGATCTGGCGTCTGGGTCAATGGGCTCTCGGTCGGCCCTTCCGGCTCGTTTTTCCCGTCGCTTTGGCCGGCGTGGCGATCGTGGTCGGCTACATCAACCTGAACCTGTACTTCGGGCGACAGATGTCCGACTTCGTGGTCTGGTCGTCCTTCTCAGCGGTGGAAGCGCGCGTAGCCACCATTCTGGCCACCAAAGGGAGGGGCAAGGATAACTACGTCTCGCCTGGCTTCCAGGGCCATCCGACCCTGCGTTTCCTGGCGTCCAACGCACCAACCAAGCCCTTTCAGCCGCAGGACGTTCTCCCATTGCGCGATCAGCCTGCGCGCGATGCCCTCTTGCTGCTGGATCCGAGCTACGCCTACATTATGCCCATCGTGAAGGGCTTCTATCCGCGGGCCCAGATCCGCGAAGAGCAGGGACCACAGGGGCAGCCGATCCTCTACAGCGCCTTGGTGTCCGCGGCAGATGCCGCTGAGATCTTCGGTCTTGACGCCAGCTACTACAAAGGATCCGATTTCGCCGGCGGGCCAGCCCTGAGGAGACGCGACCAGACGACCTCCTTCGATTGGCGGCAGCCGCCATTGCCCATGCCTTTCTCGGCCGAGTGGACGGGAAACATCCTGATCCCCGCCTATGACACGTACCAATTTGCGCTGGAGACCGGCGGTTGGGCCGAATTGACCGTGGACGGTCGGCCGCTCTTGGAGAGCAGCGCCAGCCGCCTGGAGGAAAGCGTTACGCTGGCCAAGGGCTTGCACGCCATTCGACTGCGCGCCCGAGTCGATCAGGCTGGCTCCCTCAAGCTACTATGGTCGTCCAAGAACATCCCACGGCAGGAGGTGCCCGCCAACTCGCTGTTTGCCTCAAGGGTGCCTAACAACGGTCTGATCGGCTACTACTATCGCAACGGCGATTTCTCCGGAACGCCGGCCTTCGCCCAGATTGATCGCGCGGTCTCCTTCGATTTCCACATCTCCCCGCTGCCACGGCCTTATAGCATCGAATGGCGCGGGAAGATCAACCTATCGCAAGGCGGCACGTACCTATTCGGCTCGGAGAGCATCGACCGTTCCTGGATCTACATAGATGACCAACTGATCTTGGACAATGAAACGCTCAACCGCTACGCTGAGGCACCGGTCGACCTGACCGCCGGGCCGCACGATGTTCGTATCCGATTCACAAACGAGAGCAACTTCTCACGCATTACCGTATTCTGGACGCCCCCGGGCGGCAACAGGGAGCCTCTGCCATGGGAAAGGCTGTGGATCGCAACGCCCCCCACTGCGTCGGAGGTTCTATCTGTGCTGGGTCCGAAGGAGCCACAAGCTGCTGCGATAGCGTCGCCGACGCCGACCTCCACCCCTACAGCCACGCCGACGGCGACCCCGACGCCGACCCCCACGGCGACCCCTACACCGTCGGCTACGCCGCTGCCGCCGTTTGGCTCACCGCGGGCCGCGAGCAGGTGGGGCGGCGCGGGGACGAGCAACGGCATGTTCTCCACTCCGCGAGACCTGGTCATCGACGGATCGGACAAGCTCTACGTCTTGGACTACGGCAACCAGCGCATAGAGAAGTTCTCGCTGACGGGCGAGTATCTAACTCAATGGGGCGGACGGGGCAACGGAAACGGGCAATTCCAGGACGCCTTCGCCCTGGCCGTCGGTCCAGGCGGATCGGTCTGGGTCCTGGATAGCACCACGGGGTCCATTCAGAAGTTCGACTCCAACGGAGCCTATCAGGGGCGGGTCGATCTGGGGGCACTTCAAATGTACCACCCGCGCGGCTTCGACATCGACAGTCAGGGCAACTTCTACATCGCGGACACAGGGAAAAGCCGCATCTTGAAGGTCGATCCATCTGGCACGCTTCTCACAGCCTGGGGCGCACCGGGCATGGGAGACGGGCAGTTCCGGGAGCCATCCGATGTGGCGGTCGATAGAAACGGAAATATATACGTGGCGGACACCAACAACAACCGCATTCAGAAGCTCGACAGCCAGGGACGCTTCGTCAAGTCCTGGGTCGCGCCGGCCGACTCCGGCGGTGTCAGCGGCCCGCGATTGAGTCTGGACGCGGAGGGAAACCTGTATCTGACCGGCGGCAGCGGCCAGCTCTACGCTTTTACGCAGAATGGCGAGTTGAAGATGGCCTTTGGGTCCACCGGCGGCCCGGATCTCAAGCTAGAGACACCCCGCGGCATCGCCGTCGATCGTCAGGGTCTGGTCTACGTCGCCGAAAGCGGCGCGAATCGCATCCGTAGCTTCGTCGTTCGAGGACCGTGAAGATGAATCTCCGGATTACTATCTCGGATAAGTCCAGGCTGTCCCTACTGATTGGTCTGAAAGCCCTGGCTGTCTTGCTGCTGGCCGCGGGGCTAGCTCTCGGACTCCTGGCCGGGCAAGCGTTCGAGGCAAGAGGACCTCTCACGCGGCCACTCATTCTGCAAGGGATAGCTGTGATCCTCTTCGTGATAGGCTTCCTCCTGGCGCGGGGTCGGCTGCCGTCGGATGAACGATGCACCGAGTTGGATTTGTCCGCCAGCCACATCACTCTCCTGGGCAGAACGGTCCCCCGACGCTGGATCGAGCTATTTCTTCTGGCCATGGTCATGGCCGTGGCGGCTTTGGCTAGAACCGTCGACCTCGCCAACACTCCGTACGGTCTATGGTTCGACGAAGCTGACCTGGGTCTTGCTGCCCGTCGCGCCATGGCGGACCCGCAGTTCCTATCGATCTTCTCCAGAGGGTACAGCGACTTTCCAGCCATCTTCTTCTACGTCAATTTCATGACCGTCTTCCTGCGCGTCTTTGGCGAGGATTCGGTGGGCGTACGCTCCATGTTCGCCACGGCGGGCATCCTCAGTGTCCTGGGTTTCTATCTCCTGGCTCGTTACCTGTTTGGAACTCGCGTAGCCCTGGTGGTAGCCTTCCTCCTCGCCACGTCGCGCTGGCACATCAATTTCAGCCGCATCGGGATGCCCAGCATCTTCGTCGTGCTCTTCGAGGTCTTCGCGCTGTACTTCGTCTTTCGAGGGCTGAAGTTCGAGAAGCGTCGCGATTTCGTTTGGGCCGGTCTGGCTATTGGGCTTTCGCTCTACGGGTATTATTCCTCCGTGCTTATTCCCGTTCTGGCCTTACTTCTGATAGGTCACAAGGCCTTCTTCGAGCGCTGGCGCCCGACCCTTCATCGGCTGCAATGTGTCGTCGTTCTGCTCGCGACCATTGCGATCGTCTGCTCGCCTATCATCTGGTACGCCAAGAGTCATCCCGAGGTTTTCATGCAGCGGCCGTCCACCGTGCTTATCTTCAACGGTAAGACGCCACAGCAATCCGTCGCGGCCGTGTTGGAGAGCACCAAGAAGCATCTTCTGATGTTCAACTATGCCGGCGACAATAACGGCCGTCACAACCTCCCGGGCGCGCCGATGCTCGATCTCATCACCAGCACCCTCGCCATCCTTGGTC
Source organism: Chloroflexota bacterium (assembly GCA_004297765.1). Taxonomy (GTDB): domain Bacteria; phylum Chloroflexota; class Dehalococcoidia; order FW602-bin16; family FW602-bin16; genus FW602-bin16. The sequence continues at coordinate 40,352 of SCTZ01000170.1, read as the reverse complement.
TCGGCTACAGCATCTTTCGACTCAACCGCTCGGCGTATTTCATTGCCGTCGTGTTCTTCCTAGCCATGCTCGCGCCCGGGATCTTCTCCCTCGATTTCGAGGCGCCCCAGGCCAACCGCGATATGGGCGTTGTGACAGCCGTCTACCTGTTCGTGGCGATCGCGCTGTTCCAGGTGTTCCGGCTGGGGCGCTGGGCTCTGGGACGCCGCTTTGCGCTGGTTGGCTCGGCGGTCCTCGTGGTCGTGGCCGCCTACGTGGGCTACGTCAACCTGAACATGTATTTCAACCGCCAGATGTCAGATTTCGCGGTCTGGGCCTCCTTCTCCATCGGGGAAACGCTTGCAGCTAGGATCATGGCGGCTGAAGGGGCGGATAAGAATGTCTACGTGTCGCCCTTCCTGTCAAACCAACCTACACTGCGTTTTCTCGCTCCTAACGTGAAAACCACCACGTTTCAGCCTCAAGACGCACTACCGTTCAGAGATCAGCTTGACCGTGACACCATCCTGCTCCTGGATCCGAGCTATGAGCACGTGCTGCCCATGGTGAAATCTCTGTATCCCGACGCCGAGATTCGGGCCGAGACAGGTCCGCAGAACCGCGCCGCCCTGTGGTACGTTTCCGTGCCAGCGGCGCAGGCCAACGCCATCCTGGGACTCGATGGACGATACTACGATGGATTGGAGTTTGAGGGCCAGCCGGTCTTGGAGCAGACCAATCGTGCCATCTCTTTCGATTGGCGCCAAGCCCCGCTTCCTCGGCCGTTCTCGGCCGTCTGGAGCGGGAGCCTGCTGGTCCCCGCCTACGATACGTACACGCTGGGGCTGGAGTCGACCGAATGGGCCCGGCTCTTCATCGATGGTCAAAGCATCGTGGAGACTCAAGGGGGCTACGCGGAGCAGTCCGTTAAGCTGGCCAAGGGCTTGCATTCTATTGAGGTGCGCGCGAAAGTCAGCCAGGATGGCTCGCTGAAGATGACCTGGTCGACAGGCAAAACGCCACGGGACGTCGTCCCGTCGAACATGCTGTACGTCTCACGTGTGCCCAACAACGGGGTGATCGGCTACTACTACCCGAACGACAACTTTTCCGGATCGCCGGCCTACGCCCAGATCGACCGGACCGTGGCGTTCAACTTCCATGTCTTTCCGCTGCCCCGCCCTTACAGCATCGAGTGGTACGGCAAGATCCAGGCTCCGGAGACTGGCACCTATAGGTTCGGCTCGGAATCGATCGACTACTCGTCGATCTACATTGACGGACAACTGGTCGTGGACAACAAGATGCTGAACAGGTATCTGGATGGATCGATCCCGCTGGCCGCGGGTTGGCACGATCTCCGCGTCCGCTTTATGAACAGGAGCGACTACTCCCACGTTCACGTGTACTGGACACTACCCGGCGGTCAGCGGGAGTTGCTGCCCTGGGATAGACTACGCGCTGAGGCGCCGCTCACCCAGAGCTCGCCTGCCATCGCCCCGGCGGTCCCACCAGTTGCTGCTGCTACGGTCGTGCAGCCGACGTCCATCGGCCAATGGGGCAGCGCCGGGATTGGGAACGGACAGTTCGATCGTCCGCGCGATTTGATCATAGATGCCTCGGACAGGCTCTACGTTCTTGACTACGGCAATCAGCGCATCCAGAAGTTCTCGTTGGCGGGCGAGTTTCTGTCCGCGTGGGGCGGACGCGGCAGCGGGGACGGACGATTCCAGGATCTCACCGCCCTCGCGCTGGGACCGGACGGGTCGATCTACGCTCTGGACGGCGACGACGGGATTCAGCAATTCGACGCCGATGGCAAGCTTCGCCGCCGGCTGGATTTGCAGCGGCTGGTCACATATCACCCCCGGGGGCTGGCCGTCGATGGACAGGGCAACATCTTCGTCGTAGATACCGGAAGGAACCGCGTCTTGAAGCTCGATCCGAACGGCGTGCTGATGACATCCTGGGGTGCGAGCGGGAGCGGTCAGGGGCTTTTCCTCGAGCCCTCCGGCGTGGCGGTGGATAGGGGCGGTATGGTATACGTGGCCGACAGCGTCAACAATCGCATCCAGAAGTTCGACGCGGAAGGGCGGTTTCTCCGAGAATGGACTATGCCGACCGAGGCCGGCGGTCTCAACGGTCCTCGCCTGAGCGTAGATGCGCAAGGCATGCTGTACGCCACCAGCACCAATGGTCAGTTGTTCGTCTTCAGCCCTGACGGTGAGCCGAAGATAGACATCGACGCCACGAATGGCGGTAGCGTCCACGTGGACTCTCCTCGGGGCATCGCGGTGGATCGTCAGGGTCTGCTCTATCTGGCAGAGAGCGGCGCGAATCGTATCAGAAAACTCGCCGTCCAAGGACCATAGCGATGGTGACATTCCTCGTCTCCATTCTACGCCGCTACTCCAGTCTGCTCGTCGCTCTGGCTGCGATCGGAGGGGCCGAGTTGGGACAGGCAACCCTCATTAACCGCCAGCCGATTGCGGTGACCGTACTGTGGTACGGCACCGCGGTGATACTCGCGCTGGCCGTTTTGCTACCTTCGATCAGATCGTCGTCGCTGGAGTCCGACAGGATCAGTGCCCTCGACAGGGCGCCCGTGCCCTGGAATCGTTTTCGGTTGATGCTCTTGGCGATCGTCCTGGGGATCAATGGGCAGGCTCTGATCTTTCTTAGGAATTGGGCCCTGCCACAGAGCGGGCTGATCATGTGGCTGGCGAGCATGGTCCTGTTTGTGGTGGTCCTCACGCCCATCCCTCGCCAACTTTTGTTTCTCATAAAGCACGTGACGCGGGCCGCTGATGCCCAAGGTCCTCTTGCGTCATCCCCGGACGCTCTTTCGTCATTCCCGCGAAAGCGGGAATCCATGGCACACTGTATTCCCGCTTTCGCGGGAATGACGGGGCTGGTGAAGGTTTTCACACGTTCTCTCAGGTCCGAGGAAGTCCAGCAGCAAGCGGATCGGACCGATGGGCACCCAAGGCTTCTGGAGATCCAGATCGCCACCGTGATCTTCGCTCTCGGGTTCATGATGCGCTGGTATCGGCTGGACGCCTTCCCCTCCGGCACACACGGTGACGAGGGGGAGATGGGATTGGCGGCCCTGGCCATACTACAGGGAAGAGGGCTTCCACCCTTCGCCAGCGGCTTCTTCGGGCCCAACCTGTTCTACTACATCCAGGCTGTGGCTCTGCAGTGGCTCGGCTCCGACCTGGTTGGCCTGCGCACGCTGACGGCCATCTTTGGGGCGCTTACGCTGGTGCCGTTCTACCTCCTGACGCGACTACTGTTCAATTGGCGCGTGGCGGCCATAGCCTCCTTCCTGCTGGCCGTCTCCAACGCCCACATTCACTTCAGCCGACTCGGACTAAGCAACGTACCCACCGTGTTCTTCTGGGTGCTGGCGTTCTATCTGATCTTCCTCGGGCTGAAGCAAGGGCGTCTCCTGTGGTCGGGTGTGGCCGGTCTGGCGGCGGGGCTGAATCTGTACGGCTACGTGGGCTCTCGCCTGCTTCCGTTCATCCTGGTTGCTCTGTTCGTTTATCTGTTGCTTGCACGGCACCAGGTCTGGCGCACGATCGTGCTGCACGGAGCGCTGGTCCTGATCGGCGCCTGGCTTGTCGCGGCTCCGCTGGCCTTCTTCTTCCTGCAAAACCCCGGCGAGCTGACCGGCCGGGCAAGCATGATGACCATCACGAACAACGGCCCCGGCATCCAGGACCGCTACGGGACCACATCTCTGCTTCCGGTGTTGGCTGGTCAGTTCAAGAACACCCTGTCCATCTTTTTCAACAGCGGCGACGTCAGCACATTCTACGACAGCAACGAGCCTATCCTTCCCGCCTCGGTGGCGGCCCTCTTCCTGCTGGGATTGTGCTATGCGACCGTACGTACGTTCAACCCGCGGTTCTTCTTCGTCAACCTGTGGTTCTGGTCGGTCTTCGTGACTGCCGGCGTTATCATGGTCGGAACACCTTACCTGCCACGACTGATCGAGTTGGTGCCGGTGCTCTACGTCTTCCCTGCCCTGGTGCTCGATAGATTGATGAAGCTAGCCAAGCAGATTGGTGCGCGGCGTATAGGTCTGGCCATCGCGGCCGTGGTGCCCCTATTCCTCATCGAAGTCGGCGTCGGGGAGTGGGATGCCTACTTCGTGCGCTTCGCTCAGAAGTATCCCTGGCCCGGCGTGACAACCCAGGCCAGCTTCGTGGCGTCCCTGGGCCCGAGCTACCAAGTCTACGTCGTCGGCACACCCTACATCTACTGGGAGCACGGCTCCACCCGCTTTGCGGCCGGCGATAAGATCACGGGTCGGAGCCTGCACAACCCGCCCGAGATCCTGCCCATGGCGGGTCAGCTCCAGAAGAACGCGGCCTTCATCGTATGGCCGCCTCTACAAGACGAGCTGGCGTTGCTCCGGTACTTCTACCCCTCGGGCTGGGAGCAGGTGGTGACCAGTGGAGCGGGCGAACCGGTCTTCACGGCCTACCTGTTGAAGCAAGAGGATCTGCAGAAGACGCAGGGCGTTCAGGCAAGCTTCTACGCCGGACGTGAGTGGCAGGGACCGAGCATCAAGCGCGAAGTGGTGCCATCGCCCGGCTTCGCCCCCGGCACATCGTCCGAAGGATTGACGTTCCCGGCCAGCGGGATCTGGCGGGGCAGTCTGTACGTGCCCGCCTTCGGCCGCTACATCCTCAGCCTGGATGCCACGGACGTGGCCCAACTGATGCTCGACGGCACGACCGTGGTGCAGACAGAGCAACCGGGGGGCAACAAGCAGATAGAGATTCAGCTAGCGCATGGGCTTCACCCATTGGAACTCCGGGCTGTGCTCCCCGGTGCTCAGTCTGCCCTGCGAGTCGCGTGGGCCCGCGTGGGTGAGTCCCTTAAAGAGTTGCCTCGCGAGGCGCTCCTGAACAAGCCGATCCCGCAGGGGCTCAGGGCCGACGTCTTCAAGGGTGGACTCGGTGGACGACTCCTGTCGCGGCGCTTCGACACGGCCCTCGCCTTTCGGGACGTGCGCAGTCACGCCGGACAAGCAAACGATTTCTCCATCAGTTGGAGCGGCAGGGTAAGAATCGCCACTCCGGGCCAGTATACCTTCGAGGTCCTCTCGGACGGTCACTCGATCATGAAGATCGATGGATCGACTATCATGGACAACGGACCTGATCCCGGCCTGCGCCCCGCAGCCAGCATCGTCGCGCTCACTCCAGGCGAACATGACATAACGGTCACCTACGAATACCGCAGTGGAATGGGCATCGCCGAGCTCTACTGGACTCCGCCCGGCGGCAAGAAGGGGCTGGTACCTCCCGAGGCGTTGGTGCGACCCGAGGGACACTGAGAAGCGAGCCATCACTCGATTGCGCCTCACAGCACCCCGTGGATGGCTTTTTGGAATGCCCGATGACACAGGCACCCAAACCTGCTATAACTTGAAGAGCGGATCTGTCCGGTGACCGTCGCCAGGGAAATCCGCTAGTCCTGACATTCGCCAGAAGGAGCACTCGATGAGCCGAATACGTATTAGGGCCAGGGCGGAATCTGATGGCGAGCTACACCTGCATGGGTTGCCAATCCACAAAGGACAGGAAGCCGAGATCATCATTCTGACCGAGGAATCGGTTGACAAGGAATTGCTGAGCATACTGGAACACGATCCGGCCTGGGCCTGGTTGGGCGAGCCTGACGAAGACGTCTACACAGAGGAGGATGCACAGTAGTGCCCAGACGAGGAGACATCGTCCTGGCACGCTTCCCATTCAGCGACGGCAGCGGTACGAAGCTGAGGCCGGTGTTGATACTCGCAGAAGTCCCAGGGCCTTTTCGCGACTACGTGGTGCTGTTCATCTCCTCACAGCTCAGCCATGCCTCAGGCGAGTTCGACCTAGTCCTTGACCGCAGCCATGCCGCGTTCCAGCGCTCTGGGCTAAAAGTGTCCTCCGTTTTTCGGATCGCCAAGATCGCCACGCTATCTGATGCTCTGTTGGTTGGCACACTCGGACAATTGGACGATATCTTCTTCGGTGAAGTCGTTCGTAGGCTGGTCCACTTGATTGAGACTGGGCAAACTTCTTGATATGGCACATATGCTTGGAGTTACCATAATGACGCAACTGCGCTCCAAACTGCACGAAGGTGGCAGACTAGTCATTCCTGAGGGTGTACAGCCACCCAAACGCGCAAACAAACCAGTCCTGTCCGTAAGCTCGCTGCCGCTCCGGGCAATGTGCTTCTTCGGCGCGGAGAAGCTCGACTGCCGAAGCGAAGCGTCGTCTGCGTGACTCGGATCTTCACCGTGGATAAGACCGACCTGGGCGAGAGGATAGGGGTGCTTTCTCGCACACGAGTGCGTGAGATACTCAACGGCATCAGGCTGGTGCTCGAGCCATGCGAGGTTGACGAAGTCCAGCAAGCGAAAAGCGAAACTCACCCGTTGCATCTCCACGGAACGTTGTTTACAATGACCCAAGAGAGCTCTGTAGAGAGTCGGGCGACCCGGACCTGGCGAGATCGTCTAAGAGCGGGTCAGCGCATGAGCACGCCATCTATCAAGCCTCACGAATCGGAAGCCCGGACGTCCACGGGAGCGCGACCCGTTTGAAGCGGACCAGTTCGACCTGAGGAGTGGCGATCATGGCCGAAGGACGGCCAAGGGTCGTGGTAGTAATGCCGGCCTATAACGCGGCCAGGACTCTGGAGCGGACCTACAACGACCTGCCCAAAGAGGTTGTGGACAAGGTCATCCTGGTCGACGACGTCAGCGAGGACGAGACCGTGGAGGTGGCTCGGCAGCTGGGTCTAGAGGTCGTGATCCACAATCAGAACAAGGGGTACGGAGGCAACCAGAAAACCTGCTATCAGGAGGCCCTCTCCGACGGCGCGGACGTCGTGCTGATGCTCCACCCTGACTATCAGTATGACTCGCGACTGGCACCCCAGATGATCGCTCCCATCATCGAAGCCCGCGCCGACATGGTGCTGGGGTCACGTCTGCTAAGTGGAGGGGCGCTTGCTGGCGGCATGCCCATGTACAAGTACCTGTCTAACCGCTTTCTCACCACCCTGGAGAACTTGGCCTTCGGGATGCATCTGTCCGAATGCCACACGGGCTTTCGCGCCTACAGCCGTAAGCTGCTGGAGACGATTCCCTTCCTGTTGAACTCGGATGGCTTCGTCTTCGATACGCAGGTCATCGCCCAGGCTGTGGCCTTCGGCTTCCGCATCGGCGAGATCGCCGTGCCCACTCGCTACTTGCCTGAAGCCTCGTCGGTGGGCTTCTTGGCCTCGACAGTTTACGGACTCGCCACCCTTAACGTCGTGGGGCAATACATCCTTCATCGTAGCAGTCTGGTGCGCTGCGCGCGATTCAGCAAGACCCTGTCGGAGGTTCTCAACCCACATTACCGCGCCCGCGTCCTGACGCGCGATCAAGCTTGAAGCACCTCTCTACCTTCCTACGCGAGATGCCCCTGGCTCATGCCCTGTGGCGGGCTGCCGAATCAGAGGTGCTGTGCGAGCATCATTGGCGGCATCCTGTGCTGGACCTGGGCTGTGGCGACGGAACCTTCGTGCGAACGATCTTCGATCAGCCGCTGGAGGCCGGCGTGGATTTGTCCCTGCCCCAGTTGCGCCGGGCCTCGGCCAAAGCGTGCTATCGGCATCTATGCCGAGCCAGTGGCTCGGCTCTGCCGTTTGCGAGTGAGTCGTTCGCCACAGTATTTTCCAACTGCGTGCTGGAGCACATCCCTGACGTCTCGTCGATTCTGAGAGAGGTGGCGCGCGTCCTTCAGCCCGGTGGGGAGCTGGTCTTCACTGTGCCCAGCGAGTACTTCCGCTCTCTCCTGCTCTATGCACGCGCACTGCGTCATCTGGGTCTCACATCTGCCAGCGAGGCATATGGCAGATTCATCGATCGCGTCTTCCATCACCACAATTGCGATGGGCCGCCGGTGTGGGATCAGCGGCTCACCGCCGCCGGTCTAACTCTCACCAGTTACCGATACATCGTCCCAGCCCGAGCAGAGGCGCTGTGGGACATGCTGCTGCCTGTGGCAGCCGCGCAGCAGATCTCCTGGCGAAGACTACCAGCTCTGGGACTCCTCGGACAAGAGGTTGTCGGACCACGTCTGCAGGGCGCTTTGGAGAAAGCTCTCACTATGCGCAACGACCTGGGAGGCGGACTCGTCATGATCGCCAGCAAGGTGGAAACACGTGCAGCAGGATGAGACAACCAGACTCCCAACCGAACTGCCGTCAGCGAAGGGACGCTGTGCCGTGTGCGGTTGCGACAACCTGATCTTCAGGTTTCAGGTCGATGGTCAGCCGATATCTCGCTGCTCAGGCTGCGGGGTGCTGATTAGCCCGGTGACCAACGGCGGTCAGGAGACGTATGGCCGGGCGTACTACGAGAGCGACCGCACCAAGGGTGGCTACGCCAACTATTTTGCCGCGGCGCACATCAACCGTCTGACCTTCTCGCGTCGCCTGAATGAGATCGAGGTCCAACTCGGACGACGGGGCAGTATCCTGGACGCAGGCTGTGCCCTTGGGGATTTTCTGCTAGTGGCGCGGGAGCAGGGCTGGCAGACGGTTGGTCTGGAGGTCAGCCCCTACGCCAGCGCCTTCGCCAGGGACGAGCGCCATCTGGAGGTACAGACCGGCCGCATAGAGGAGGCCAGCTTTCCTGAGAATAGCCTGGATGCCATCGCCCTGTACGACGTGGTAGAGCATCTGCAGGATCCGGTGGCGTCTCTCCGGCGGCTGGCATGTTGGCTGCGGTCGGATGGACTGCTGCATGTGGTGACGCCGAACGTACAGGCGCGCTCCTCGCGTCTGATGGGTCGACGTTGGTATCATTACAAACCTGGAGAGCACATCTACTACTTCTCGCCCGCCACGCTGCGGGAAGCGCTGGGCCGCGCTGGTTTCACGCAGGTGAAGGTGGAACCCGTGCGAAGTGCCCTGACGCTAGGTTTTGTTCTGGATCGCCTGCGCTACTATCAGCCCCAGCTTGCCAAGCTCGCTCTTGGATTGGCCGGTACCCTCGCGGTCCGGGACGTCATGTTCTTTGCGCACGTGGGCGAGATGCAAGCATGGGCTAGAAAAGGAAAGGACCGGTCTGGTGGGTAGGAAACGGTTTGTCCTGGGACTAATCGTGGCGGCGATTTTCCTGGCATTGCTATTCTACAAGACCGATTTCGCCGAGATGGGCCGCGAGCTAGCCAGAGCAAACTACTGGTTCCTGGCGCCCGCCGTTGGCATCTACCTAACAAGCCTGCTCTTCCGCACCTTGCGCTGGCACTATCTGATGCGACCCATCAAGCCTTTGTCCTTTTCTCGTCTGTTTTCTCTGGTGACCATCGGCTATATGGCCAACAACCTGCTGCCGGCTCGCGGCGGGGAGTTGGTCCGAACCTACATTCTGGGTGAGCAGGAGAAGATCAGCAAGACGTCTATCCTGGCCACCATCGCCATGGAGCGGATCTTCGATGGACTGGCACTGCTCACCCTGGCGGCCATCGTTTTACCATGGATACCCATGGTCCCATGGCTTCAGGACGTGCTGCGGTACGCCGGCGCCATCTTCGTTGGGGGACTGGTGGTCTTGATCCTTATGTCCACGCGCCGCGGCATCATGCTGCGCCTAGCCAAGCCCTTTCTGCGTCTTCTACCCGCGCGGTTTGCGATGAAAGCTCACCGATTGCTGGATCTCTTTCTGGATGGCGTCAGCGTGCTACGCAGCCCGCGGGCGGCGCTGACGGTCTTCGCCCTGTCCATCCTATCGTGGCTGGCCGAGGCAGGCGTATACTGGGTGGTCATGCTGAGCTTCGATATGCCACAAGGAGTGGTGCCCACGCTCTTGATGACTACGACGGCCAATCTGGCCGCCTCCGTGCCGGCCTCTCAGGGCGGCATTGGTCCCTTCGAGTTCGCAGCGGCTAATACCTTGAAGCTGTTCGGGGTCGATCCGCAGAAGGCCAACCCATATAGCCTAATCGTGCACGCAGTCATGTTCGTTCCCGTCACCCTGATGGGTCTAGTCTATCTGTGGCGGGAGAACCTGTCTCTCGCCAAGATATCCCAGGAACGCCGGCCGGTGGAGAGCCAGGGGCAAGTCGCCTAGGCTCGGCAGAGGACGAAATCGGGGCAAGTTGCGCCCCCATGCGCCTTTCGATACAATAGTTCTTAGTACACAACAAGGGGTCTTGCAGGGTTGGGAGGGGGCACGTCCTGTCCCTGTTCCCTTATTTTCTTCCCCTCGCCACGGCGAGTCGCAACTGGCGGCTTTCCCCCTGCTCCATGTCCCCAGAGGACGACGTATGAAGATCGCGATCACAGGTAAGGGCGGAGTTGGCAAGACGACTCTTGCCAGCCTACTAGCCAAAGTATACGCCGAAAGCGGACATCGCGTGGTGGCCATTGATGCCGATCCCGACGCAAACCTGGCCTCGGCTCTCGGTTTCTCGCGCGAGGAGGCAAGCGCCATAGCCCCAATCGCCGGCATGCACGATCTGATCGAGGAGCGCACCGGAATGCGGCCGGGTCAGACCGGGGGCTACTACAAGCTCAACCCGCAGGTTGACGATATCCCCGATCGCTTCAGCGCGATCAAGCACGACGTGCGGCTGCTGGTGATGGGCACGGTGCAGAAGGGCGGCGGCGGATGCGTCTGCCCGGAGAGCGTCTTGCTGAAGAGCCTGGTCGGGCACCTCTTCTTGCGGAGTAAAGAGGTTGTGATCATGGACATGGAGGCGGGTGTAGAGCACCTGGGTCGTGCGACGGCCACCGGAGTGGATGCCTTCATCGTGGTAGTGGAGCCCGGACAGCGCAGCCTTCAGACTGCCGAGACCGTGCGTCGTCTGGCGGCTGATATAGGAATCGACAAGACCTTTGTGGTCGGCAGCAAGGTGAAGTCAGTTGACGACCGCGCGTTCATCCGCGAGAATCTGCCGAACTTCGAGGTGCTCGGCTTCCTGTCGTATAGCGAGCGAGTCATCGAGGCCGACCTGAAGGGCATGGCCGTCTTCGACCTGGACCCGGCCGCGCTGCAGGAGGCCACAGACATCAGGGCTCGGCTCGACGAGTTGGCCGGAGAGCGTGCGGCAGAGCGCACGCGTTCCTGAAGACAGAGCGTTGTCGACAGGCGGTCGTCCGTTGGGCGCGATGAATCGCGCCCCTACCGCGTTTTGGCAAGACAATAGAGGTGGGGTGGCTCGCCTCGTGCACCGCTGTGGGGCGCTGTGCGCCACGGCATGAGGTTCGACGGCGAAATCTCGAGTGAGGCGGTGAAATGCGAACAGAAACCATCCGAGACGTCGATGTCAAAAGCCGGCCTGTGCTGGTCAGAGTCGATTTCAACGTGCCGCTTGACAAGCAAACGCGGCAAGTTATGGACGACACCCGAATTCGTGCGGCCCTCCCAACCATTCGCTACCTGATCGACCACGGCGCTAAGGTTATCCTCTGTTCCCATCTGGGGCGACCCGATGGCAAGATCGTCGAGGCGCTGAGGCTGGATCCAGTGGCCAAGCGCCTTTCCGAATTGCTTGGTCAGCCTGTCAAGAAGATCGGCGCGGCGGTGGGACCCGAAGCCCAGGCGGCCGAACAGGCTATGAAGCCGGGAGAGGTTCTGCTCCTGGAGAACATCCGATTTTACCCGGGCGAGGAGTCCAACGATCCGGATTTCGCGCGGGAGTTGTCCTCTCTGGCCCAGATCTACGTGAACGATGCCTTCGGCACCGCGCACCGCGCGCACGCCTCTACGGAGGGCGTTGCGACCTTCCTGCCAGCCTACGCGGGTCTTCTCATGGAGAAGGAGATCGAAGCGCTGTCCAGAGCTCTGACCAATCCGGCCCGTCCGTTTGCCGCTGTGATCGGCGGAGCCAAGGTCAGCGACAAGATCAAGGTCTTGCAGCACCTAGTGGACAAGGTGGATACCCTGCTCATCGGCGGAGGCATGGCCAACACCTTTCTTCTGGCCGATGGCTACCAGGTTGGGGACTCGCTGGTCGAGTCGGACAGGGTGGACGCGGCGCTCGACATAATGTCCCGGGCCAATCAGCGCGGCGTCAAGCTCCTGCTGCCCAAGGACGTGGTCATCGCCGATAGCTTCTCGGCGGATGCGGTTTCCCGCGCGGTGCCGGCCACTCAGGTACCGAACGGCTGGCGTATCCTGGACATCGGTCCGGAGACCGTCGAGAGCTTCTCGCAGGAGCTCAAGCGCTGTCAAACGGTCCTCTGGAACGGGCCGATGGGCGTCTTCGAGTTTCCAAGGTTTGCCGAGGGGACTCGCTCCATCGCCCGTGTTCTGGCCGAGCTCAACGCCACCACGATCATCGGTGGCGGTGAGTCTGTGGCTGCGGTCGAGCAACTGGGGCTGAGCGACCGCATGACCCATGTCTCCACCGGCGGCGGTGCCACGCTGGAGTTTCTGGAGGGACGAGTGCTTCCAGGGGTTGCGGTGCTGCGAACAACGAAGAACTGAGACCACCTAATACCGCTGGCAGCGTTTCGCCAGACGACAACAGAGGAGTTGCGCATGCGTACACCGATTGTGGCGGGCAACTGGAAGATGAACACGACAGTTGCCGAAGCGATGGATCTGACCCGGGCCATGCGAGAGGATCTAGACGCGACAACCGGGGTGGAGAAGGTCCTGTGTCCACCATTTGTCTCGCTGGCATCCGTACGCGATGTAATTGCCGGTACGTCGATCAAGCTCGGCGCCCAGAACATGTTCTACGAGCAGAAGGGCGCCTACACGGGGGAGATCTCACCGCTGATGCTCGCGCCACTGTGCGAGCACGTGATTCTAGGTCACAGCGAGCGTCGACAGTATTTCGGCGAGACGGACGAGATCGTCAACAAGAAGGTCAAGTCGGCTCTGGCCGCTGGACTCAAGCCCATCATGTGTGTGGGCGAGCGGCTGGAGGAAAACCAGCGGGGAGAGACTGCCCAGGTCGTGAGCCGACAGGTACGCGGTGGATTGGCCGGCGTTGAAGAGATCGATCGCGTGGTCATAGCATACGAACCCATCTGGGCCATCGGGACGGGGTTGGCCGCGACGGGAGAACAGGCCAACGATACCATCCATATTATTCGAACGGTCGTAGCTGAGCTATTCGGAGCGGCGGCCAGCGAGCGACTACGCATCCAGTATGGCGGGAGCGTGACGGCGGCGAATAGCACCGAGCTCGCATCCCAGCCAGACATCGACGGGGCGCTGGTTGGCGGCGCCAGCCTGAAAGCGGCTGATTTCGTCTCCATCGCAAGGCAGTTCGCAGAGGTGAAGGGCCGACGGTGAGACCACTCGTCGCGCTCGTCGGACCTACTGCAGTGGGCAAGACGAGCGCCTCGTTGTATCTTGCCCCGCTATTCCGGGGCGAGATTGTCAACGCCGATAGTCGCCAGATCTATCGCCACATGGACGTGGGGACCGCCAAGCCCTCGCTAGCGGAGCGGGCGGTGGTCCCTCATCACCTTATCGACATCGTCGATCCCGATCAGGAATACTCCCTCGCCCTGTACCAACGCCAGGCCCTCGCCGCTATTCGGGACGTCCACCAACGCGGCAAGCTGCCTATCCTGGTGGGAGGCAGCGGGCTGTACGTGCGAGCGGTAGCGGAGGGACTCGCCATTCCTAGCGTTCCGCCCGATCCTGATTTGCGCAGCGAGCTGGAGGCCCGCGCCCAGCGCGAGGGTCCCCAGGCCCTGCACGCGGAGCTGAGGCGCCTGGATCTGGTGGCGGCCGGGCGGATCGACGCGCGGAACGTGCGCAGGGTGGTCCGAGCGTTGGAGGTCACGCTCAAGGCCGGCACGCCGATCTCGGAGCTGCAACGGAAGAGATCAACGCCCTTCCGAGTTCTGAAGCTTGGGCTGACTATACCACGCGAGGAGTTGTACCGGCGCATCGATGAGCGTGTTGACTGGCAGATCGCACACGGACTGATCGAGGAGAACATGGCCCTGCGCGAGCGCGGCTACGGACCCGACTTGCCCGCCATGTCAAGCCTCGGATATCGGCAGATAGCTTACTACCTGGACGGTAGGGCCACTTTGGACGAGGCAGTGGCCCTCACCAAGAACGAAACGCATCGTTTCGCCAGGCAGCAAAACACCTGGTTCCGTCCAACGGATTCAAGCATCCACTGGCTGGCGTCCGATGCCAGCGCTCCCGGCAGAATGGCAGAGCTAGTCGGCGCATTCCTGGCGGATCAGTATTAGCCCATTTGCTAGAGCGAAACCCACTCGCGGGGCTATAATTGAGTTGGGCGTCCTTCCGCGGAAGGATGCCCGCGGAGAGAAGGAGGATCGAAGGAAGATGCAGCTGGCGCAGCGCGTAAGGCAGCTGCCACCGTACCTGTTTGTGGAGGTGAGCAGAAAGATTGCCGCCAAGAGGGCTCAGGGGCACGACGTGATCAGCTTTGGGATTGGCGACCCTGATCTGCCCACGCCACCACACATCATCGAGTCGCTCTGTCAGGCCGCGCAGGTGCCGGCCAATCATCGCTACCCGGAGTCGGATGGGCTGCCCGAGTTTCGGCGCACGATAGCTGACTGGTACGAGAAGCGGTTTGCCGTCAGCCTGGATCCAGACAAAGAGGTCTTGCCGCTGATCGGCTCGAAGGAAGGCATCGCACATGTCGCGCTCTGCTTTATCGATCCCGGCGACGTCGCACTGGTGACGGATCCGGGCTATCCGGTCTACTCGATCGGAACCATGTTCGCGGGCGGCGAAACGTACTATCTGCCCATGACGGCCGAGACCGGCTTCCTGCCGGATCTGGAGAAGATTCCATCGGCGGTGGCGGACAGAGCCAGGATTCTCTGGCTCAACTACCCGAACAACCCCACTGGCGCGGTGGCGGATATCGACTTCTTCGAGCGTGTGGTCCACTTCGCACGCCAGCACGACCTGGTGGTGTGTCACGACGGCCCATATAGCGAGGTAGCGTACGATGGCTACAAGCCCGTTAGCTTCATGGAGACACCGGGCGCGCGCGAGGTCGGCATCGAGTTCCACTCCCTATCCAAAACGTATAACATGACCGGTTGGCGCGTGGGCATGGTTGTTGGCAACGCTACGGCCGTCGACGCGCTGATGCGAGTCAAGTCCAACATGGACTCCGGGATCCCGCAGGCCATCCAGATCATGGCTATGACGGCTCTGACCGGACCCCAAGAGAGCATTCAGGAACACAACAGGATCTATCAGAGGCGCCGCGATAAGGTCGTGGCCGCACTGCGGCACGTCGGCTGCGAGGTGATTCCACCCAAGGCCAGCCTGTACGTGTGGGCCCACGTGCCTGCAGGGTACACTTCGCTGTCGTTCGCGACCAAGCTTCTGGACGAGGCGGACGTAGTCGTGACGCCTGGAACCGGCTACGGTCCCAGCGGCGAGGGCTACGTGCGACTCTCGATCACATTGGCCGATGATCGGCTGGAAGAGGCCGTTGCGCGACTCAATAAGCTGAGGTAGGTATATCTGACCCGATTCACACAAAGCGGATTCGAGACAAGAGGTGAGACCGAGCGGGCTTTCCTGGTGGCCGTCGAGACCGGCGACCAGACCTGGGGCGCCGACGAGTCGCTGGACGAGTTAGCCCAACTGGCCGCGACGGCCGGCGCCGAGGTCATCGGCACGCTGATTCAGCGGCTGGAACAGCCTTCGCCGAAGTATTACCTCGGAACGGGAAAGCTGCGAGAGTTGGTCGAGCTCAAGGAGCAGCTCGGCTTCGACGTGGCCATCTTCGACGACGAGCTGACGCCGGGGCAACAGCGCAACCTGGAGCGCGCGCTTGACATAAAGGTACTCGACCGCACGGCGCTTATTCTTGACATCTTCGCCCGGCGGGCCCAGACTCACGAAGGACGCCTGCAGGTCGAGCTGGCCCAGCACCAGTACCTGCTGCCGCGCCTGGTGGGTCAGTGGTCGCATCTGGAGCGGCTCGGCGGCGGGATCGGCACGCGGGGCCCCGGTGAGACCCAGTTGGAGACCGACCGCCGGCAGATCAAGAAGCACATCTCCCACCTCAAGTACGAGATCGAGCGCGTCCGCGAGCATCGCCAGCGCTATCGCAACCGACGGAGGAAGCAAGGCTTGCCAGTGGTGGCTCTCGTCGGTTACACTAACGCCGGCAAGAGTACTTTGTTCAATACGCTGACCGGGGCCAGCGTGGAGGCGCGGTCGCGGCTGTTCGAGACGCTGGATCCGACCACGCGCCTCATGACGTTGCCCAGCAAACGACAGGTGCTGCTGACCGACACGGTCGGCTTCATCCATAAGCTGCCGCCGGAGCTGGTGGCGGCGTTCAAGGCGACCCTGGAGGAGCTACACGACGCCGATCTGCTGGTGCATGTGCTTGACATAACGCATGAGCACGCGCGCGAGCACAACGAAATTGTGCTGGGGATTGTGGCCGAGCTGGATCTGGCCGACAAGCCCGTCGTGCTGGCCCTGAATAAGGCCGATCTGCTCTTCCCCGACGAGCACGCCTTTCAGCTACGGCAGCGGCAGGCCCAGAGTTGGGCGGCCACGTGGCCGGAGGGCACGGCAGAGACTGCTGTGCTGGTCTCCGCGGCCCACGGCTGGGGACTGCGCGTGCTTCTGGGACGGATCGAGGAGCAACTCGCGGAGGTCATGCAAGAGATCACTGTCGAGATCCCGTACGCGGAAGGCAACATGGTGACACTGTTCCATCGCGAAGGATCGGTGGAGGAGGAGCGGCACCGGGTGAACGGGACGGTGGTGCGGGGGCGATTGCCGGCCCATCTCGTGGAGACCTTCAAGCGCTATCGCGTGAAGTAAGTAGCAGACCCATCGGTCGCCTTGGGTGGCCACTTCGCACTAGGGTCCTTATGTATAGCTCCAGAAAGGCGGGATCAATGTCTAAGCTCCGCGTACCCATCACCGTCTTCACGGTCATCATCCTAGCTGGGCTCCTGTTCGGCTCCGGCTTCGCCGTCGGCGCGGGCTATCCTCCCTTCGATCGCGTTCTGGCAGGCACTTCGCTCAAGCCGGCTAGCGCGCCCGTGAAGGGCTCCAACGGCGATCTCGGCTCCGAGTTCAACGTGTTCTGGGAAGCCTGGCGCATCCTCAAGAGGGAGTACGTAGAGCCCGAGCGCCTCAAGGACCCGCAGAAGATCACGTACGGTGCCATCGACGGCATGCTAGACTCGCTCAACGATCCGTGGACAGCGCACCTCGACGCTGCCCAGTTCAAGATGGAAACCAGCGACTTCCAGGGCTCCTTCGCCGGCATCGGCGCCCAGGTCACCAAGACTAACAACCAGGTCACGGTGGTATCACCAATCGACGGCTCGCCTGCCGCCAAGGCCGGTATACGTCCGGGCGATATCATCCTCAAGGTGGACGATGAGGAGATCTCGCGGCTCAGCCTAACCGACGCAGTCACCAAGATCCGCGGTCCCAAAGGTACCACGGTCAAGCTCACCATCCTACACCAGGGCGATAACCATCCGGTAGATCTGTCGATCGTTCGGGACGAGATCACAACCTCCAGCGTGTCTTGGAAGATGGTGGACAACAAGATCGCCCAGATACGCATCGCGCAGTTTACCGAGACGACAGTAGCCGATTTGACCAGCGCCCTCAAGAGCGCCGAGTCTCAGGGCGCCACGGGCGTGATTCTGGATCTGCGACGCAATCCCGGCGGTCTGCTCGACGCTGCCGTGGGCGTCGCCAGCCAGTTCTTGAAGGACGGCATTGTGGTCTACTCCGTCGACCAAGCGGGCAAAAAGGTCAACTACCCGGTCAGAAAGGGCGGGGTCGAACCGGACCTCCCGCTCGCGATCCTGGTAGACACCGGCAGTGCCAGCGGCAGCGAGGTTGTGGCTGGTGCGCTCCAAGACGCCGGCCGGGGTCCGCTGATCGGCGACGAGACGGTTGGCAAAGGCAGCGTCAATCAACTCGAGCGGCTCTCCGATGGCTCCGCGCTTTACGTGACCGTGGCCCGCTGGTATACGCCCAAGGGCCGCCTGATTGAGGGCAAAGGGCTGTCCCCGGACATCGACATCGTACTCAGCCCGGACGACGTCAAGAATCAAAACGACAAACAGCTCCAGCGCGCCATCGAATACATCAACACCGGAAAGTAGGCTTTTCATGCGCCCATAGCGTTATGTCGAGGGCGATGGATATCGGGGCAGCCCGCGTGGGCTGCCCTCTGCATTGAGCATGACGGTTGCCGCTCCGCAGCTTGCGAGTGGCTGACCGGGCATGGTATACTTTGAGGACGGAAGGATGACCTATGGCCGAGCGTGTCGTCACCCTTAACCGCAAGGCCTATCACGACTACTTTATCGACGAGTCCTTGGAGGCGGGCATCTCCCTCACGGGCTCCGAGATAAAGTCGGTGCGGGCCGGCAAGGTGAGCGTGCGCGAGGCGTACGTGAAGCCGCAGGACCACGAGCTGTGGCTGTGGAATGCGCACATCGCCCCGTACGAGGCGGCCAGCTTCTTCCAGCACGAGCCCCGGCGCCCGCGTAGGCTGCTCCTGCATCGGGATCAGATCAGCTATCTGACCTCCAAGGTGAAGGAGAAGGGCTACACGCTGGTGCCACTCAAGCTCTACTTCAAGGAGCGCGGCAACTACCTGAAGGTAGAGATCGGGCTGGCGCGCGGGAAGAAGCTTTATGACAAGCGCGAGTCCATCGCCAAGCGCGACGCCGAACGGGAGATGGATCGCGCGGCCTACCGACGCAGGTGAGCGAGACGCACGGGTCCTCCGACCACATACAAGGGGACGTTAGGTTTCGACAGGGGGAGGCGTTACAAGGTTGCAAGCCGAGGTCGCCGCAGTCCTCGTTAAAAAGGTGGCACGCCATAACTGGCAACCAGAAACTCGCTCTAGCGGCGTAAAGCCGTCCGCTACGTTCACTTCGGCCTCACCCCGATGGGCTGGAGATGGACGACACAATGTCGGGGTGCTGCTGCTCAGACGTCGATAAGAGCGGCCTAAGACTAATCGACTGGTGCGCTCGCCATTCGTCGGCAGAGGGCGGGTCGCACGACAACTAAATGCCGAAGAAGCTTGTGGGATACCTTGGATGTGCTCTTTCTGGACGGGGAGTTCGATTCTCCCCCGTCTCCACGGGTGCCCGAGCAGGGCTCGGACTCCGGTGGAGACGGATGCCATCTGTTATGTCGACCACTCTTCCCCCCAGTCGGTGCGTCCTTCAACAGATTCTACGCGCCAATGCACTCTATCATGCACCGCCCGCGACGTTCATGTTCTCTATGGCAAGAATGCGTTCGGCACGCCGTCACACAAACCGATACCTCAGAAACAACTCGCTTCCCTGCGTTGCCACGGAGACCAATTCCAGCCGCCTAATCTGGTCGTCTCGTAGTGGTGTTCCTTCCGTGATCGTCTTCCCGGATCCTCCCACGATCTTGGGGGCGATCGTCAGAAAGAGCTCGTCAACGTAGCCCAGGTGGATTAGCTCCGCGTTCAACCGGGGTCCGCCCTCCACCAGCAGGCTGCCTACGCCAAGCTCCGTTCGGAAAGTCCGCATCACCTGCCGCAGGGCTGGGCGGCCTGGGTCCAGCAGAAAGACCTGCGCGTGCGCCTTGAGGGCCTCGATGCGCGCGCTCGGCGCGGCAGCGGATACGAAGACCACCCGTTGGAAGCCGGCGAGACTGAAGAACCGGCGTTCCAGCGGCAGCTCTCCAGAGCCTGACAGGATCGCGGCGATGGGGTTGGGCGATCGTCCCTGGGCGATTCGCCTCTGCTGCAGGTTAGGGGGCAGCGTGGGGTCGATATTCTCGGCCCGCAGGGTGCCGGCTCCCGTCAGGATGCCGTCGGCGGCCGCGCGAATCCGGCGCATCATGAGGCGATCCAGCGGGCTGCCGATGGTAGAGGAGCGGCCGGCGACGGTGGCTTTGCCGTCGGCCGTCGCGATCATGTTGATTACTACGTACGGGCGCTCATCAGGCCCGTACGGGAACGCTAGGTCCAG
The DNA here is from genome assembly GCA_004297765.1 of Chloroflexota bacterium. Lineage (GTDB taxonomy): Bacteria > Chloroflexota > Dehalococcoidia > FW602-bin16 > FW602-bin16 > FW602-bin16. Next base: position 20,381 of record SCTZ01000170.1, on the reverse strand, counting down.
GTACAGAATGTTGGGGTCGATCAAGGTTGTCATCTGTTGTGATTGACCATCCGCCAAAACTGGAGCCGCAAGGTAGCTTGGTCTCGAAAGGCAGGTCGGTCGCGCACTTGACGGCCAGTCCCGCAAACTGCTAAGATGGCCGTGGCGGGCACAAAGTAGTACCCAAAGGATCTAGGCTTGATTTATCGCATACTGGCGGAGCAAGTTGTCGATGCTCCGCAACACGTCGCGTATCAACTGGCGGCAGACGTCTCGCGTTATCCCGAGTTCCTCTCCGGTTTGGAAGGGGCAAGAGTCCACGGCGACCTGGTAGAGATGACGGCACGGGTCGGACCTCTGTCTCTGACGTGGACCTGCAAAGCCACCTTCGAGCCGTGCAACACGATCACCACCACTCTGTGCCAGGGGCCGTTCCGCTCACTGACCGGTCGATGGAGCTTCACCCCGCACGGCGGCAAGACCAAGGTGACGCTAGAGCTAAGGGTGGAGCCGGCGGTGGGACCGCGTTTCATCGAGCGGCTGGTCGCCAAGGCCATGGAAAGCCAGGTGGAGAAGAGCATCAAAGCCTTTCGCAAGCGGATCGATCAGCTGCGCGAAGAGCAAATCGCACAGCCGATCGATGGGCAGCCGCAGCCGGCAACCGCTTAGAGGCTACTGAACGCTCCCCCGGCCACCGCCGGCACGATGCTGATCTCATCGCCGGCCTTGAGCGCCGTGGCCAGACCATTCAAGAAGCGCACGTCTTCGCCGTTCACGTACACGTTGATGAAGCGGCGCAGGTCTCCAGACTCGTCGCAGAGTCGCTCCTTGAAGCCAGGATACTGCGCTTCCAACACCTCGACGCACTCCGCCACGGAGGTGGCCGTCACGGACACCTCCGAGCTTCCGCTGCTAAGCTTGCGTAGTGGCGTCGGTATTTTGACCTTGATGCTCACTGGAGTTCGTCCCCTTTCCACGATTCCTTGTTATGTAGTGCAACGATGTGCCTCTCAGATGCAGGCCAGGGCGGATAGCAACGCGCCCTCGATAGCACCGCAGGCAGACATGTAGTCCCCCAACCAGTGATATGGCACTGCGGCCGGGGACCCTCGCAGAGCTAGCCTTCGAGAACGTCGCCGAGCACGGGATCGACCTGGACTCCCCAGGATCTGGCCGCGGCGATAGCCCGATCGATCTCCTCCTGGGCTCCATCGAGCTCCAGGATCACCCAGCCGATCTCCTCCGTCACGTCGGCTCGGCGAATGTTCGTGACGATCTCGAACTCATGGCTCAGGCGGTAGATCACCGGCTCCTTGATGAGATTGCCGGGAAACGTTAATAACACTCGTAGTTTAGGCATGTGCTTGCTCCAACTCATGAACCATGTCTCAAACGGACAGTGGCGCGAGATCCTTGCGCTGCGCCACGGCCTCCTCGAAGGCTGTAACCGTCGGTTTGATGTGCAGTGGTTCCTTCAGCTTGCCCATCACCGCTTCTTGAGTCTTGAGACCATTCCCGGTGATATAGGCAACTGTCAGCTCATCAGGACGAACGACCCCGCTGGCAGCCAACTTCTTGAGGGCGGCCACTGTCACGCCACCGGCCGTTTCGGCAAAGACGCCTTCCGTCTCGGCCAGGAGCTTGATCCCCTCGACAACCTCGTCGTCCGTGACCGCGGCCGCGGCTCCGCCGGACGCCGCGATGACCTTCAGGGCGTAGTAGCCGTCGGCCGGGTTCCCTATGGCCAGCGACTTGGCGATTGTGTTGGGCTTGATCGGCTTAATATTGAACGACTTATGCTCGTAAGCGGTCACGATTGGCGAGCAGCCCGCCGCCTGCGCTCCGGACATCCGAGTCCTGACTGGATCGATAATACCCAGGTTCGCCAGCTCGTTCAAGCCCTTGTAGACCTTGGTGAAAAGCGAGCCGGAGGCCATCGGAACGATAGCGTGATCGGGCGCACGCCACCCCAGTTGTTCAGCCACTTCGTAGCCCAGGGTCTTGCTGCCTTCGGAGTAGTAGGGCCGCACGTTGATGTTGACGAAAGCCCAGCCGTAGCGATCGGCTAGCTCGCTGCACAGCCTGTTGACATCGTCGTAGCTGCCGTCCACCGCCACCAGGGTTGGGCCATAAATGGCCGCGCCGATGACCTTGCCTTGTTCCAGGTCAGAGGGTATGAACACGTACGTCCTCATCCCCGCTTTGGCTCCGTGAGCGGCGACGCTGCAGGCCAGATTGCCGGTAGACGCGCAGGCGATCGTCGAGAACCCAAACTCGAGGGCCTTGCTGCTCGCGACGGCCACGACGCGATCCTTGAACGAATAGCTGGGATTCACGCAATCGTTCTTCAGATACAGCTCGCACAGCCCCAGGAGCCGTCCAAGGTTATCGGCCTTAAGCAAGGGCGTGAAGCCCGCCGCGATATCAATCAGATGGCCGTCGCCAACCGGCAGGAGATCTCGATAGCGCCACATGGTGAGGGGCCCACGGGCGATACTCTCGCGGGTGACTACACCCCGCATGCCCTCGTAGTCGTACTTGACCTCCAGCGGTCCGAAGCAGAAGTCACACACGTAGAGCGGCGACTCCGGGTACTCTCGTCCGCACTCCCGACACACGAGACTCTTGACAAATGACATCTTTGTTCTTCTCCCTCCTAGCACAAGCGCCGCACGGCCAAGGGCCTCGGAGTGTCCCCCCGAAGGAATCCCTTGGTTTGTGGGGCGCCGCGCAAGTCCGTCCCCCACTAGATCGCACGATTGGGCATTGGGTGCTAAAACGCGCGGAAATAAATTGACCTCTTCTGCTGGTGAAGAGGTCATCTGATTGCAGCTCTGTCCTCTCATCTTGCAGAACGCTCTGCCGGAATTGGCACCATGTGCATCTGGGAAAGGCTGCCTGGGGCCGTGGGGCCGCAGGGTCTCCGCTCAGCCTCTCACCCGCGCTGGTTGCCGGGCTTCATCGGGCCGTCTCCCTCCACCTCTCTGGATAAGAGCAACGTCTTTATACAGTTGTCAGACAAGGTCCGAGCGCCTGGCGGCGCTTGCGGTAGATACCCCCTTGCTTGGCTTCGTGCGCTCTGTTGGACGTGATGTTAACATGCCGATCCGTAGCTTGTCAAGCGATTCAGGACCCTAGCCCTCTCCCTGAAAGGGAGAGGGGACAGGATGCTCGCTCATCTGGCGACCGGTTGACTACGCCTGGCTCTTGAAGACCGCCGCAGCAGACGCATAGCGGGTGGCCGTGCGATGGATGAGGTCGAGCTCTTTGTCCGAGACCTGTCGAACCACTCGGCCCGGCATTCCCATGACGACTGAGCGAGGGGGAATCTCGACGCCCTCGGGGACCAGAGCGCCGGCGGCCACCAGGCTGTACTCGCCAACGCGGGCACCGCTCAGCACCCGTGCCCCTATACCGATGACAACGTTGTCCTCCACGACGGCCCCGTGAACGATAGCCGCGTGCCCCAGCGAGACGTTATCGCCGATCGTCACTGCGTTATCCGTGTCGGCGTGAATGATGACGCCATCCTGCACGTTCGTTCCGCGCCCGATGGTGGCTCGATTTCCGTCGGCGCGGATCACGACCGCAAACCAGACGCTGGAGTTCTCGCCGATGACAATGTCGCCCACCAGGGTGGACGTTTCGGCCACGAACACGCTGGGATGCACGTGGCGGCGAGAGCGATCGGTATTCAGAATAGGCCGATGATCCATGCTACCCTCCAGTTACAGCTTCAAGGTTTCGTCTTCATTTCGGCAGACCGTCTGGCACGCTGTCGGAGCTCGTATAGCTTCGTGATTGCCTCCAGGGGCGTCAATGAGTCCACGTCGATCTCGGACAGATCCTCGATCAGCGGATCGGCCTGAGGGAACAGCGACAACTGCAGAGCCGGCGCCGGCAAGCCATGACGCCCGTCCTGATGATCGGATCGGGTGCCCTCCTCGAGCTCCCGCAGGATCTCCTCGGCCCGTCGCGTGACGGCCTTGGGAATGCCGGCCAATCTGGCCACGTAGACGCCATAGCTGCGATCTGCCCCACCGGGAATCACGCGTCGCAGAAAGACGATGTGATCCCCCTCTTCCAACACGGCCATCCGATAGTTCCGCACGCGGGGCAGAAGCTCCTCCAGCTTGGTCAGCTCGTGGTAGTGGGTCGCGAAGAGCGTCTTGGCTCCGCAGCGCCGATCGTTGTGCAGATACTCCAGAACAGCCCGCGCGATGGCCAGACCATCGTAGGTGCTCGTGCCGCGGCCGACCTCGTCCAGAATGAGCAAGGATCGCGGCGTGGATTGCAGCAAAGCCAGGCTGGTTTCCAGCATCTCAACCATGAAGGTGGACTGACCGAGAGCCAGATCGTCCTGGGCCCCGATGCGGGTGAAGATACGATCTACCACCCCAATTTTGGCCGTTTCAGCCGGCACATAGCTGCCGATCTGGGCCATGACCACGACCAAGGCCACCTGGCGCAGGTAAGTCGATTTGCCCGCCATGTTGGGACCGGTGAGAACCAGGATCTGCTCCTGGGAGTTGGACAGGCGCACGTCGTTGGGCACGAACTCGCCAGCGGGAAGGGTTCGCTCGACGACCGGATGGCGTCCGGCGTTGATGAACAACTCGTCCCCTTCGCCAACCTCCGGGCGAACGAAGCCGAAGCGGGCCGCTGCTTCCGCGAAGGCGGCCAGCACATCCAGACATGCGATCGTCTCGGCAGTGCGCCGAACGCGCGGGGCCATGTCCGCCACCTGTCGGCAGAGCTGTCGGAAGAGGGCCGATTCCAGCTCGCCGATGCGCTCCTGCCCGTTCAGCACCAGCGCCTCGTACTCCTTCAGCTCCGGCGTGAAGAAGCGCTCGGCACCGACCAGAGTCTGCTTCCGAACGTATCCCAGGCAGCGCTCCAGGTGCTCCCGCGTAGTGGCACAGTTGCAGGTGGTGGTCTCGGTCTGCCCCGTGCTCAACTGAGCCTCTTTGGCGACTGCGCTGTTGAAGCGCATCTCCAGGTTGGCGTTGCTGACCTCCACGAAGTAGCCGAAGACGCGGTTATAGCCGACCCTTAGCGACTTGATGCCAGTGCGGGAGCGCTCCGACCGCTCCAGGCTCGCGATGTAGTCCTTGGCAGAGCTGGTGGCTTTGCGCATGCCGTCCAGCTCCTCGGAGAAGCCGGGACGGATCACCCCTCCATCCGCCAACGACGGCGGGGGATCGTCGACCATCACGTGGCGGATAAGCTCGACGATCTCGGTGCAGTCGTCCATGCGCTCACTCAGACGTGCCAGTGGACCACGCGCCGCCGGAAGCGAGGTCACGCCGAAATCCCGAACAAGTCCCGACTGGAATGGTCTGTCCGCGGCGGCGTCCGCCTCGGGAAGGATCACCTGTCGCACCTCCGCCACCCCTTCCAGACTTCGACGTAGCGTTGTGACATCGGCCGGCGAGGCGACTCCCAGGGAGATCCGATTGATGAGCCGCTCCAAATCTCCCACGCGGGCGAGCTTGGAGAGAACGGTGTCGCGCAGGATGTCGCCGCGCAGAAGCTCCCCGACCACTTCTTGACGGGCGTGAATGCGGCGCACCTCCAGGAGCGGCTGTCCCAGCCATTTCCTGAGCAAGCGCCCCCCCATGGGTGTGCGTGTCAGATCGAGAACCCCCAGCAGAGATCCACGAGCGTTTCCGGAGCGAGCCGCCTGGAAGATCTCCAGGTTGCGTCTAGCCTGCACGTCCAGCACCATGTAGGCGTCAACGGAGTAGGTTCGCGGATGGGAAAGCTGACCGAGGGCCGGCCGCTGTGTCTCCGCCACGTACTGCAGCACGGCGCCGGCCGCTCTAATGGCCAGGGGCAAATGCCCACAACCGAAAGGCTCTAGCGAGGCGACCTCGAAATGCTGCAGCAACGTCTCTCGCGCTCGCGACAGCCGGAAATAGCGCTCCTCCAGCGGCGTGATGGTGGGCCCAGGTGCAACCTGCTCCGATCCAGCTAGGATCAGGAGCTCCGCCGGCTGCAGCCGCTCAACCTCGATCGAGACCTGGCTGGCAGCTATCTGTGTGACTCCGAACTCGCCCGTGGTAACGTCGACGTAGGCCACTCCAGCCTGATCGCCGTCCGCCACGACTGCGACCAGATAGTTGTTGCTCTTGGACTCCAGCATGCCGGGGTCGACCACTGTGCCGGGCGTGACCACACGGACCACTGCCCGCTCGACAAGACCGCGCGATTCGGCGGGATCCGACATCTGCTCGCAGACCGCTACCTTGTGCCCGCGTCCCACGAGCTTGGCGATATAGCCGCTGGCGGCGTGATAGGGGATGCCGGCCAGCGGCACACGCTGCCCTTTGCCCATCTCCCGCGAGGTCAGCGTGATCTCCAACTCGCGCGCGACCAACTCGGCCTGCTCGTCGAAGGTTTCGTAGAAGTCGCCCAGCCGGAACAGCAGAATAGCGTCCGGATACTGCTTCCTGATCTGAAGGTACTGACGGCGAATCGGTGTCTCCATGGCCCGAACATTGTACAACAAAGGCGGGCTACTTTGCAGGTGACGACCGACCCTCTTTCAGCCAGCCAGTTCGGCCGTTCTCGGCAGCGCGGGGGCCTCCTCCAGGGGAACCCGGCGAGTCTGACGAAGAGCCCGAGTGTTCTCCTCGATCGCTATGAAAACGTAGAATAACTGACTGATGCCGTAGAGAACCAGGAACGTCACAAAGCCCACTGCCATGGAAGCCAGGCCGAGGACCGTGAAAAGGATGTCGGGCAACTGGGGCAACCCCAGGGGCCGCGCTCCCGTCGCGACCATGGTCGCGAACTCCCCGCCGAAGGCCGTCACGAGACCCAGCGCGCCCAGAACCAGCGTAGCCAGGGCCGTTAGCTTGAGTAGCTCCGCGATGAGCCGAAGCACCCAGAACCTGCGTCTCACTTTCATGATGAGTCCCCCTTGTCCAGTCGCGCCCCCGCAAGAGAGGCGCCGCAAGCGCTCAGGTGATGCCGCCGCAACGATCTCGATACAACCGCTCGGCTTGCTGATCTTCGTTGCAAAACGGATGCCAGGGTTTTATGTGAGGGTCGGCTTGATCGGTCCGGGGTCCGAAATGGCGGCACGGATCAAGAATAGGGGCGAATTGCCCAAATGCCTTGATTTTGCGCCGTTTACCACTAAACAGCACAGCCGATTTGCTGTATAATACGACGTAAGAGACGGCCGCTAGCTGCTCACCTGTTGGGTGACTGGCTCTGCGGCAGTCGGAAGGTGGGACTCCTGGCACAGATCTTGCTGCGCGGGCACTCGTGTAGCGATGCGCTGTGGCGCAACCGCGGGCCGCGCGCGGCCGGTGGGCTGCGAGATCCTGAATCTCAACAACAGTGAGGAGGAGACGCAACATGCTTGGAAAGACGGAGCTGGTGAAGCGCGTAGCTGAGAAGGCCGGGCTGAGCAGTGCCAAGGCAGATCAGGCAATCAACACCACGCTGGACGTCATCGCGGATGCTCTGAGTCGAGGCGAAGAGGTACGCATCACCGGTTTCGGTACCTTCCGGGTCACGGAAACCAAAGAGCGCACTGGCCGCAACCCCCGCACCGGCGAGGCCATCACGATCAAGGCCGGTAAGAGACCCGCCTTCAGCCCCGGCGCGAAGCTGGCGGACGCCGTCAAGGCGCAGAAGTAAGACCCGGTCGACCTCCCGCTGTTGCGAGGGTCGCGAACACGATCATAGGTAGCGGCGCATAGAAAGACAGCAGGGGCTATCGAAGCCCCTGCTGCGTCATGTCGCCAAGAATGCGAGTCAGGTGTGCGGAGAGAAGCCTGCGCTACCGCGCCATGATATCCGCCAGTTGCGCCATTGCCGCCGCTTGGTCAGGCGAGTAGGGCTGAGGGGACCCTAGGTCGAAGAACTCCATACCTACGTGCTGCGCTCCCGCCACGTCCACAGCCAGCACGGCATAAAGATACCGCCCGGCCGGCACGGTGCTCCCCGCCATATCCTTGCCATCCCAGTTCAGGGTTGTCACTCCGGCTGGGGAGTTGTTCCAGTTCCAGATCTTGAGCGGCTGGAACTGCAGGTTCAGGATCAGCGCGATTGCCGGCATCCCCTGCGCGAGTGTGTACTGGAACGAGGAACTCGCTCCCGCATTCCACGGCAGTGGTGTGATCGCCATGTTGGTGAGGACCGGGCTCACGTTGACGAACTGGTAGCCCAGTGCTGGCTGCGCGCCATCCAGACAGGCCACGTAAACAGCGTAGATGCCTTCTCCTACTCCGCTCCCTCCCGCGGTCGCGCCATCCCAGGTGAAGGTGCGAGTCCCAGCAGGCTGCTGCCCCAGCGTCCAAGTCTTGACCGTGGTGCCCTGCTGCATATTGAGGAGGATCGCCATCGTGTTGTTGCAGGTGCCGGACAGATCGTAGCGGATGGTTGTGTTACCGGCGCTAGGATTGAACGGGTTGGGTGTGGCGTACACGTTGCGAATGGTGGTAGGACCTGGCGGGGGCGCGCCAAACGATGTGCTGCCAACCCACGTGCCCCACTGGTTGACAGACGCAGCGTACTCGCCGAACATCCAGAAGGTGTTGCCGTTGGGATCGAGCGCCATGGCGCTGTAGTCGCCCCAGCGGTTGCGGCTGCTGCTGTCCATGCGAACGTAGGATGCTTGCCCTGCCACCAGGCTGGCGCTGCCTTGCAGTGAATTCGGCGGATCGCTGCTCAGCCGTCCGGTAAAGCGAACCCCGACATACTCAGAGGCGCTAGACCGATTGAAGACAAGGGCTGCATTGCCCGCATTGTCGGGCATGATGGTCGGGTAGTAGTAGTGAGATCCATCAGCACCGTATGAGATGGCCTGTTTGACTGTATTCGAGGCTGGGAGGATCTCGTAGAAGCGGATGCCCGAGTAGGTCCCACTGGCCCAGTTGACCGCGGTGTTGTGGGCCGCCCACAGTGAGCCGTTCTTGTATACGACGTTCAACATGCGATCATCGCCAGTGTGCAGTAGCGTGCTCGTCTCGGGTTGGGTTGCGTTGGGCGGGATGGCGAACCCGGGCACCGTCAAGGTCGCCTGTCTGGTGAGCGTGGGGGCAGCGCTCAACGGGTTGGTAAGTGCCCACAGGGTAACGTAGCTGCCTGTCCCGAGTTGCGTGTTGAGCAGGTATTCAGCGCCCGGGTTGCCGAAGGTGACGGCCGGTTGCAGGCTGAAGGCCTGCGTTCCGTCGGCGTTCTTCAGATTCCAGAAGTCATACCAGCTTATACTGCTGCTACCAGAGAGGAATTGCGACTTATTGAAAATGCGCAGCTTCACGTCCTGGGAGTAACCGCCACTCCAGAGGAACATGTTGCCCGTGATATACAAGGCCTGCGAATCGATCCCCAGCATCGGGTAGTCGGCCCAATACGGGGTGGAATTGGAGCCGTTCTGCGTAGAGTCGAGGGCCCACAACCGCCATGACCCCGTTGGATCGCCCGTCTGGCTCATGGCGATCACGTACCAGGCCTGCTGGAGCGTGCTATTCGTGGCGGCCGCCACAAGGAAGTGGTGGTCGGTTGACTGGTCGTAGACGAGCCGCGGGTCGAAGATCTTAGTCCCCGCGGGGAGATTGAGGCTGGCGAAGAAACTGGTGAAGGTGGTCGGACCCGTCAAAAGCGTGCCGGTCTTGTTGTAAACGGCCAACGATGAATTGACGGCCACTACAACGTGAAGAGCACAAACCGACATGGCGCCATCGGGTGGGATCCAACCCGTGTACTGGATGGTCTGGAAGTTGTTACCCAGAGTAGGCGCCTGGGCCGACAAGGCTGCGGACGCCGAAACGTCGGCCACCGCGGCACCCAACGGCAGGGACGGGGCTGTGCTAGCTGCGCGCTCCTTCAACTGAGCGTACTGATCCGCGCTCATGCCAAGCCCGAGGGGCGCGCTCTCCTGCGCCTGCAGTTGCTGGTCGCTGGCCTTCGGCAGTCGACTGACGTCGGTAACTGCGGTTACACCTCCCGATCCGGCCCCGCTCTGCGGTCCGTCGGCAAGCGCCTGACGAGGCGCGACTCCTTGCCCGATGGCCGCCAAGATCAGGGCAAGAGCGGCGATAATCGCGAGGCTAGAGTGCATCCGTTTAGGCAGTTTTCTCATCCATTCCCTCCTTCTCCTTTCCTCCCGACCGCCTCCTTGTGGCGATCAGGCTTGCGAATGTTATGCCGCAACGCCGCTGGATCAAGCGCGCGCAACGGAGAGCCGTAGATGTCACGCTTGCTTGGTCCAGCGAACGAATCTGGCCCGAGGAACCAAGGACACATTCTACCAGAGCCACTCCCGGTCGTCAAAACCGTCGTGGCTGGCTGGCGGGTACAAGTTGTCTCGCGGCGCCGTGCGTGGTTGTGCTCACCGACCCGCTTGCGGCATGGCCGCTTTGGCTTCTTGAGCCCACGGAGCGATTGGGTCTGATCAACTACGGCGGGGCCTCGACCCGGACTCAACCGCACCACCGCAACCGCTGCTATCTAATTGAGGCCAGGTCATAGTCGTGAGACGATGCTGCCTGGGAGCGTCCGCCTCAGGCGGGCCGAGTGCTCGCGCCCGCCTGAGGCGGACGCTCCCAGGTACCCGCCTTCGCGCTCCGCACCGACCGTGATTTATGACCACGTCTCATCTAACTAATCGACAAGTTGCGCAGGAGACTTAAGGGTTGCCGGTTCCAGGTTTGCAGACTTTCATGCTTCAAGCGCAACCTGCCGGAACGCTATTTGCACACTCGTAGGGTAGCTGCTGGCTCCGTCCCCCTTCCTGGCGAACAGATGATCTGGCGAGGGAGTCCGGAGCGATTGGAAAACCGCAAGCAGGGCAGAAGGACGACAACGCACGTGGAGAACATCTTGTGGGGCGGGATAGACTGGGGCAGCATGCTGGTGCCCACCAAACCGATCCTGGAGTCCTTCCTCCGCATCTCCATCGTATACCTCTTCCTGGTCGGTCTCTTCCGGCTGATCCTCAAACGTGAGTCCGCAGACATCTATATCACCGACCTGCTCGTCCTAGTGCTGATAGCCGACGCCGTCCAGAATGCCATGGCGGACGACTACCAGAGCGTACCTGATGGGCTAGTGCTGGCCAGCACCCTCATCTTCTGGAACTGGTTTCTCTCCTACGCCAGCATGAGATGGCGTCGAGTGCGCAGAGTGCTCTTGCCAGCGCCGCTGCTCCTCGTGCGCAATGGCGAGATGATCAAAGCCAACATGCGCAAAGAGCACCTCACACCGGAAGAGCTCATGAGTCAGTTGCGCCTCCAGGGTGTTGAGCGCCTGGAAGACGTCAAGTACGTCTTCATGGAAATGGACGGACGTATCAGCGCTATCAAGAAAGAGGGCGATCAGGACCAACGGCAGGAACCACGACGAGGGATCTAAGATTGCTGCCTCGGGGCACAGAAACCCGGGTGATCTGACGATTACGTGGTTTCATCGGACGATTATCTGACGATTACGTGCCAACCGCTGAGACGTAGCGTGTCGAGCGGCCCTTGCCCTCTTTTCTTGCCAAGCCCAGTTCCATTTCCCCAAAACTATCGCCCTGCCTATTGATTGCCAGATTGAATATCTCTATTATACTGTTGAGCCCAGCCGATTCGCGTTCGACCATTAGGCACTCGTATGAGACCTGGTCGTAACTGCGGGATGAGCCCGTCAAGGAGCGTCCGCCTCAGGCGGGTGATTGATCGCCAGACCGCTGCGGTCTTCGAGACCGTGGCGGTCTCCGTGACGGTCTCGACCTCGCGGAAGCGGGAATGACGGGAGAGCGCCCAGAGCGTAGTGGCCCTTGTCACACAGTTTCTCGGTTACTGCAGCTCTAGGAGTGACTGAGCAGGCCAACTAGCCCACGTAGGGGCGGATGGCTCTGTCCGCCTGGGGTGGGGCAGGGTGGGTGGCGGTGCTGGGAGGCGTCATCGTGTGTTCGCAGATGCGCATGCCATCTTGGCAAGTTAAGCGTTGCGTGATCCAGCGTACCAGCGTTGGCGGTGGGACCACGGCCGGACCCCACCACCCAGGCGGACAGAGCCGTCCGCCCCTACGTACGGTTGGACTACTCCTCAGCCTTTGTGAAAATCGCTGTAGGTCATCGTCATTGCCGACATGTAGCGAGTCATCAAGAAGCATAGGAGGTGGAACGAATGCCGGTTCCGAGTTTTCAGTCTTTCATGCTCTCACTCTTGAAGCTTGCGGGCGACCAGAAGGAGCATACCTTCCGGGAGGTCGAGGAGACTCTGGCCACCGAGTTCCACCTGTCTGATGCTGATCGAAACGAGTTGTTGCCCAGCGGCACCCAGGCCAGGTTTGCCAATCGCGTGAGATGGGCCCAGAAGTACCTGAAAGAAGCGGAGCTTCTCGAAAGTTGTGGTCGGGGCAGATTCCGTATTACGGGAAGAGGAAGCGGCGTGTTGGGCAGCAACCCTCCCGAGATCAATACGAAGTTCCTGGAGCAGTTCGATGAGTTTCGAGAGTTCAAGGGCTTGACGGCGCTTCCCACTGGCAACGAAACGCAGGAGGTAAACAACGTTGAGCAACCCCAACTGCCCCCCAGCGAGGCTCTGGAATCCATCTATCAGAGTCTGAGACGCGATCTAGCACAGGAACTGCTGGCACTGGTAAAGAAGTGCTCACCAAACTTCTTCGAGCGCCTGGTTATTGACCTACTGGTGTCCATGGGTTACGGTGGTTCCAGGAGGGACGCGGCGCAAGCCGTCGGAGGCACCGGTGATGGCGGCATCGATGGGGTGATCAAGGAAGACAAGCTTGGCTTAGACGTCGTTTACGTTCAGGCCAAGAGATGGGAAGGGGTCGTCGGCCGCCCAACGGTACAAGCATTTGCTGGGAGTCTGGATGGAGAGAGGGCGAGAAAGGGTGTGTTGATCACAACCTCGCAATTCTCCAAGGAAGCGATAGAGTATGTCCATAGGATTGACAAGAAGATCGTCTTGATTGGCGGCGAACGGCTGGCGCAGTACATGATCGACCACGGCGTCGGGGTCACGGAAGTGACAAACTATACCGTCAAGAAGGTGGATCTGGATTACTTTGAGGAGGAGTTGTAGTGCGGCTTTGCGATTGGGTAGCCGCTCGACCGGCCTAATGAAGTTACTCCTTGTACTCCCTGAACCCATCAACCAACTGCCCGAATGAGCTAGGCTTGTATCGCTCTAGGCTTTCCTCGTCCACGTAAACGAAGTCGTATTTCACCTCTGCCTGCACCCGGTTGATGTCCTCACACCATTGGCGCAATCGTCGCATCTTCAGTGGAACGTCCAGGTCTTCCTGGCCCTTGGTTTCGACGATGAAAACTCGGTTGCCGGACAGTTTGACCAGAAAGTCCGGGTAGTAATTGGAAATGTCACCGTCCGCGTTGACGTAGTCCAGCTTGAAGCGTACCGCCAGATAGTTCTTGGCGAAGGACACCACATCATCGCAGTCATCCAAGAAACGGGCAAAAAGCAACTCGAAGTGGCTGTCCCCGATGATTCGGTTGAACGTGATGTCCTTGAAGACGATCTCTCGCTGTTCTTCTTCGCTGAACTGCCAGAATGCCACGGGCTGGTGTCCGAGCGCGCCTGTATCCAGATCGCCCAAGTTCTTGTATTCGCGATACACTCGGGGGGTGAGCACGGGGATTTCAATGTCCAGCGCATCGATGTCTTTCTTTCGCTTGGCAGTCAGGGAGAAGCTGTTGAGTCCGGCCTGTACTCTAAACCCCTCGAATTCGATGGGATTAAAACCGGGGTTGTTCAGTTGCTCCGAGAGACCCACAAACTCGATGGTATTGCGATTCCGAAGCCAATTCTGAATGATGTAGTCGGTCCGTTTCTCGTCCTTGTAGCGCGCCATGCCTGTTATGCAAATAAAGTCGGTATCCCGTTGCGAGTAGTAGCCAATTTCTTGGTTGAGGACTTTAATCTTCGCCATTACCTCTTCCCTTCCACACCAACTCCACCTCGCGCTTGTCCTCGAAGAGAAGAAACCGGTATTTGTCCGGTAGAGGCTTGTCAGCTTCGATGTAGCGGATGATCTCCTGTCGTTCCTGCTCAGTCAATCGTGGCATAGGTGTCCTCAATGTCATTCATTGCAGTGATCCCATCACAGATGGCTTCGGGACCCAAGGGGACTGCTAACCTGTAGCGAGTAAGGACTACGCTGCTCGGCGAGTATAGCACACTCACGCCCGTTTGCCCAAGAGGATTGCGTTTATAGCGTTTAGGGGCTATACTGCGTTTGGAGGCAACACCCATGGCAGTGACACTACCCGCCCGCGGCCCCATTGCTCCAGCAGAAGATGAGCGCCGAGATATCGAAACGGTCTACAGGAAACTTAGCCACGCCACAGAGGATGTCCAAGCCAGGCTCATTGGACCTGATGGCCAGGTATTGACATTACCGCCATCGCTGTACCGAGTCATACAGGCGGCACTGGAAGTGCTCAACCGCGGTGACGCGATCTCCATCGTCCCGATCCACAAGGAGTTGACGACCCAGGAGGCAGCCGATATCCTCAACGTGTCCAGGCAGTACTTCGTTCGTCTGCTTGAGGAAGGGCGCATACCATTTACGAAAGCAGGCACTCATCGCCGAATCCGGTTTGGTGATCTCATGGAGTTCAAACGCCACCGGGACACGCTCCGCGAGCAGAAGCTCGATGAACTCACTCGACTTGGTGCGTAGTTCCACATGAACAGCGAGCGGGCGGCGCTATTCCCTCTCTCTTCGCAAAGGGAGAGGGTCAGGGTGAGGGTTCAGCCCCTGACGCCGATGGATCGCCATCCCGGACCGATGAAGACCAGGGGGACCCTCACCCTCGCCCTCTCCCTTTGCGAAGAGAGAGGGAATGGCACGTCAGCTATCCCGATGTCATCGAGATCGAAGCGTGTCCATTCTTGCTCTTCCCGCTGAGGAACGTCCCACAGAGGACATCTCACTTGTGGAACGCCGCACTTAGCGAGAAACTAGGTCAATACTGATCAATGAGTTGAACGGCGGTTCAGACCCTTACGGACGGAAATAAAGTATGCTAGACGACGAGGAGGAATCCCCATGGAACGCAAGAAGAAGATCAAACCGACATCCCGGCCTCACTCGTTGCTCCCTCCGTACGTCCCGCCGACTCCCGAGGATCTGGAGCGCCGCCGTGCGCTGGAGAAAGAGGTGAAGAAGCTGCGAGAGAAGATCGGTCCCCTGGACTTCTCGCTGACCGACCTCATTCGAGAGGATCGGGAAAGCCGATAGAGGGTTGATGACCCAACGAGTACGGGCAAGCGCTTGACAATTGACTGACGATCGGCTCACCGAACACCATAAAGAGGTTCCCGGCCCCCGTCTCCTCTAGGAGTTCGTTGCCCATCGCCAGGTCTAGACTCATCCTGGTCGGTAGCACCCTCCCGAGCAGCGGCGATTGATTCGATCATCTTCTCCGCCTCCCGTCGGAACTCCCTCACGGTCAAGGCAACGGTCATGGTGGACAAGGTGCTGAGGGAGATGCTCTTCAAGTTGCGACCAGCGAGGGCTTCTCTCGGCAACAAGTGGAATCGCCATTGCCCCATGTCCAGGGCGTTCCACCTCTCCGGGTCCCGCTCAATCTGAACGCAGAACACGTACAGATCGGCGTTGTAGGTCGCGGTACCCGAATATCCCGTTAGCGGGTCCCAAAGCTGCCCTTTGAGACGAGTGAATACGATCCTGGAAGGACCCTTCTGCGCCCATTCCTGTAGGTAGGCGGCAGCCTTCACTTCGATCTTGATGCCGCTTGCGGTCTCCAGATCCCAGCCTGCCCAGGACACGCGGGTGGTTAGCTCGATGCCCAGCAGCACACCTATGAGCCACTCGGCAAAGATCCCCCGCACATCGTTGACCCGCAGGTTGCTGAACCCCCATCGCCAAAAGGCGAGGATCTTTGCGTTGTCGAACTGCTGCCCATCCGCAAACAGCTCTTCACTGCCAGTCAAACACATAGTTGGCGTGTCTGTGGAGATCGTCAAGTGTTGTCACCTTTCAGCTCATGGCATAAGGAGGCTCTTGGCAGAGCGACAGGCTACCATGCCGGCATCGCCTAGTGCCGCTGCGGAGGGGGAATATGACCTCCGCACTCGACTACCAGGCAAACCAGCTCGTTCTGCTTGTCAGGCTCCCACCCAAGCATCTCGCGTTCGTGATGGGCATCCGGTAGGTAGTACAACCTCTCGGCTCCGGTCACCTCGTATTCCCACAGGTCCCTGAAGGGGCGACCGCGCAGCGGGAAGACCCGGCGAGGTATCTGTTTGCACGGAGTCGTCGTGAGTTGCTCGTAGCACGTTTGCGTGGCAGACGGAACGCGATTGACCATACTGGCCCAGTTTCGAGCAACTCTGGCGCTGCGAGCGCGCAACGTGTAGATGCCCTTATGCTGTGATGCAGGTCCTCGTGGCGATGTTGTGGGGAGCGGGACGAAGGTGGGACAGATGGGACCGAAAACTGAGACACGACCTAGTGTTCGACCACAGAGAAGACGCTATCTGTCATTCTGAGCGCCGCAGCGCGAAGAATCCGTATCCCCAGGGCGCGGATTCTTCGCGCTGCGGCGCTCAGAATGACAAAACCAGTGTGGTCGAACACTAGAATACCATGAAGTCTACAGCGCCGGTGTCCAGATCGTAGTGCCCTCCGACTATCTTGAGCTTGTTTTCTCTCAGCAATTTGGCAAGGACGGGTGATTTCTTCAGATTCACTACCCCGAGCTCTACGTTGGCTCTCACCGCGTTATCCAACAGGTCACCCGGCTGTTCTTTTGCCTTTTCCACCGCCGGTTTGATGCCTTCGACGAGCGCACCTATGGAGCCTTCCACCTCCGCGTGCTTTTGCAGGGCCCCGATGGTCGCGTCCACCGCTCCGCACCTTTCGTGGCCGAGCACCAGGATCAGGGGAATGCCGAGTACCTTCGCTCCGAATTCAATACTGCCCATCACTGCATCGTCTAACACTTGCCCAGCCGTGCGAATGATAAATAGGTCGCCTAGACCGCGGTCAAAGATGATTTCCGATGGCACGCGCGAGTCTGCACATCCGAGTATGCTAGCAAACGGGTACTGCCCTTTCGCCACTTCGACTCGGCGGCTTTCGGTCTGATTGGGACGGATGGCCTTGTTGGCAACGTACCTTTGATTGCCTTCTATCAGTCGCTGAAGGGCCTCATCGGCGTTCGCTACTGGAGGCTCCGCGGCGAGTGCGGCTTGCCATGCTGCAGTTTGCGCACAAGCCGCCAGTGCCGATTGGGCAACGGCTGGCTCAGAGATAGACAGACATTCCCATCGAGATGTGTTGCGAACCGGTGACATCAAGTTTCTCCTGTTGGCTTGTCTATACGAAAAGGGGCGGGATGTAGAACCCGCCCCTTGGGAATACCGCGTTCTGACTCAGAAAACAGCGAACGCTAGTCGAGCTCCCGCACGTACGCGTCGATCGCGGCCGCGGCACGCTTGCCGGCGCCCATGGCTTCGATGACGGTGGCGGCGCCGGTGACGGCGTCACCGCCGGCCCAGACGCCCTTGCGCGTGGTCGCGCCGGTCTCTTGCTCGGCTTTGATGGTGCCGTGTCCGCCGATCTCCAGACCCTGCGTCGTCCGCGGGACGAGCGGGTTCGGGCTGGTGCCGATAGCCACGATGACCAGGTCCACGTCCATGGTGAACTCGCTGCCGGGGATAGGCACCGGGCGGCGCCGTCCGCTGGCGTCGGGCTCGCCGAGCTCCATCTGCTGGCACTCCATGGCCTTCACCCAGCCGCGCTCGTCGCCCAGGATCCGAGTGGGAGCAGTTAGCAGCTTGAAGATCACGCCTTCTTCTTTGGCGTGCTCCATCTCCTCATGGCGCGCGGGGATCTCCTGCTCGGAGCGTCGGTAGACGATGTAAGCCTCCTCGGCGCCCAGACGAATCGAGGTCCGTACGGAGTCCATAGCCACGTTCCCCGCGCCGATCACGGCCACGCGTCGACCAGTCAGGACCGGCGTGTCCGACGCTTCCGGGAACTGGTAGGCCTTCATCAGGTTGACCCGCGAGAGGATCTCGTTGGCCGAGGCAACGCCGTTCAGGTTCTCACCCGGGATGTTCTGGAAAGTGGGCAGTCCGGCGCCTGTTCCAAGGAAGACGGCCTGATAGCCGTCGGCGAAGAGCTCGTCGACAGTGACGGTCTTTCCGACCACCATGTCCATCACGAACTCCACGCCCAGCCGCTGGACGTAGTCGATCTCTTTGCGCACCACGTCGTCTGGCAGACGGAAGCGCGGGATGCCGTAGCGCAGCACGCCTCCGGGCAGGTGGAGCGCTTCGAAGATGGTGACGCGGTGTCCCTGCCGCGCCAGGTCGGCGGCGGCCGTAAGTCCGGCGGGACCGGCGCCGATCACCGCCACGCGCTTGTTGGTGGGCGCGGGAAGCTCGATCTTCTCGGACTCCGCGCTCTGGAAGAGCTGCCAGTCGGCGACAAAGCGCTCCAGGCGGCCGATGGCCACCGGGGCGCCCTTCTTTCCGACCAGGCAGACCTTCTCGCACTGGTTCTCCTGCGGGCAGACGCGCCCGCAGATAGCCGGCAGATTGTTCTTGCTCTTGAGGATTTCGGCGGCGGCCGGCAGATTGCTCTCGCGCAGAGCGAGGATGAACTCGGGAATGCGCACGCTCACCGGGCATCCGGTCATGCAGGGCTTGTTCTTGCATTGGAGACACCGGTTGGCCTCTTGCATAGCCATTCCGGCGTCGTAGCCCAGCGCAACCTCATCGAAGTTGCGGCGTCGAACGGATGGATCCTGCTGCGGCATCTCCATACGATTTGGATTCAATTTTGCCATCTTTGGCGACGACCTCCGGTCTAGTAGGAGCGCCCTTGTCGCGTTCACACGCCTGTCTCGGCAAACGCCCAGGTACGCCTGTTCCGGGCCCTCGTTACGGTGCGCCCGCGGTGCCAGCTAACTTGGCACTCTTCGGCATGGCGCCCAGACGGGCTCTGTGACATGCACCCCTTAGCTGTTCTGCTCCCTGCAGGCCTGGCATTGCCAGAGCTCCAACGCACGCTTCTCGTGCTCGATGAAGATCTTCTGCCTGGCCAGCAGCAGGTCCCAATCGACCTGATGTCCGTCGAAATCCGGCCCGTCCACGCACGCGAACTTGGTCTTCCCACCAACGGAGACGCGGCAGGCGCCGCACATGCCCGTGCCGTCCATCATGATCGGGTTCAGGCTGACGACGGTCGGCGTCCCGAACGGCTCGGTGGTCTTGGACACGAATTTCATCATGATGGCCGGTCCGATGGCCACCACCAGGTCGACCGTGCGGGCCGGATCCTGCAGCATCTCCTTAAGAGGCTCGGTGACCACGGACTTGCGACCGTACGAGCCATCATCCGTCGTGACGATCAGCTCGCTGCTGAAGTCGCGTAGCTTATCCTCCCAGAACATCAGGCTCTGGGAGCGGAAGCCCATGATGGTGATGACGTGGTTGCCCGCCTCCTTCATGGCGCGAGCGATGGGGGAAACAGTCGCGGTGCCGAATCCTCCCCCGACGCAGACCACGGTCCCGTACTTCTTGATGTGGGTCGCCTCACCCAGCGGACCGACGAAGGTCGCCAGGGAGTCGCCTTCCTTGAGCAACCCCATCTCGCGGGTGGTCTTGCCCACTTCCATAAAGGCGAAGCTCACGGTTCCGGCTGCGCGGTCGAAGTCGGCGATAGTCAACGGAATGCGCTCGCCGCGCTCCGAGTTGCGCACGATCAGAAATTGTCCTGGCTGGGCCTTCTTAGCCACAGCCGGCGCGTCGATGACGAACAGATGAACGTTGGGAGCGAGATCCTCCCTTTTGACAATCTTATACACGTAGCTCCTCCGGGGCTTCCACCCGCTCGACACGCACCGCCGCCACCTTGTACTCTGGCGTCTTAGCGACAGGATCGTACGCTGAGTTGGTCAAGGCGTTGGCCGGGCTTTCGGCGAAGTGGAAGGTCATGAAGATCACCCCACGCGGTGAATTCTCGGTTAGCAGCGCACGAGCCTGCACCTGTCCGCGTCGCGAGGTCACGCTGACCAGATCGCCGTCCGCGATGCCCAGGTTCGTGGCGTCCTCGGGATTGATCTCCACTAGCTCCTCGGGCCTCAGATAATCGAGGCCCGTAACGCGACGGGTCATCGTGCCCGTATGGAAATGATATAGCGACCGCCCAGTGGTCAGCACCAATGGATACTGTCCATCTACCGACTCGTCCGGCGGGCGGTAGGAAACGGGCATGAACCGGCCTTTGCCGCGGCTGAACTTGCCAACGTGCAGGGTCGGCGTGCCCGGATGCTCGGGATTCGGGCAGGGCCACTGCAGCCCACCGGCCTCCAGGCGCTGGTGGCTCAGGCCACCGTAGGAAGGGGACAGGCTGGCCGCTTCGGCGAAGACATCGGC
>SCTZ01000169.1 GCA_004297765.1 Chloroflexota bacterium | reverse complement strand
CATCGTCAAGAGACGGCACAAATACCGAGAACGCGCCAAACTTGACAAGATGCCAACAGAGCTTAACTTGTAACCAATGACCGCCGTGTCCGCCAGGGGGGAGGTGGGGCCGGCGCCCGACCATGTACCACGTTATTTGTTAAAGATCCTTTTCGCCTTTTCCCCTTTTCTCCTTTTCGCCCCCTAACGCGCCGATCGCCGCCTCCTCCTCCAGCCACGCCGCGAGCTCCGCCTCCGGATCCGGAACGCCCAGGTTATCCATGGCTCGCCGGCGCGAAGAGAGGGCGCTGGCCACGCGGGCCGCCTCCACGGTCACCTCCGCACCCCGGTCCTTCGGCGTCACCGGACCCCAGATCACCCGCGACTGGTACGGCGCGAAATCGCCCTGCCCCTGCTGACTCAGGATCCGCAGGATCATCTCGTTGCGCTTGCGATACGCCGCCGAGCGGATCAGTCGCTTGCGCTTCACCTTCTGCAGCAGCGGCTGCATCTCCACCTCCAGCGCCACGCCCGAAAGATTGCGCTGGTTGTCGCCGAACGCCGTCCGCGGTGCCTCGCCTAGATCATGGATGGTGCGATAGATCAGGTTGATGTACTCCACGTGCAGGCCCACGCCGCCACCCGAAAGCAGATCCAGCAAGTAGGCCCGGGCCCTCTCCGGTATCTCCCAGACAGCTCCCGGCGCCACCGCGATATCCTCCGCCTCCTCCACGTTCTCCAGCACAGCGATGGGATTCCCGGAAAGCTCCAGAATGTTAGAGAGGGCCGAGAGGGCCCGGTTCAGCTCCCTGGCTGGCTCCTGAATAGCCGCCAGGTCCGAGACGCCCCAGAATTGCTTGGGCACCCGGATGTTGGGGAAAATCACGAAGGGGATGAAGCCGTAAGGGTTGACGCTGGAACGGGCCAGTCGGCTATCGATCCATAGCTCGAACTGGTCCGTGGTCCAGACCTCCGTCACAGTGGATTTGCGTCTAGTATCGCTCAGCCGGCCGTCCATCAGCCCGGCGCCATACAGCAGATCGATATCCTCGCTCGCGAGCTGATAGCTACTGGCCACCCGCCAGATCGTTCCTATATCGTCCGGCAGCCACCAGGCGTAGAGACCCTGCACGTCCGGCGCCGTGACCCGAACCTGTCGACGCTGCGCGTCCCAGAGCACTTTATAGCAGCCATCGCCCAGAACCGCCGTGTCGATCTCCGTATCGAAGTCCAGCACGTCCAGGCTGTTCCGGTAATACACCTGATACAGAGCCTCCTCGGCCCGGCGCGCCCGCTCCACAGCAGCCCACCTTTCGGGGGTTGGGGATTGGGGATTGGTCGAAGCCCCATCCAGCAGAGTGCGCTTCACCTTGCCATGAGCGCCTAGCGGCGTCTCCAGCGGTCGAATCGCATCCGGCGACAGCGGGTCCACCGCGAAAGCCAGCTCGCTCATCAAATAGCTGGTCACCTTGTCGATCAGCGCACGCGCATAGTTCACGGTCAGGCGACGCTCGCGATAGCTTCGACGCTGCGCCCATTGGGCTCCACCGTAGAACTCCAGGTTCTCCCGATAGCTCCGCAGCCTCTCCAGATCCATCCGCGCGATCTGCTGAGGTAATGACAGATTGGTGCTCATCGGACCTCCTTGTGAGGATTTGGGGTTGGGGGCTAGGGGCTGGTCCCCCCAGCCCCTAGCCCCCAACCCCGCGTAGCGCCAGCCTCTCCAACGGTCTCCTGATTTATATGATTCTTCGCTTGCAGCGTAATAGAACATATGTTCTCACAACCAACTGATCGGATCGCGGGGTCCGTGACCTTCGTGACAGTGATCCAAACTCGACTTTAGCAGCGCCTGGCTTTATGATAGGTTCCAACCAAAGTAGGAGATATTAAATGCTGGACTTGCTGCGTGGCATGTGGCTGGGATATCCGTTGCACTCGGTCATGGTGCGCTTCCCGGCGGCGCTCTGGCCCCTGGCCCTAGGACTGGACGTGATGTCGCTCTTTGCGCCGGATCCGTTCTGGACCCGAGCGGCCGGGATCTGCGTGCTGGTCGGGGATGTCGGAGCGGGGTTAGCTATTCTCTTTGGACTGCTGGAGCTAATCGCCTGCTGGCACCGAGGAGAGGCGCGCGGACGGCTTCTGTTCCACACCATCGTCAACACCGCCGCGGCCGGCATCTTTGCGGTAGCCCTCTCTCTGCGCCTGACGCCAGAACCTCCGGCAAGCGCCAGCGCCGCGGTCGTCGCCCTCGAGGTGATCGGCGTGGGATTGATGCTGCTGGGGAACTGGCTGGGTGGACTATTGGTCTACCGCTACGGTCTGGGGAGCACAAGCGACAGAGGGCTGCTGGACAGGAAACTGTAAGATAGAAACTAGCACATCTGTTCTATTTCCTCCAGCCAACCGAAGTCTACAGAATAGGAAGGTATTCCGGGGGAAGAACGATGCCGAGAAATCCACACAAGACGACCTGTGCGTGGGAAGGGTGCCGAGCCTACGCCAGGAGAGGAACCCGGTGGTGCGTGGCGCACGAACATCCGAGGGGATCGGAGGCTGGAGGCCGGGGACTGGGAGTCGGTTCCCCGTCACCCAGTCCCCGGCCCCCAGCCCCCATCGGCGCACACAGCTTCTACGAGCCCTCGCTCACTGAGGAGGAGCGACGGGGACTGCCAGAGGCTTTGCGGGTGGAAGGGCTAGACCAGGAGATCGCCGTTCTGCGCGTTCGGCTTCGCTCTGTAATGGAGGAGTATCCGGAGCGGTTCGACCTCCAGCTCCAGGCAGTGCGCCTGCTGGTCAAAGCCGTGGCCGTCAAGTATCGACTCTCCCAGAAGTCGGAGGACGACCTCTACCAGAACATGCTGGGCGTCCTGCGTGGCATCGGCGGAGTGATCTGGCCGGAGGCGTTCGATGGGGTCTAAGCGGGAGATAGGGGTTGGTCCTTCCGCGGAAGGATGGGGACTGGAGAAGGCGGCCAAGTCCACTACGTCCACGACGTCCACTCCACCCACCAGGTCCCGAGAGCTGATCGAGGTACTGAGACGCATCCGGAGCCACCGTGCCGGTGGCTCCGCACTCCCCAGTTCTTCGTCCCCCAGCCCCCGCGTCGAGCTGTCCCCCGGCTGCGCCTATGGCGTGCAGTCGCGTCAGATCCTCGACGATCTCAAGAAGGACGTGGACGAGGTCAAGCTGCGGCTGAACGGACTGATTTTCCTGGTGGTCGGAGCAGTAGTGGTGGACGTCGTGATCAGGCTCGTCAGATGACCCCTAGCTTCCCTCATGTCTCCACATTCTCACCCCCGAATAGGCCTTCGATCGATGACAGGCGGCATCGATCGCGCGTATGCTAATAGTAGGACCAGTTTGAACGTGCAAAGGGGAAGTCGCTATGGACGTTGTCGCCTGGATCATCGTGGGGCTCATCGCCGGTTGGCTGGCCAGTCAACTCCTGGGACCGGGACGCTATGGCCTTCTCATCGATATGGTCGTCGGGGTCCTCAGCGCGGTTATCGGCGGATGGCTGGCAGCGTGGCTGATGGGAATCGACGTGATCGAGCTCGACTTCGCCAGCGTCGCCGCCGCGGTATTCTTCGCCATCAGCGTCATGGTAATCTTCCGGGCTGTCGCGCCGGGTGAAACGAGTGCCGTCTAATCTCCCCGAGAGCCCTCGACGACGCGACGACCGAGAATAAACCCTAACGAGAGCAGAGTCAAAGACGTCCCTCCCAATCACTAGTGTTCGACCACAGAGAAGACGCTACCTGTCATTCTGAGCGCCGCAGCGCGAAGAATCCGTATCCCCAGGACGCGGATTCTTCGGCGCCTGCCCTGAGCCGAGCCGAAGGGTGCGCGCCTCAGAATGACAAAACCAGTGTGGTCGAATACTAGCACATGTGTTCTGTTTCCTCCGCCCTAGCGAATTATAGAGTCGAGGGCAAGGCGACAAACCGCAAGCCATGCCCGTTCAGGAGACCCCATGATCACACAGCGCCTACGCCCCTATCAGGTGGAGATCGCCCGCGCGGTCCTGGAAAGCATCCTCCAGGGCAAGGGACTCACCATCTCCGTGGAGATCGCGCGCCAGGGCGGCAAGAACGAGCTTTCCGCCCAACTGGAGGTCCTCCTCCTCACGCTCTTCCTGGCGCGCGGCGGCAACATCATCAAATGCTCGCCCACCTTCAAGCCCCAGACCATCAACTCCATGCTGCGGCTGAAGGAGCGCCTTGACGACGCCGGTCTGGCCGGTCACTGGCAGCCGGAGCTGGGCTACATGGTGCGGCTGGGGCAGGCCCGCGCGATCTTCTTCTCGGCCGACGAATCGTCCAACGTGGTCGGCGCCACCGCGCACATTCTGCTGGAGGCTGACGAAGCCCAGGACATCGCCAGCGACAAGTTCGACAAGGACTTCCGTCCCATGGGCTCGACCACCAATTGCACGACCATCTTCTACGGCACGGCCTGGGACGACAGCACGCTGCTCGAGCGCGTCAAACAGACCAATCTCGAGCTGGAGCGCAAGGACGGGTTACGCCGGCACTTCGAGTACGATTGGCAAATCATCGCCCGCTATACCCCCCGCTACGCGCTCTACGTCGAGAGCGAACGCCAGCGACTGGGAGAGGAGCACCCTCTCTTCAAGACCCAGTATTGCCTCCAGACCATCACGGGCAACGTTGGTTTCCTGAACGCCACCCAGCGCGCCCAGATGCGCGGAGACCATCCGAGGGGGTTAGGGGCTAGGGGTTGGGGGTTGGAAAACGGCAAGACCGCTGCGGTTTCGGAAACCGCGGCGGTCTCTTGGGGCACGCGCTCAGCTCCCACCTACGTCGCCGGTATCGATCTGGCCGGCGAGGACGAGGAAGCACAGGATCACGCCCTGCGGTCGCTCAAGCCGCGCAAGGATTCCACCGTCGTGACAGTGGGCGCTCTGGAGTTCCCCGACCCCCTGACGAAGGAGCCGCTGATCCGCATCGTGGAGCACTATTGGTGGACGGGCACGCGACACCAGGCCCTCTATCAGCGACTGCTGGATCTGCTCAAGAACGTCTGGCACGTGCGGAAGGTGGCCGTGGATGCCACCGGCGTGGGGGCCGCCGTGGCCTCGTTTCTGTCCACGGCTCTGGGCTCGACGGTGGAGAAGGTGGTCTTCACCCAGCAGAGCAAGTCATCCCTGGGTTTCGACATGCTGGCCGCGGTCAACGGCGGCCGGCTGAAGATGTATCGCTGGGATGGCTCACCCGAAGCGCAGGAGTTCTGGTTCGAGGCCGAGAAAGCCCAGACCCTGGTGCGCCCAAACCGCACGCTGGACTTCTACGTCAAGCCCACCGTCGGCCACGACGACTTCCTCATCTCCGCCGCCCTCCTGGTGCGAGCCGCCGGACTGTATAGGCCGAAGGTGGCCCGGGGAACCTCTCGCCGGTCCCCCTAGCGTCCGATCCCAAAGAGCCCCCTCCGGTACACCGTAGTGGCGGACGGCTCTGTCCGCCACGGGGTGGGGGGCAAACGCCTCAGGAGTGGGCAGGATTCGTTCTGCTTTGGCTGGGGTGGAGCCGCGCCTGTCCCCTCTCCCTTGCGCACAAGGGAGAGGGTTAGGGTGAGGGTTCGGCCCGGCTACCCTCACCCTAACCCTCTCCCTCTGCGGAGGGCGAGGGAACAAGCCAAACCCAATATCTGCCCACTTCTGAGGGCGCGCCGCCCCGCCCCGTGGCGGACAGAGCCGTCCGCCACTACGCTTGTCCTGACGGCTAGTGCGGCCAACTGAGAATGGCACTGCCGCTAGCCCAGCACTCCCCCCAGCACCAACCGCAGCCCAACCACGATAAGGGCCACCGAGAGCAGCCGTATCAGCCAGCGCCCACGGATGCGATGCGAGATCGCGGCCCCGATCTGGGCTCCCACGATGACGCCCACGCCCATAAGCGCCGCGGGAAGGTACAGCACATGCCCAAAGACAAGATGAGAGCCCGCCCCCGCGGCAGCGGAGATAGCCAGGATGAAATGGGAGGTGGCCGTAGCGATGTGCGCCGGAAAGTTGAACAGGTACACCATGGCCGGAACGTGAATGATCCCGCCGCCGATGCCCAGAACGCTCGAGAAGAAGCCAACGAAGAAGCTCAGGATGATGCCGTTGCGCTGGTTGAACCCATAAGTGAAGATCTCGCCCCTGGCGTCGACGACGGTGCGCCAGGTTAGTCCGTGTGACGCGGCCGGCGGGTCATCACTACCGCTCGCAGGCGCGCTCGGCACCCGATCAGGGCGTACGATCAGAAACAGCGCCAGGGCCACGAGCACCAGACCGAACAGCACGTTGAAGAACTCGGCCGTCAGGTACTGGGAAACGTACGCTCCGATGGCCGCCCCGGGCAACGTGGCCACCGCAAACCGCACTCCGGTTCGATAGTCGATTCGCTTCTGACGAGCATACGACATGGTCCCCGACAACGCGTTGAGGAAGACCACTGCCAGAGAGGTCCCAGCGGCGCTCTGTGGCGTCGCACCGTAGAACAGCATCAGCATTGGGACCACAAGGAACCCACCGCCAGCCCCTACGAGCGTCCCGTAGCTCCCCGCCACCAGACCAATGCCGACGAATTCCAGCGCCTCAGCAATTCCCATTCGACCGTCCCAACGCTCTTGTGCTCTAACGGACGCGCCTGTCCCCCTGCTGCACCACCGCATTTCCCGTCCTGGAGCCATCTAGCGCTCCGCATACAGCTCCCACACTTGAGTGTCATTCTGAGGAGCGATCGATCGCCAATAACTGTGCTTGGCAGACCAACCCCTGACCACACCGAGGGTCCATTCGAAAGAATACCCAGCGACGAAGAATCCGCGCCCCTGCACTCTTCGCAATGCTGGAGGCTACGCCCTGCTGCACCACCGCGCCTACCGCCCTGGAGCCATCCTGCCCTCCGCATGTGGCTCCCACGCCCGACTGTCATTCTGAGGAGCGGCCGAATGCCAATAACCATGCTTAGCAGACTAACCCCCTGACCACGCCGAGGGTCCATTCGGAGAATGCCTAGCGACGAAGAATCCGCGCCCCTGCACCTCGGAGGGTCAAGGGGCGCGGATTCTTCGTCGCTGGGGTATATCCACCAACCGACCCTCGACACAGTCCAAGGCATGTCTGCCAAGCACTGTCGTCGGCGCTCGGCCGCTCCTCAGAATGACAGACAGACGTGGGCGCCATACACGGTGCGGTGTTGCAACTCCCACGCTCACATGTAGCATGCCACCAAAGCGGCGTATCTGTTGGGTTTCCTCTTGTCCAGGCGCGCAAGCGTCATCATCATCGCAACTTATTACTACAGTCCGCGCGACTCTCCGTCTCCACAACCGGCAGCGTGAAGCAGAACGTCGTCGTCTTCCCCGGCTCGCTTTCCACCCAGACACGGCCGCCGTGGGCCTCAACCAGCCCTTTCGTGATATAGAGCCCCAATCCCAGACCGGGCTTGCCGGAGGCGCCCGCGGAGGGCGCGCGATGGAACCGGCTGAAGAGCCGGGGAATCTCCTCCGGGGGTACGCCGACCCCCTCGTTCGTGACCGCCACCAGCGCCTCTCTGGGATGCTCAGGGGGCTCCGGCGTCACTCTGACTAGGATCGGCGTCTCCGGATACGAATACTTGGCGGCGTTTGAGAGCAGGTTGCTAAGGATCTGCTCCACACGCTCGGGATCGGCATCGACGGGCGGCAGACCTTCACAACAGACGACCTCTACCTCGTGCCCCTTGGTCAGCTCAGCCACCCGCTCGACCACATCCTGCATCAGCCTGGCCAGATCCACCTTCTGCCGCTTCAGCTCCAGTCGGCGCGCTTCCAGGCGAGAGGCATCCAGCAGATCGGAAACCATGCGCTTCAGTCGCTCCGCACTGGCCGCGATATTGGCCAGGGCTTTTTCTTCCCGCGGTCCGCCATGCTGCTCTGGAGATTGCCGTAGCAGTAGCTCCGCAAAGCCTGAGATCACGGTGATCGGACCGCGCAGGTCGTGGGCAACCACCGACACGAACTCCTCGCGCTGCCGCTCCAGCTCCTGCTCTCGCTGCAGCGCCGCCGCCAGTTGCTGCCTATCCTCGTTGATCTCGGCGAGGAGGCGAGCCCGGTCGATGGCAATTGCAGCCTCGCCCGCGAACGAGGCCAGCGTATCCGCATCCGCCGGATCGAAGCGGGTCGGACGTCGATTGAAGACGTACAGAACCCCCAGCAACCGTCCATCCTTCATCATTGGCGCCCCAATGCCGGAGATGACTCCTTCGTCCCTCATCACGTCCAACGGCGGTCGCAGCAACCCCGGTGCACGCAGATAGTTATCCACGATCACAGGCCGACCGGTCCGCATCGCCGCACCAGCTATACCCTCTTCCAGATTCAAGCGCAGTCGCTTTACCACCTCCGTCCGCACGCCGACTGAAGCCGCCATCTCCAAGCACTGCTGGTCGGGGCTCACCAGGGCGAGGAAGCTTGTGTCAGTTCCCAGCAGATCCCGAGCGCGCTCGACCACCAGGCGCAGCGTCGTGTCCAGACTAACCTCCGACACGATCTCCCGCATGTTGTCGTTCAGCACGGCCAGCGTGCGCCCTGTCCTTTCCTGTCGACGCGCCGCCTCCACTATGAACGTCTCGGCCAGAGTGGCGCCCACAACCAGCGCCATCAGCGCGCGCAACAGTTGCACCGGCAGTCCAGTGACCGCGAGGAAGTTGTCGGCATTCAGCACGGAGGCGGGAAAGAACGGCGCGGCCGGCACGATGAGGCCGGCCAGAATGCCATAGGCGCCGAAGGCAACGCTGGCGATCAGCAGATAGTAGGGTACCGGGCTCCAGCGAGGTCGGCGCCAACTGATACCCAGCCAGGCTAGCGCCACTGACGTAAACATACAGCCGGAAAAGCCCAGGAGGTAGCGGGCCATCACCTGGCCCGAGGTGATCCAGAGGGAGCTACCGATCGGAGCGATGGACGGGCCGACGACCAGGCTTAGTAGCAGCCAGACCACGAACAACACTGGCGCCAGCAAGCGCAGCGGCCACAGCCGCGGTGCCAGGCGCGCCAGCACTTCCGTGCCGAACTGCAACAAAAAGGCAAAGGAAAGCCCGGTCAGTCCCAGAGCGATCCAGCGCAGAACGCCGATCACCTCGGTGGCTCCCGCCCGTTGCTCCACCAGAACCGCCAGGTCCGTCCACTCCAAACTGCCATGCAACAGGCCGAAAGCGGCCAGGAGCCACAACGAGCCAAGGGCGGGCGGACGAAGAGGGGTACGCACCAACAGCGAGAGGACGAGGCCCATGACCATGAAGGCGAAGCCGTAAATGAGGTAGACGAAGATCAGATTGGACGCGAAGAACTCCGCCATGGCCTACCTTGCTAGTGTTCGACCACACTGGTTTTGTCATTCTGAGGCGCGCACCCTTCGGCTCGGCTCAGGGCAGGCGCCGAAGAATCCGCGCCCTGGGGATACGGATTCTTCGCGCTGCGGCGCTCA
>SCTZ01000168.1 GCA_004297765.1 Chloroflexota bacterium | reverse complement strand
CAGGCAGCTGGCCCTGCGACCCGGCAAGCATCCCATCCATGGGGCGGTGGCGCTCAGCGCCTCAGCGCTTGCACGTCTGTCCGGCAGCCTGGTCTGCCAGATGGGTTTGGCAACAGTCCCACAGAATCCGCTGACAGCCTGTCCCGCCAGCACTCATTCCGCGATTCTTTAGATAGTTTTGAGAGCCGAGGATCCTCGTAGCTAGGTGCTGCCTTGTCTCCATGCCAAGGATGACCGGGATCGAAGTCCTGAACGTTGCCAGTTCGCATCGTCCGATGCCCATTTGTCCCGCGAATATGATAAGATAATGGTATGCACAAGTCGGAGGTGAGCTATGGCGGCCCCGGTCAGAAAGGGGACTGACCCCAAGAAATCGCGGCCCTCGCATCGTTCGACTCACGATCGGGTGACGATCACGTTGCCCAGGGCGACCATGCAGCGAGTCCGCCAGCGTGCCGCGGACAGTGGAGCGCCGTCGCTGAGCGCTTACATCTCCAGACGGCTGGATGAGAGCGAACGAGAGCTGACGTTCATGGAGTACCTGGACGAGCTCTTCCATGCGCAGCCGATCACAGACGAGGAGCAGCGATGGGCGGACAGCCTCCTCGGTCTTTGACCCTTGACGCCGGAGCGCTGATCGCCATCGAGCAAGACCGGCGCGATGTGCTGATCGCCGTGTACAATGCCCTGCGCAAGGGCGCCGCTGTGCTCGTTCCCGCCGGAGTGCTCGCGCAGGTCTGGCGCGGAGGCAACCGTCAGGCTCGCCTCAGCCAGATGATGGGGCAGCGCGGCGTCAGCGTCGTCCCGCTCGATGAGTTACAGGCCCGCGTGGTCGGGGTGCTCTGCGCACAAAGGGGACACGACGACATCGTCGACGGCTCGGTCGTCGTGACAGCCCGACAGTACAAGAGCCTTGTGCTCACAAGCGATCCAGATCATCTCCGAAAGCTCGATCCCCAGCTGTCTGTGGAGAGGCTATGAGGGGAAGGTAATTCGCCCGGAAGATCCGCGGTTGTTGCGGTCCGCCAGCTTTACAATTAGCCTAGTCTACCGGTGTTTTGTTGGATACGGTCACGACGGCTTCTGAAGAGCCGCAACGGTGTCCGGGACGCCTCTCAAAGCCCTTTTTCTGGCTTGAGCGGCTGGCATTTTGCGAGCGATTTGACCGTTTCTGCCGAAATCAACAAAACACCGGTAATACGCCCTGGTTTGATCTCCGCGAATGGGATGGAGGTAGTGAAGTTCGGACACAGAATATACTAGCGCGTCCTGCGGAAGTCAGTTTTCTATGGATACGCTGCCATGGCTGCCCGCAACGCACCGGGGAGAGTGCCGTCGACAAACTCCGCACCGGTGAAGAACCACTCAGTCGGGTCGTAGCATTCATCGCTGTACTTGAAGATGGCAAAATCCCAGTGGTCTGGATCGCCGGTGTAGGTCAAACGACAGCGCGGGCGCGCTCTTGTTCCATAGTCCCAGCGATCGAGATAGAGATAGCTGCCGCGGTACCGGGCGGTGAAATAGCGGTGGGGGTCGCGGATTACGCGCTCGTTGAACTCCTGAATCACCCCGTCGGCCCATTGCTTCGTCTGTTCAGGGATGATCTTACGCTTCACGGTGACCCTCACGCACGTGAGCTTTCTGGACTGGCAACGCCGCGGTCAGGGCCAGCAGATTCGCCCGACTGGCCGTGGATAAGTCGCTCATGACTATAGTTTACCACCAGCCTCATCCCCGATGCCAGAGCAATATGCGAGGCTTGGCGATGTATTTTGTCCCGTTGCTATCGGAACCCCAAGCCAACCACCTGCTGAAGCGGGAGGTGCGGGGACCAGACACAGCGCCCCCAGCCTACCTGGTAATCTCGCCCTCCCATGCGCCCCCCCGGCAGGGTACCGCGTAACAGTCTCAGTGGTATAATATACTCTGTCCAGAAGCAGAAGTAGGCATTTGACGAGTAATGTCATGGGAAAAGGCAGGAAGCGGAAGCAGGTAAGTAATTCCCGAACGAGAAAGCAGCTCTTGAGCCAAGAACAGATCAACATCTCAAGGGAGGCCGACTACATCGTCAAACGGGCACAAAAAGGTGCTAGCCATATCTTAAGGTTGGGCGCATTGGTGCTGTTTTCGACGCAGAGTGGGGATGCCTGGCTACTGGACACCGAAGATGCGTTGTCTCTGTGTTTGGCAAGATCGGGAGAAAGACAAGTCTTCACGATCATTGAGAGCCGGACTAACGTCAGCATTGAATGGGCAGCTCACTATCGCATTGAGGGCGAGGGATTTGTGGTCATAGAACAGTCTGGTCAAGTACGGACGATATTCGGTTATCCGATACGTGAAATCTTGCAGACTGGTCGGCAAGCTGAATGAGCACGTTGTCTACTGAGTGTGATCGTGCCTACTACCCTCACCGACGCCACCTACGTCGATCTTCTCGACCGACACACCGTGCGCTGGTTCTTAGCGACGTTTTTTGTCCCTCTGCTATCCCAAGCCCGATCAGAAGATCAAGTTCACCACCGGCATCATCGAAACGCTCGGTGGCACTACGGGGGAGCAACCGATCCCCCGCTGATCGAAGAAACACGGCCCATCGGTAGAGGAGTTGCGAGACGATGAGCAAGTATGTAACACCCCTGTCCATGCCCCCTGAGCTTTCGGGGTTGATCGATCCTGATGCCGGTTTTCTCTGCCTGACGACCTACTGGCGTCCCAACCCCCAGGACCCCGATCCAGAGATGCCTGGACAGAAGCTGACCATGAGTAGTTATATCCCCGCGTTGTCGACACAACCCTGTTTGTGCGGCAGTGGGAAGTCTTACCGCGCTTGTTGCCAACGCCAACGGATGTGGCGTCCGATTTGCCCCAACCTTGGTAGGCGAGGATACAGCCTGGCAGCACCCCAGGCAGCCACCTTCCACCAGGCAGACGGGCCGGCCATCCGGGAGCGGTTGACGACGGATGCACGCCTGCGCTGCGTGGACACGAGCCCCGTAAGCAGCTTCTGGCTATTGTGGGGGCATCCGCCCGTCGAAGATCAGTATGGCATCCTCTGTTTCGGCGACATCGAGTTGAAGCAGAACCACACGCTTGTCGTTTCGGCCATGAGCGACCTACGCATGCGGATATTGCTAGACGTGCTCGACGAGCTTGCCGGGGGCTGTCTGGGTGAGCCGCTCATGAGCCACGACCCGGCGCCGACGATCGACAAGTTGGCCCGCCAGGCCAGGGCACAAGTGCCGAAAGGGACACCACAGCGTGTACGGCGTCGGCAATAAGGCTTGCTGTTCGAGCGGAGAAAAGGTGGCTCTCTGAAACAGGCACACTTTCGCGCCTTGTTCCAGACAGGCCATTCCTCCTGGGGGCATGGCCACTGCTCCGGGCCTTTCACCAAGAGCATGTCACACCGGCGTCATGCTTTCGTGCATTCGTTCAACTCCCTCTGAGTCCGTCCTAACAGGTTAGCTGGCCCCACTTGGCTATTGCTTCTCTGTCTGGTAGTGGCTATGGCACTCCTGGACGAAAACCGTCGTTTTGTCCAAACTCTAGCAAGGGGACACGCTCTATCTCCTCGTTGCCAGCCGAAAGGTGCCATATGACTGACTTCAAGCGTGGTTACCGGAATCGGTTTTTGCTACCTCAGCCCCTTGACCAAAACGCCCTGGTTTGATCTCCGCGAATGGGATGGCTACGCCAGAGTGCTCGGAGGCGTAGCAACTGCGGTTGAATTGTCGACGCCAAACGACCTGGTAGACCAATGGGCTTGGTAGACGAACTGGGTTCGAGGGGTGGGCAACTGGCGATCCCACCCACTCTCCAATGCCTGGCGTTGTGCTACAATGCGGCCACAGTCGCAGTAAGGAGGGACATCTTGGCGGGATACGGCTTCGGAAATGGGTGAGTCCAGACCAGACGACTTGTTCGCGGAGTTGAGGCAACTCCGCGAGGAAAACTCTCGCCTCAAATCCTTGCTGATCGCCCACGGAATCCCCTGGGAACAGGCGAAGGGCGGGAACATAGGCAACCAGCCGATCCTTTTGCCTACTCATGAGGACGGCCGGCACTTGGACTCTACTGCGAAAGTCAGCCGCTTTCGCCGCCTTTTCCGTGGACGCACCGATAGCTATCCGATTCGCTGGGAATCCGCCAAGGGCAGATCAGGCTATACCCCAGCGTGTGGCAACGAATGGCGTCCCGGCATATGCGGCAAGCCGCGCATCAAGTGCGGCGACTGTGGCCAACGCAGCCTGCTGCCCGTCACCGATCAGGTGATCTACGACCATCTTGCTGGGAGACACACTGTCGGCGTGTATCCTCTTCTGCCAGACGACGCCTGCTTCTTCTTGGCGGCCGATTTCGATGAAGCCGATTGGCGAGAAGACGCACTGGCCTTTATGCAATCGTGTAAAGAACTGCAGGTACCCGCGGCAGTCGAGATCTCCCGATCGGGGAATGGGGCTCACGTGTGGATCTTCTTCGCCGACGCAGTGCCCGCCCGCGAAGCCCGACGGCTTGGGTCAGTTCTGATCAGTTACACTTGCGCCCGCAAACGGCAACTGGAACTGTCGAGCTACGACCGTCTCTTCCCTAATCAGGACACACTGCCAAAGGGCGGATTTGGCAATCTGATCGCACTTCCACTGCAGAAAAAGCCCCGAGAACAGGGCCGCAGCGTGTTCGTGGATGAGCGCTTTGAGCCATTTCCCGACCAGTGGCTATTCCTCGCATCGCTGTCCCCGATCGATGCCGCAAATGTGCAAAGTGCTATCTTTCGGGCGGCTGGTGGCAATCATCCTTTGGATGTAGCTTTCGTGACGGAAGAGGACGAGGTCGAACCATGGAAGAGGTCTGCCACCCCCTCCAGTAGAATCACAGGCCCTTTGCCGGAATCGCTCAAGCTAGTTCTAGCTAACCAGGTATTTGTGGAAAAGGCGAACCTAACTCAGCCGCTCGCCAACAGAATAATCCGGCTGGCGGCTTTTCAAAACCCCGAGTTCTACAAAGCTCAGGCAATGCGCCTGCCGGTCTGGAACAAACCGCGGGTCATCGGCTGTGCGGAAAACTACCCGCAACACATCGGCCTACCACGAGACTGCATGGACGCGTTGTTGAACTTGCTTGCTCAGTATGGCATCACCATCGACCTCCAGGATGAGCGTCATGCTGGAACACCCATCAATGCCGACTTCAAAGGTGAATTGCGTTCTGACCAGGCGGTGGCCGTGGAGACGATGTTGGCACAGGAAATCGGAATTCTGAGTGCGCCTCCGGCCTTTGGTAAGACCGTGACCGCGGCAGCGCTAATCGCCCGGCGTGGGGTAAGCACACTGGTGTTGGTCCATCGAACAGATCTGCTCAGACAGTGGCAGGAGCAACTTGACACCTTCCTTGATGTGCCGAAGGGCTCCATTGGAGTCATCGGCGGCGGCAAGAAGAAGCCATCTGGCAAGGTTGACCTTGCTGTGATGCAATCCTTAACTCGCAGTGAACGCCTATCGGAGTTTCTGGAAGCCTACGGCCAGATCATCGTCGACGAATGCCATCACCTGTCAGCCTTCACCTTCGAGTCCATACTGAAGCAGGCTAGAGCG
Organism: Chloroflexota bacterium; assembly: GCA_004297765.1. GTDB lineage: Bacteria > Chloroflexota > Dehalococcoidia > FW602-bin16 > FW602-bin16 > FW602-bin16. Next base: position 4,313 of record SCTZ01000168.1, on the reverse strand, counting down.
CGATATGTCGTAGGGCTTTCCGCGACACCAACACGGCGTGACGGACATCATCCGATCATCTTCATGCAATGTGGGCCGATCCGCCATACGGCTGCAAGACCAGACACCTCGCCCACGCGTCTGGAAGTATGGCCACGCTTTCTGAACGGTTCGCAGGTTGCTCCAGAGGCAACAATTCAGGACGTGTACGAGTCGCTCTCCAACGACGTCGATCGCAACCGGTTGATCGCTCAGGACATCGTCGCAGCATATCGCGAGGGACGGAAGATCATCGTTCTGACCGAACGCACCGGGCACTTGGAACGTCTGCGGGAAGCGCTCGCGGATGACGCAGACCGCTGCTTTGTGCTACACGGTCGACTATTGAAGAAACAGCGCCATGAGATTCTTTCCGCGCTTGCGGATCTTGACGAGTCGGCTCCCCGGATTCTACTTGCCACCGGTCGTCTGGTTGGAGAGGGCTTCGATCACCCACCGCTGGATACGCTGGTGCTCGCCATGCCGGTCTCCTGGAAGGGGACGATCCAACAGTACGCGGGTCGATTGCACCGGGATCATGCCGGCAAAGAGGATGTGCGCATCTACGATTACATCGACCAAGATCAGCCACAACTCGCTAGAATGTGGGAGAGACGCCTGCGCGGCTACCGGGCCATGGGATATGTGGTACGTGAGACTGCTGCTATGATCGAGCCAACGCTTGTTGGAGGGATTAGTGCTTTGGAGCCAGTAACCACCGCATCAGCAACCCGCCGAGAGTCCCAACGGCGGAGTTCCGATAACTCCAGTTAGCGGTACCTCTCCCGTAGCCTCTTCAGCATCATAGTGTCTCAATAACGAAGGTTTTTGAGAGCACTTTCGCGAGTCAGCGCCCGTATCTTTTGCCACCAACACCAGCGTGTGCCTTGGTTCGCGCATCTTGTGGCCGCTGGACGCGTCCACCTCTCCCATTTAAGCTCAGCCCGGCATCCTGACATTATTCTCACGTGTGAATCGTACTGCCTTGACATTGTCACACTACCGTGCTACAGTAACATCTGAAGAATTAGAGGTGGTGGGATGCCTGACGGAGACGTAATCCCAAGTGCGCCGGTTAGGCTCTGGAAGCGGCCGTACGACTTGATATGCTCGGGAGCGCAAGCTGAGACGGTGGCCGATGGCATATATCACTCGCTGCTCATTAGCATTCGCAACAAGGGCGGTCTACCTGGTGCCCAGGATATGGATACGCTTTCGGGCAAGATTCGCTCGCGTGCTCGTGGCCTAGGGGGAAGTAGGAGGTAGATGTCCATGGACTTCGATGTACTGCGGGCTCTCGACCCACGCGAGTTGGGACGCCGGCTGCAGGAGGCACGGAAGGCCCGAGGCCAGACCCAGCAACAGGTAGCCGAGCACCTGGGTATGGCTCGGACGACGATCACCGCCATCGAAAAGGGCGAGCGACGAATCCTGCCCTCTGAGCTCGTGCAGCTTGCTGCCCTTTACGGCCGTAGCGTCGGAGAGCTGCTTCGCCAAAGCGTGCCCACTGCGCCCTTCACCGTGCAGTTGCGAGCCGTGCTCGCGCCCAGGATGGACGTCGAAGGCGAAGTCGCCTCGGACATAGTCGAGCTCGAGCGGCTCTGCAGCGATTACCTCGAACTCGAGCGAATCTGCGGCGCCCCCCTTCTCCGGAAGTACCCGCCGCAGTATCAGACCGAGGACGTGATCCCAGAGGCGGCCGGGGAGGATGTCGCCAGCGCCGAGCGCAACCGTCTAGGGTTGGGCGATGGTCCCGTATTGAACCTTCGGGATGTCTTGGAGAACGACGTAGGGCTCAGGATCTTCTATGTCGATCTTCCGTCCCGCATCGTCGAGATGTTTGCGTACACCGAGGAGTTTGGCGGTTGCCTAGCCATAAACCGCAAGCATCCTGAGGAGCGTCGGCGGATGTCGATGGCCCACGGGTATGCGCATTTCCTCGCCAACCGCTACCGCCCAGAGGTTGCCCTCATCGGCCGCTACCAGCGTGTCCCTGAGCAGGAGCGCTTTGCCGACGCCTTCGCTCGGTCATTTCTCATGCCTGAGTCCGGGCTACGTCGTCGCTTCAACGAACTGAAACGCAGTCGACGTGGTCAGTTCACACCCACCGACCTTTGCACGCTCGCCTATTTCTATTTCGTATCGGTCGAGGCCCTCACCCTGCGCTTGGAGGAGTTGCGCCTCCTTCCCGGCGACGCCTGGGATCGGCTTCAGCACGCAGGCTTCAAGGTTCAGGGGGCAAAGGAGCTTCCGCGACTACAGCCTCATCCAATCAACAGCCAGAAGCTGCCGCCACGTTACCTGTACCTGGCCGCCGAGGCCTTGGATAGAGCTGAGATCACTGAGGGTCAGTGCGCGCGCTTTCTCCGAATGAATCGGCTTGAGGCCCGACAGCTCGTCGCAGACCTCGCCAGCCGCACGGTGATCTCAGATGAGGGCACGGTATCGACCGTACCACTCGATCTGGGGGAGTCGCTTTCGGCGTGACCAATGATTACGGCATGAGGTGCTAGCACAGATAGTGACCGACTTCGCCGGCCACCAGGCTATCCTACTAGACTGCTGTTCGCTCCTGAATCTCTACGCGAGCCGGCACATGAGAGAGATCCTTCAGATGCTCCCAGTCCGATGTGCCCTCGCCGAGGCAGTCGTCAACGAGGCGATCTATGTGCTGCGAGGCGGCAACGGAGACGACGCTGCAGAGCAGGAGCCTGTGGATCTTCGTCCCTTCACCGCGGCCGGCCTCGTCGAGGTCTGGCGTCCAGAGAAGGAGGCCGAGTATGCTGATTTCGTCAACTTCGCTGTCGATATCGACGACGGCGAAGCCATAACGTGCGCTCTGGCGCTCCACCGTAGTGGCGCTGTCGTCACCGACGATCGCAAGACGCTCCGCATCTTGTCCATCCGCGCCTCACAGCTAAGGGTCTTCACCACGACCCAAGTGGTCAAGTTGTGGGCGGAGTCCGCTCGGGTGGACAAGGCAGTGTTACGAGCAACACTCCTGGATATCCAGACGAGAGCCCGCTTCGTGCCGGGCAAACAGGATCCACTTCTCGACTGGTGGAAGGACGTGTTCCAACAGTAACAGCAGTCCTGGCTTCGTCGAGGGAACAGGGTTAAGGATTGTCATCGGGTGGCATTGAGCGGTCTTGTGCAGTCGGTAGAAGTCGCCTCAGGCGACTTGGTGACTGTGAAGGTCTGGTCACATGTCGTGCACTGATAACGACGTTCCCGACGACTGAAGATGCGGATGTTGCCCTGACCGATCACTCCTCTGGCGGAACACGCAGGGTTGTGGCGAATTGGCTGTGCGGGTCCATGGTCTTCCTCCCGCCGACGCGACTTGCCGGTCACGTCCACAAGGGTGCACCAGGGACCCGTCTTTTTCAAGTATCCCACCTCCAATCACGGTTCAATGGAGTGGTACCCAGGATCGAAGTGCCGAAGATCCGCGTCAACGCCGGGCAGCTCGACGTGACCAGGGGCGGTGTGAACACCAGGGCAGCGAGCGTGGCCGAGGAGCAGTTGCCGTACGGCGGCTCTCGGCTGCCGGACCTGCTGGCTTATTTGCAGAACGAGACGGAGCTGACTCGCTCCACGCTAGTGCGGATCCTCAAAGCTTCCGGCCGGCTCGGTGAGTTCTTCAACAACCCGCAGCGCTTCATGGACGCCGTGGCCGGGATTCTCAAGTACGAGCTACATCGTCTGCTGGTGGACGGGATCAAGTACGAGCGGGTTGATGGCGCGCTGGCGCAGTCGGAGTGGGAGATGATGCTCTTCAAGAACGAGGAGCTCATCAACTACCTCACCGCTCAGCAGGTCAGCAAGTCGATCTACGAGTACGTGGTCTACGATTCGGAGGTCGAGCGGGAGTTCGCGCGCCGCTTAGATCAGCGGGAAGACATCGAGCTCTTCGTCAAGCTGCCGAGTTGGTTCCAAATCGATACCCCGGTTGGCAAGTATAACCCCGACTGGGCTATTCTAAAGCAGGACAGCGAGACGTTGTATCTGATACGCGAGACCAAGGGAACGAGGGATTTCCTGCAGTTGCGTACCAGCGAAGCGGATAAGGTACGGTGTGGGCAGAAGCACTTTGAGGCGCTGGAGGTGGATTTCGACATTGCCGTGACAGCAGGCGAAGTCTAGGCGACTCCAGCGAGCAATCTAATACTAGCCTACAACCGTAGTTCATCGAACTTCTCATCTTGAGCACCGCCTCTGTTGGTCATTCTGAGGCGCGCACCCTTCGGCTCGGCTCAGGGCAGGCGCCGAAGAATCCGCGCCCCTCGCCCCCG
>SCTZ01000167.1 GCA_004297765.1 Chloroflexota bacterium | reverse complement strand
CGCCAGGGGTGGGAGGCGCGCCCTACCCCACCCCTGGCGGACACGGCGGTCCGCCACTACGAATACGCCAAAGACTTGGCGGATGCACCACTAACCACCCTATTCGCCCCATCTATGTTTCAGTCCTTCAGTCCCCTGGAATGAAGGACCTCTAGCCCTAGGGAAACAGCACTGCCGGCAACTATCATGAACCATGGATTGTTTGGATTCATTCAGCGGAGGTGCAGATGAGCATAAGGACGATGCATGGGGTCCGACCCGGCTTCCTGTCCGGGCCGCGGCGCGTCGTCCTGCGCTATCTGCCTCTGGCGGGGCTGGCGGTGGCTCTGCTCTTTCTGTCCACCGCCTGCGCTGTCGCTCCAGGAGCCAACGACCCCATCAAGGTGGACGTTCAGATGGGAACTGGGACCAACGGACAGGCCCTCTCGGGTGGCATCCAGCTCATTGTCCTACTCACCTTTCTCAGCTTGATCCCGGCCATGATGATGCTGGTGACTTCTTTCACCCGCATCATCATCGTGCTGTCGTTCGTGCGCAGCGCCATAGGCGTTCCGCAGCTCCCGCCCAATCAGGTGCTCCTGGGGCTGGGACTCTTCCTGACAATCTTTGTCATGGCGCCGGTCTGGAAGGATGTCAACACCCGGGCACTGCAACCCTATCTCCAGGGCGGGATGTCGCTCGATGACGCTATGACTGTGGCTGCGGAGCCATTGCGCCGTTTCATGTTCACACAAACCCGTCAGAGTGATCTGGAGTTGATGATCTCGATGTCAGGGCAAGATCAGCGACCCAACACGGAAGAGGAGGTGCCAACGCACGTTCTCGTGCCGGCCTTCGCCATCAGCGAGCTGAAGACCGGCTTTCAGATGGGCTTTATGATCTACATTCCGTTTCTGGTCATCGACATGATCGTCTCAGGGGCGCTCATGTCCATGGGGATGGTCATGCTTCCACCTGTGGTCATCAGCCTACCTTTCAAGATCCTGTTGTTCGTTCTGGTGGATGGGTGGCACTTGATTGCGCAGTCGCTTATAGCGAGCTTTGGGTAGAGGAGTAGGTACAAGGTGAACGAGCAGGCCATCGTCAGGATCGGGCAGGACGCCTTCATGACCGGGCTAATGGTCTCCGCACCTATATTGGGCGTGTCGCTGGTGATCGGACTGGCTATCGGCGTGTTCCAGGCTGTCACGCAGATCAACGAGGCCACCCTTAGCTTCGTACCCAAAATCCTGGCTATTTTTGCCGTGGTCGTATTGCTGGGCCCCTGGATGCTCACGGTGCTTCTGGAGTTCACCACACGGCTGATCACTTCCTTGCCGGAGATGGCACGTTGACAAGGGGACGTCATGGAACTGTGGAATCTCCAGCCTGCCCAGGCGGAGATGCTGTTTCTGGGCGGGATCCGGCTGACCGCCATGCTGGTGATCGCGCCAGTCTTTGGCGCGCGCAACGTGCCTCGGCTCGCCAAGATCGGGCTGGGGATGCTCCTGGCCTATATCATCGTTCCACTCAGCGCGGTGCCGGCGGCAGCGCCGCTGAGTCTGGGCGAGTTCGTCGTTGCCATCGGGAAAGAGTGCCTGGTCGGGCTGCTGGCGGGTTGGGCGGTGAGTCTCATTGTCGCGGGAATACAGTTGGCTGGCGCTCTATGTGGAGCTCAGCTCAGCCTGGGGATGGAGAGTATCTCGGACCCTATGTCGGGTCATCAGTCCGGCGCCTCCGAGCAACTGTACATAGTGTTCGCCATGATGATCTTCCTGGGCACCAACAGCCATCACCAGTTGCTACTGGCGATCAAGAGCTTGTTCGAGTTGCTACCAGTGAACGGGTTAGTCATCGACGATCTGATGCCCGATCGACTCATACTGCTATCGGCGCAGATGCTGGTAGTAGCCGCGCGGGTGGCCATCCCGATCATCGCCGCCAGCATGGTGGCGGATGTGGCGCTGGCCATTCTGGCCAAAATCGCGCCGCAGACCAACGTGTTCTTCGTCGGGATTCCGATGAAAATCGGTCTGGCTTCCATAGCCATGGTTTTCACATTGCCATACATGGCAAGCTACACCGAGAGCCTGTACAACGGTCTGTTCAAATGGGTCTTCATAGTGTTTGGTTTATGACCACATCTCACGTAGGTTAGCGTTGCATTCACCGATTCTAACCGACATCCGTAGTGGCGGACGGCTCTCGCCAGAGGCGAGTAGGTCGACAGAGTCGCCTCTGGCGACCTTCGGAGACTGTCCGCCGGGGGTGGGGTAGGGCGCGTCCCCCCCCGCCTCCGGCGGACACGGCGGTCCGCCACTACGAAAGCGCAAAGGAATTGGTACCAGTTGACGGAGCTTAGGCGTGGCGTCGCAGGAAAAAACCGAGTCACCAACTCCACAAAGACGACAGAAGGCCCGCAACGAAGGGCAGATCGCTCATAGCATCGAGATAGACGCGGCTGTCGGTCTTCTGGCGGGAACCGTTGCATTGCGTGTGTTTGGAGGTGCGCTCATCGATGGAGTGCGCTCTGTCATGCAGCAAAGCTTCCAACTTGGGTCAGGGAGCGAGCTAACGTCGGAATCGGTCCAGCCTCTGGTCGCATCGACCGGGCTAACGCTGATCATGCTGACGGTTCCCCTCTTTGCGACGATGATCGTGGCAGGTGTTGGCGCGACTGCGGTGCAGGGTGGGTTGACTCTATCCACTCGGCGTCTGCGGCCCGATTTCAGCAAATTGAATCCGCTGAAGGGTGTCGCTCGGTTCTGGTCGACACGCTCTCTGGTTGAGCTGGGCAAGTCGCTGTTGAAGCTGAGCATCGTCGGCGCCATTGTCTACGATGGCGTGCGTAGCCGCTTCTTCGACCTCGTCTCCCTGACGTCGGTGCCTCTTCAGGAGGCGGTGACCACGCTCAGCGGTGTGGTCTTCGACACGGTGTTTCGTGCGGTGGTCGTGATGGGTGTCATCGCCGCGGTCGACTATGGGTACCAGCGCTGGAGCTTCGAGCGCAGTCTGCGCATGACGCGGCAGGAGTTGCGAGATGAGCTGCAGGACAGCGAGGTGAACCCGCAACTGCGCTCTCGGCTGAAGAAAGAACAGGCGTCCTTGACACGTCAGCGGATGATGGCGGCCGTCCCCTCGGCTAACGTTGTGATCACCAACCCGACCCATCTGGCTGTGGCCGTGCGCTACGATCCCAGCATCTCGCCTGCCCCGGTCGTCGTCGCGAAAGGTCAGCGCGCCATAGCGGAGCGGATCAAGTCCATCGCCCGGGAGCATGGAGTGCCTATCGTGGAGAACAAGCCCCTGGCCCGGGCCCTCTTCAAATACGTTGAGGTCGGCGAGGCCATCCCGATTGGCCTGTACAAGGCTATGGCGCAGGTTCTCGCCTTTATCTATCGCCTGGCCAATCAGAAGCGGCGGGTGGCGCGATGACAAACCAGATTCGGGCGGCCAGCCCCGGTCAATCCATGGCCTTCCCAGGGCTGCTTCGCAACAGCGATCTCATTCTAGCTGTAGCGGTGTTGATGATCGTCGCCATGATGATCGTGCCGTTGCCCTCGCTGGTTTTGGACATCCTGATCACGATCAACCTGTCCGGCGCGCTACTGATTCTGCTGCTCTCTCTGTACTCGCTGGAGCCGTTGCAGTTTTCGGTCTTTCCGACGTTGCTGCTCATGGCCACGCTGTTTCGCTTGGGACTCAACATCTCTGCCACACGTCTGATCTTGCTCAACGGCGAGGCGGGACAGGTCATCCACGCCTTTGGCAACTTCGTGGTAGGTGGAAGCTACGTCGTCGGCGTCGTCGTCTTCTTGATTCTGATCGTGATCCAGTTTGTGGTCATCACCAACGGCGCCGGGCGTGTGGCAGAGGTGGCCGCGCGCTTCACTTTGGACGCCATGCCTGGCAAGCAAATGGCCATCGACGCGGATCTGAACGCCGGTCTGATAACTGAGGACGTCGCTCGCGAAAGACGCAGAGCCATCGAGCGGGAGGCCGACTTTTACGGGTCGATGGATGGCGCGAGCAAGTTTGTCAAAGGCGACGCTGTGGCGGGTGTCATCATCATTTTGATCAACATCGTTGGTGGGCTGGCCATTGGGCTGTTGCAGAAAGGTATCCCACTGGTACAGGCGCTGCAGACCTATACCCTGCTGACGATCGGCGATGGTCTGGTCTCGCAGATTCCCGCCCTTATCATCTCGACCGCCACTGGCGTCATCGTCACGCGGGCGTCCTCGGATTTCCACCTGGGTCACGACGTGGTATCCCAGGTCTTGGGGAATCGGCGCGCTCTGGCCATCGTGGCTGGGCTGCTCTTCGCGCTGGGGCTCATACCCGGCTTGCCCAAGCTGCCGTTCTTCGTGATGGGCAGCCTGCTGGGCGGGATCAGCTATTTCCTGCGCTCGAGCCAGACAACGGCCGGCGCCACGCCGGCAGCGCTGCCGGAGGCCAGCCCGCTGGAACCCGAGAACCTCACCAAGGCGATGCAGGTCGACCCTATGGAGCTGGAGATCGGCTACGGGTTGATCCCACTGGTGGAAGGTGAGCGCGGTGGCAATCTACTCGGCCGCATCGCCATCATCCGCCGGCAGATCGCTCTGGATCTCGGCATCATCGTGCCCACAATTAGGATCCGCGACAGCATGGAGCTTCCGCCCAACTCCTATGTGGTGAAGCTGCGGGGCGTGCGCGTGGCGGAAGCGGAGATCCGGCCGGACAAGCTGCTGGCCATGAACCCCGGCCTGGCCGACGAGGTCATTCCGGGCATTCCCACCCGCGAGCCCGCCTTCAACGTGCCGGCTCTCTGGATCGACCCCGAGGAGCGCGAGCGTGCCGAGATCATGGGCTACACGGTAGTGGATCCGTTCTCGGTCGTCGCGACCCATCTGACCGAGGTGATCAAGAGCAACGCGGCCGCAATTCTGGGTCGGCAGGACGTCCAATCGCTGATCGACGGGGTCAAAGCAGAGTACCCAGCGGTGCTTGATGGTGTGGTTCCCGACATAGTGAACCTTGGCGACGTGCACAAGGTACTGCGCAATCTGCTGCGGGAGGGGATCTCGATCCGCGATCTGGTCACCGTCCTGGAGACGATCGCCAACAGCGCGGGACAGACCACCGATCCGGATCAGCTCTCGGAGCACGTGCGGCAAGCCCTGGCGCGGTCCATTTGTGTGTCATACCTGGCCAGCGATGGGGCTCTGCATGTCGTGACGCTCAGCCCGGATCTCCAGCACCGTCTGGCCGGGTCGATGCAGCGCATCGAGCGTGGCATGGTGCTCAGCCTGGATCCAGAGACTTCCTACTCGCTGGCGCAAGACCTGGCCGCGCAGGCGGAGGCGATGGCCAGCAAAGGGTACCAACCGGTGCTGCTGTGCGCGTTCGAGTTACGTCAGCCGCTCCGCCGCCTTATCGAGCGGACGGTGCCAAGTATGGCCGTGCTGTCCTATGGCGAGATCCCCGCCCAGATCACGGTTCGGCCAGAAGGGATGGTAGAGATCCATGATTGAGTCGAGGCGGTACCGGGCTGCCAGCATGCCGGAGGCTTTGCAGCAAATCAAATCTGACCTGGGACCGGATGCCATCATTATTCACTCGCAGCCCGTGCGGGTCGGCGGCATGTTTGGATTGTTCGCTCAGCGCGCGGTGGAGGTGCGGGCGGCCGCGATGACGACCCAGGACGACCTTGACGCCGGGGCGATCCAACCGCGTCAACCGCGTCAATGGAAGCCGAGTCAGCTCACAGGGGACGAGACGATCGCCCTGACGAAAGAGAGCCCCGAGCCGCAGCGGCCAGCAACACCGCTACGAAAGGTGCAGCTCGAACAGTTCTCTCAGCGGCTGGGTGAGGCGTCGACCTTGCTTGCCGATGCCTATAGATGCTTGCAGGATGAAGGCGTTGAAGATCGGCTGGTTCAGGAGATCATGCTGCAGACCAAGGCCGGTCTGACTTTTGAGTCGTTGGGCCGTCCCGATTCGCTGCATGTCGCGCTAAGAAGTGCCATGCTGTCCAGGCTGCCGCGTCGACGCATCCGGCAGGATACCCCGCCGCACCTGATCTGCCTGCAGGGTCCCACCGGCGTTGGGAAGACAACGACTGCTGCCAAGCTGATCGGCTTGTTCCAGAGCGAGCGGCTGCGGCCGGCGTTGCTGACCATCGACGTGCTCCGGGTGGGGGCCATCGCGCAGATCGAGGCCTACGCGCGTATCATGGGCGTCCCCTTCGCGGTGGCCTACGACCCGCGTGAGTTGGCAGCCAAGGTGGAGTCCTGGTCGGACTACGACGTGATCGTTGTCGATACACCTGGGATGGGCGAGGCACAGCCAGAGCGGCTAGCGGATCTGCGGTGCCACCTGCAGGCATTGCCGCAGTCCAGCAACTTCCTGGTTCTTAGCGCCACGGCCAAGACCGAAGACATGCTGGCGACGGTGGAGACGTTTAAAGGGATGGCATCCATCGACGCGATCGTCACCACCAAGCTGGACGAGAGCCGGCATCTGGGTGGCCTCTATGGTGTGTTGCATGCAACTCAGACGCCGCTGGCATTCAGTTCCAGTGGACAACAGGTGCCGGAGGACCTGACGGTTGGAGGAACAGAGGAATTGATCGCCAGAATCCTGGCATCCTGGCGTGAACCATCATTAGCGCGAGGAGTGGGTACATGTCTCCCGTAGGGCGTACAGCATTCGTCAACTTCACCCTCGTGATGAGTAGTCTGGCCTTCCTGTCCGTGGTTGCCGTCGCCTATTTCTCGGGTGCATCATTTTCGACAATGGTGCTGCGGGGGTTGATGGCATTAGTTGGCGTTGGAGGGCTAGGCTGGCTAGTGCTAAAACTGCTGGCCGTGTATCCGCAGGCGCGCAGACTGTCGCAGCATGGTGAGATGGAGCAATCGGACAGGCAGCGAGCGTGCATCGGAAACGTCCTTGATGGGTAAGGTCGGGTCATGAACGACAATCGCGAGCTCTGGAAAGAGTATACAGTAAGCCGAGCACCGGAGATGCGCCAGGAGTTGATCCTGCGCTATGTGCCTCTGGTGAAGTTCGTCATCGGCCGCATGAGCATCAACTTGCCGGCCATCCTGGACTCGGACGACATTCTGGCCTACGGAACCATGGGCTTGATCGACGCCATCGATCGCTATGATCCGTCGCGGGGCGTAGAGTTCGAAGCCTACGCTCCGCAGCGTATCCGAGGCAGCGTAGTAGATGCACTACGCAGGTGCAATCTGCTCTCGCGGTCTACGGTAACCAAGGCCCGACAGGTGGAGGAAGCGATCGCGCATTTGCAGCAGAGCCTTGGGCGTCAGCCAACCGACATGGAGGTTGCTGCACGGTTGGAGATCACACCGCAGGCTCTCCAGGAGTTGATGCCTCAGTTGACCATCTCTTTTATGTCACTGGAGACGCCGTTGGCGGGGGTCGAGGATGGGGCGGTGGTCGTGGCCGACATCCTGGAGGATTCCAGCAGCCCGAACCCGGAGGAGAGCGCCGTGGTCGTGGAGACACGCCAGGCGTTGCGTCTGGCCCTGCGCGAGTTGCCGGAGAGAGATCGCCAGGTGCTGGCCCTGTACTACTACGAGGAGCTCACTCTCAGAGAGATCAGCGCGGTGCTGGGCATTTCGCAGGCACGTGTTCACCAGTTGCACGCGCGAGCCATTCTGCGGCTGCGGGCAGCCATGAGATCATCGCTGGGTCAGAGCGGGGACGTGCTGCAGCCGGCGCAGGCCGTGGCCGCGTCGGCATCCGCCGGCTCCAAGGCACCAGTCGGCACCTCTGCAGCCGTGAGCAAATCGCCACCGGTAGTAAAGCCGCCTCCGCTGAATAAGCCGGCAACTGTGAGCACAGGGGCACCTGTCAGGAGGTTGAACTATGTATGCTGATCTGAACGTTCTGGTCGTCATCCTCGCCGCCGTCCTCGCGGTCTCGATCGTCTGCCATATCGTGGTGCTGCGCCGTATCAGCAAGCTCAGCGCTGCGCAGCGTAATCACGATATCAGAGACACGGTGGAGCTGCGGGCGGCCATAGCACAGATGCTGGACGAGGTGATCCAGCTCTCGGCGGCCGTCGATCGCAAGCTCAGCCAGTCGGTTCAGACAGCCCAGCCACATCAGCCACTTCAGCCGGCCCAGCCGCTGCAGGCAGTTAGACCTGCCGTGAGCGCGGGCGTCTATGGTCTGAACGGGGTGCAGAAGGAGAAGTCGGATGCTCGACCGGTGTCTCAGGCTCCCAGCCATGCGGCGGCGCCGGCAGCTACACTGGAGGCTCTGCTCGAAGCCTCCGACCGAGTGGTGGACAAGCTCGAGTTGGCGCGCAAGGCAGGGATTGGCGTGGGCGAGGTGGAGCTATGGCTGCGCCGCCAGGAAAAGGAATCTAGGCTGGCTTCCCAGACCCGAGTCAAGGCGGGAGTGTAATCGGATGATCAGGCGACCGCAATCGACCGGTCGGGTTAGCGTTCTATCATGGTCGAGGCTCGTCCGGTGCATGTTGAGCTGCGTCAGTCTGCTGACGCTTCTTGTGTCTAGCTTCCTTGCGGCGGCTCCATCGGCCAAGGCTAACGGTGCTCCGGTGACGATCATTCTAACCTACCTCACCGGCGTGTCGAACTTTGGTCCCGAGACGGCCACTGGTGTGGCCGAGGTGATCGGCGCTGAGGGAGAGATCACGATCAGCGTCACCGGGCTGCCAAAGCTGGTTGGCGAGTCCTATGAGGTCTGGCTCATCAACACGCGAACCAAGGAAGCCTACAACGGAGGCCGCTTCAATACCGACGACTACCAGAGCGCGATGTACTCTCAGGTCGTGGAGGGACGCATCCCCGACATACACTTCAGTTTGCTGGTGCTGACGGTGGCCAACGACGGCGTGGCGAGTAGCGGGCCGGGTGAGCGGCGCAGTATCGGCGGGTATTTCCCGGTGCCCGTCGCGGATGGACAACAGCCGACAGAGCTACCTTACACTGGCGGTGAGACGCCGGATGCGCCCCAGCTGAGTCTGGACGGTCTGGTCGTGCTGCCGCAGTCAGTGCCGAAGACGCCGCTGTCGAGCAGCCTCATTTCGAACGGATGGTCGCCGTACGTGCTGGCGGCCACGGGACTCGCAATCCTGTGTGCTGTGTTCGTGGCCGGGATACGGTGGGAGCGACGCCGAGTGCCATCGCGCGCTAGAGCGTTGTCAGACCGGGGGTTCGGGAGTGCCCCCCGAAAAGACCCAACTGAGTGCGGGGGCCGTGGAGGGCGTTCCCGGAAGGGTCATTGATCTTGCATCAGGAGGACGAGATGATCAGGAGTGTCTACACGGCGGGGCAGAGCCTGGTAGCCAATACGGCTCGTCAACTCAGGCTCTCGAACAACATCACCAACGTTGCAACCCCCGGGTACCGGCAGGACGTGACCACCAATGGGTATTTCGATGGGCTTCTGCTGTCGGCTATGTTCCCTGGGGAGGGCGCGGTGCGGGAGGGCCCCATCGGGGTGCTGGGTGTTCAGATGGGCGTTCAGAATGGACCGATCTCCCTGGAGCAAGGGCCATTGCAGGAAACCGGCAACCCGCTGGATATGGCGATCTTCGGGGACGGGTTCTTCACGGTGCAGACGTCCACCGGTCTGGAATACACTCGCGACGGACGCTTCTCGCGGGACCCGAACGGTCAGCTTATCACGCTTGATGGCTCGCAAGTCCTGGGAAACAACGGACCGATTATGTTGCCAACGGGCGATGTCAGCGTGACCGAGCAGGGCGATGTCATGGTGGGTGATCGAGTGATCGATCGATTGCAGTTGGCGTCCTTCGCTCCGACGGTTGAGTTGAAGAAAGTGGGGTTCAACCGTATGCAGCCGGTCGATCCAACCGCGACGTCTGGCGTCGCGACCCCGCGGATTCAAGCGGGGTTCGTCGAGGGATCGAACGTTGATCTCTCGCAGTCAATGGTCGAGATGATGTCCGTGTATCGGGCCTACGAGGTCGCCTCGCGGACCGTACAAATGCTCGATCGGACGATGTCCCTGTCTGTGCAACAGGTCGGACAGGTGCGTTAGCACGTCGCCAGACCGGGGGCTCGGGGGTGTCCCCCGAAGAATTCAACTCACCGCGGGGTGGCGTGGGGGCTAGGTCCCCTGATCCTGCACTGACAAGGAGTATATGGATGGCTGGCATACTAGGGATCGGTGCTTCCGGGCTGCAGGCTCAGCAAAGGCGCTTGGACCTGATCGCCAACAACATTGCAAATGTGGATACGCCGGGGTATAAAGAGAGTCAGGCAGCAACGCAGGATGACACCTACGCGGCCGTTCGGATCGCGGCCGTGGACCCGGAGCAGCATGCGATAGTGGGGGCTGATTTCTGGCTAGGGCAGGGCGTGCAGGTGGCGGGAACGCCCCGCTACTTTCGCCAGGGGGCCGTGGACCCAACGCAGAATCCCCTCGACCTGGCGATCATTGGCGACGGGTTCTTTCCCATTCGGCTGCCCGATGGGAACGTGGCCTACGGCCGCGACGGCCGCTTCAACATGGATCCGCAGGGCAACCTGGTCAACGCATCCGGCAATCTGCTGGACACCAATATCGTCGTGCCGGCCAACGTCACTCAGGTGAGTGTCGACGCCAGCGGAAACGTCATGGCTCTCGACCCGACCACGGGACAGCCGCAACAACTGGGGACCATTCAATTGGCGCAGTTCGCCAACTCCCAGGGGTTGGAGGCCATAGGCGGCAATCTGTTTCGGGAGACGGTATCCTCGGGACCGGCCCAGTTGGGGCAGGCCGGGACCGCCGGGTATGGTCAGATCATGAGCGGAGCTCTAGAGGCGTCCAACGTGGATTTGGCTCAGCAGTTCACGCGCATGATGGAGGCCCAGCGAGCCTATCAGGCCGCGGCCAGGGTCATCAGAACGACAGACGACATGATGGGTCTAGCGAATGCCATGCCCAGGTAAACAAAACAGCCCTTCCGGCCGATAGAAGTAGCAGACCAGAAGAGGCGAGGTAACCGATGGCAATCGAGCGAATCCTGAAGGGCCTGACCGATCTCAACGTCAAGCGATCATACGGGACGACCGAAACACAGCAGAGCGCTAGTAAGCCTGTACGGTCAGAGCAGACGTCTGCACGACCGGATGAGGTAGTGCTGTCACAGCGGGGCGTCGAGCTACAGAAGGCGACGCAGGCCGCCCGTGACGTGCCAGACGTTCGGCAGGACCGCGTCGAGGCGCTGCAGAAGCAGATCCAGGCTGGAGCCTATCACGTAAGTGACGAGGATCTGTTGCGGAAGATGATGGGCGGTTAGTGGTGATTTCACCAAGTCCTGTGCGCTTTCGTAGTGGCGAACCGCCGTGTTCGCCAGGGGCGGGGTAGGGAGCGCCCCATCGCCCTACCCCTGGCGGACAGCGCCGTCCGCCACTACGGATGTCGATTAGAGTTGGCGGATGTACCAGTTATTCGCTCTGACCCGGGAATGGAGAGAGGTGCCACTGTGAGCGGCGCAAACGAGCGCGGTTTGGCTCAGACTACGCCTGTTCAGTCCCTCGCTGGCGTGCTGGAGGAGGAGCTCTCTATCCTCCTGCACGTCAAAGAAATCGCTCAGAAGCAGAAATCCATCTTGTCTGGAGGACGACCAGACGACGTTTGGGAGAACCTGGCCGATCTGGAGATATGCTGGCAGGAATTGCATCGTGCGGAGGATCGCCGGCAGCCCGTGGCCCGGCGAGTATCCGAGATGCTGGGAATGGGCGGTCGAGACTTGGCTCTGCGAGAGGTTGTCGCCGCTCTTCCCGTGGAGGCAGGAACTCCCCTCAGGCAGTTACAGGCGGCGCTGACCGCCGCGACCAAGGAAGTCACGGAGCTAAACGCACACAACGCCACGCTGATCCAGGGGCTTCTTCGGCTGATGGGACAGCGATTGCAGTTCTACACGTCTCTGCAAGAGGGATATCAACCCTACGACGCTCTAGGACGGCGGGCGGGAGGAATCTCGGCTGCACCAAACGGTGGCCGGTTGGCATAGAGTGCGCCGAACATGATCCCGGGCGCTCTGGAGAAAGATAGCGGCACGTGCCATTGGCAACGTGAGCGGCAGGGAGGCCCACCGTGACATCGACGTTTTTCGGTCTGCAAACAGCGGCGCGAGCGCTGTCCGCGCAACAGCAGGCGCTCGACACCACCAGTCATAATATCTCGAACGCCAATACCCCTGGCTATACGCGTCAACGGGTCGAGCTTGCCGCCACGCCCCCCTATACGGTGGTGTACGAGCACCAAGACGCACAACCGGGCCAATTCGGCACCGGCGTAGAGGTCACAGACATCTCACGATCGCGCGACGCGTATCTCGACCTGCAGTTCCGCAAGGTTCGGGAGCGACTGGGCGAAGCCAATGCGCGCTCAAGCAGTCTCTCCACGATCGAGCGCACCTACGGCGAGCCAACGGATTCGGGCATCGGCAACGCTTTGGACGTGTTCTGGACAGCGTGGCAGGATGTGTCCAACCATCCCGAGGACCTCGGGGTGCGGCAGAATCTGGTCGAGCAGGGGCGCAATCTGACCTCCCTGCTCAACCAGACCTACAACCAGTTGCAAGACATCGGGAAGAGCCTGGAGACCGACGCCGAGGCCAAGGTTCAGCAGATCAACGATCTGACGAGCCAGATAGCGACCTTGAACGCCACGATTCGTCCGGTGGTCGCCTCAGGAAAGCAAGCTAACGACCTTAGGGACCAGCGTGACGTGTTGATGGACAAGCTTTCCCAACTCGTCCATGTCACCTACCTGGAGAACGGGGATGGCAGCGTGAACATTGCTCTGGGGGATCGCCTGGTGGTGGATGGCGACCGTAGTGAGCAGTTGAACCTGGTGAATCCAGGTCCCAGTGGCGGCATCGAGGTCCATTGGTCCGCCGACGACACCACGCTGAGTCTGCAGGGCGGTGAGCTAAAGGGTATCATGGATTCGCGGAACACCGTGTTGCCGGGCAAGCTGGCTGAGTTGGACGCCCTGGCCGCGAAGATCATTCAGAGCGTGAACGACATTCATACCACGGGGTATACGCTGGGTGGCGTTGTAGGGGGCGCCTTCTTCACAGGAACGGGAGCGTCCGATATCGCGGTGTCCGAGGCTTTGGAAGCGGATCCCAACGCGGTCGCGGCCGCGGCAACCGCGGCTGGGGTACCTGGGGATGGCAGCGTTGCCCTCCGGATTGCCCAACTGCAGAAATCCAGTCCGGACGGAAGTCCTACCATCAATGCCACCTACCAACAAATCATCTCTCGTCTGGGCAACGAGGCGAGCCAGGCCGAGGCGACCGTTACCAGCCAGCAGGCCTTCTTGAACAACATTGATGAGAACCGCCAGTCTGCAAACGGCGTATCCCTGGACGAGGAAATGATCAACCTGGTGAAGTATCAGCGAGGCTATCAAGCTGCAGCGCGATTGGTCAATATGGTAGATGAGACGCTGGATACGATCGTCAACAGGCTAGGCCTGTCCGGACGGTAATCCCGGCCAAATGAGACCTGGTCATAATCGTGAAAGACAGTGCCGCCAAGACCCACCTCCGCGGTCTGCACCGACCGTGATTCGTGACCAGGCCTCGGCCTAATCTGAGGTAGAAGCGATGCGCATTACGAGCCAGATGATAGTGGACAACGCTCTCCGCAATATCGAACAAAGCTTTCAGCGTCTGTCGCGGCTACAAGGACAGTTGTCCAGTGGCAAGCGCATTACCAAATCATCCGATGATCCGGCCGGCACGTCTCGTGCGCTCTCTTACAAGAGTGCTCAGTCTGCCTTGAACAAGTACCAGGACAACACCAACAATGCTCTTGGCTGGACCCAGATGTCGGATTCGACGCTGGGCGATGTCTCCGCTGCTTTGACAAAAGCTCGCGAAATCGCGGTCCAGGCCTCCAATGGCACTCTGACGGATGATGACAGAATGCAGCTTGTGGGCGAGGTCCAGCAGCTCTTCGATCAAGTTCTCCAGGCGGGCAACAACAAGATCGACAACCGCTATATCTTCGCGGGACATAAGACTACCACGGAGCCGTTCACGGCGGGTGGCGCCTCGGGCTACACTTACAATGGGGACGCCGGACAGATTGCGTCGGAGATCGAGCCAGGTTCTATGCTGGTCATGAACGTGCCCGGCTCGCAGGGTATTTCAGCGGCCCTGGATGCTCTCTGGAGTCTGCGCAATGCCCTTGGCTCCGGGGATCAGACCAGTGTTGGGACTTCCATCCAGCAGCTAGGTTCCGCGCAAGACGCCGTTCTGCAAGACCAGGGGAGCATGGGAGGACGAGTGAACCGCCTGGAAACCACGCAGGCGCGCCTCAAGTCCACCCAGGAGACCACAGCGCATCTTCTCAGTAACACCGAGGATGCCGATATCACCAGTGTGATCACTGATCTCGCGGCCCAGCAGAACGCGTATCAGGCCGCTCTGATCGCGGCCAGCCGCAGCGTACCCCAGAGCCTGGTCAACTATATGCAGTAACCTTTGGAGGACTGATGTGCATTCATCAATTCCCACAGTAATGGAGCGTCGATCATCGCGCGCCAATCGACCACGTAGGGTTGACTTTCCGGAAGGGTTGATCGGCTGCGAGTCGTGGCGCAGTTTCGAGTTGCGGGTCGAGCCGGAGCAGCCAATGATCTCAGTCCTCCAGTGCCTGGATGATCCGGAGGCCTGCTTTCTTCTGGTCGACCCGTTCAACCTGATCCCGGACTACCGCGTCAGACTCACGGCGTCAGATCGTGAGTTCTTGCGGCTCGGAGACGTGGAGGAGCCAGCGGTGTTCTGCACTCTTACGGTCAATGAGGATGAGGGTATGATAACGGCAAATCTGCTGGGGCCGCTGGCGATCAACAAGCGCACCGGGCTGGGGCGTCAGCTTGTCCAGTCTGCCACCGACTATTCGGCACGCCACCGGGTCGGCAGTTACGTGAGGGAGGTGCAGGATGCTGGTTCTGACGCGCAAGGCGGGTGAGAGTCTGGTCATCGACGGACAGATCACGGTCAGCGTCCTGGGTGTGGATGGAGAACGGATACGACTCGGCATCCAAGCACCTCCACACATTCTGGTCCTGCGTCAGGAGTTGGTGAAAGAGGTCCAGGTGGAGAATTGCCGTGCCGCCAGGAAGCAGCCGATTGCCATGAACGGGATCGTCCTGTCCCCGCTAGCGCCGGCGGGCGTGCAGGCCTCCAAAGCCGGAAGCGTCGCGTCCTGAGCCTGACCCTCATTGGGTAGATGCTCCAGACCGACTCTCATGCTCCTACACGCTGACGTATTGGCCACGTGATCGGCGGCACCAGCGCGGCTGCTGACGCGAGGTCATCCAGCGTTTGCTATATGGCCCCCACGCCTGTTTGTCATTCCGAGGAGCGGAACAATATGGGAGCGTACGTAGGGTAGATTGGCGCTTGCGAGAGAGTACTGTCCGTTGCTGGCGGACACAGCGACGAAGAATCCGCGCCCCTGCACCTCGGAGGGCAAGGGGCGCGGATTCTTCGTCGCTGCCTGGGAGCGCCAAGTTCCCTGGTGCTGGACCATGCGCCAAGCAGGCCACCGCGGCCGTACGCATGCCTTGCTTCTCAGAATGACACTCAGGCGTGGGAGCCATTAAACCGGCGCTATCATAGTCGCCACCTCGAGCGACCGTGTTTGGCCAACTGGAGATCGTGCCGAACTCACCACCCTGATAGAGTATTAGCCTCCAGCCCCTAACTCCCAACCCCCAGCCCCTCCGGCCACCCCGTCCGACCTATTCAGGCCCAAACAGCCTTCCCTATGCGGTACGATCAGCCCTTTTCGTGCTAGCTTGTTCTCCTTACGATGATAGCATGGAAATGCAAGAACTTCCGCCTGCATCTATCGTCATGTCCGTCCACAACCATCTGGAACATACCAGACAATGCCTCGAATCCATCATCCAGAACACGGCGGAGGAGTTGTACGAAGTCATCATCGTGGACAACGCGTCGAGCGATGGCACCGCGCAATTCCTGGGACTGCTGGTTGGTGACGTGAAGGTAATTAGCAACGAGACCAATCGCGGCTTATCAGTGGCGTTCAATCAAGGGGCCGAATTGGCGGACCGTAAGTACGTGGTGTTCCTCGGCAACCATTGCAGGCCTCAAAAGGGGTGGCTGGATAGCCTGATCGAACTGGCTGAACGGGAACCACGGACCGGAGCAGTCGGGGCCAAGCTCATTCGTCAGGATGGAGCAGTGCGAGAGGCGGGCTCCGTCATCTTTGCCAATGGTACGGTGGGCCGCCATGGCAGTGGGATGCATCCCGCGGAGCCTCGGCTCAACTTCGTTCGAGAAGTGGACCTTTGCTCGTTAGATGCCTTGCTCGTACGACGAGAAATCTGGCGCGCGATCGGTGGCTTTGACGTGCGCTATGAGACCGACTGCTATTCAGCCGCCGATCTCTGTTGTGCGATTCGGCGTGCGGGATATCGGGTGTTGTATCAACCGGCAGCGGTGGTTAATTGCCAGGGGGAGCCCGCTCACACGTTTTCTTAGCGGATCCAGCCTGGCAGGGAAGGAAGTGCGACGGGATGAAGGTCGTCATACTGTGCGGCGGTCTTGGCACCCGACTCCGCGAGGAGACGGAGTTTCGCCCGAAGCCTCTGGTGAGTGTTGGGGGGCGACCGATCCTCTGGCACATCATGAAGATATATGCCCACCATGGTTTCCGGGATTTCGTGCTCTGCCTGGGCTATCGCGGCAACATGATCAAGGAGTACTTCTTGAACTACGAGGCGATGAACAACGATTTCACCGTCTGCCTTGGTTGCCGCAACCACGTCAAATACCATGGCGCCCACAGGGAGCAGGACTTTCACGTCACACTCGCGGACACGGGCCTCGACACGATGACGGGCGGACGACTCAAGCGTGTCGAGAAGTACGTCGACGGCGATACGTTTATGGTGACGTACGGGGATGGGACCGCCGATCTAGACGTGCGGGCTCTGCTGGAGTTTCATGAAGCACACGGTCGGCTGGCCACGGTCACGACGGTCCGTCCAAGCTCGCGGTTCGGTCTGGTGGAGGTCGCACAGGGTGGCACGGTGACGCAGTTCGCTGAGAAACCGCAATCGGATGGCTGGGCCAGCGCCGGGTTCTTCATCTTCAATCGAGGCATCTTCGACTATCTACAGGACGATGACTGCCTTCTGGAACGAGAGCCTTTGGAGCGCCTGGCGCGAGAGGGGCAACTTATGGCGTACAGGCATCATGGGTTCTTCTACGCGATGGATACCTACCGTGAGTTCAAATACCTGAACGATCTGTGGGATAGTGGGCAGGCACCGTGGAAGATGTGGGGGGAATAAGATGCGCGTGCTAGTGACCGGCCATCACGGGTATATCGGGTCGGTGATGGTGCCGATCCTCAGAGGCCGTGGTCATAGGGTTGTCGGCTTGGATTCCTATTTGTTCGAGGATTGCGGCCTTGGCGAGGACACAAAGGGAACCGTCTCGCTTCGCATGGACGTCCGGGACGTGACGGAGACGAGCCTACGTGGATTCCACGCTGTCATACACCTGGCCGCTTTGTGCAACGATCCTCTCGGCGATCTGAACCCGTCCTGGACGCACGATATTAACTACCAGGCCTCAGTTCGTCTGGCGCGACTGGCCAAGGAGGCGGGGATTCAGCGCTTCTTGTACGCTTCCTCCTGCAGCATGTACGGGGCGGCTGGGGACGACCTTGTGGCAGAGGACGCGCCGCTATGCCCGCTCACCCCGTACGCGATCTCCAAAGCGCGCACCGAGGAAGACATTGCCATGCTAGCTGACGCCAGCTTCAGCCCGGTCTTCCTTAGGAACGCGACAGCCTATGGTATCTCGCCCCGACTGCGTGTCGATCTCGTCTTGAATAACCTCACGTGCTGGGCCCATACAACGGGCCGGGTGCGTATTCTGAGCGATGGTACCCCCTGGCGTCCGATTGTGCACGTGGAGGATATCGCGCACGCGTTCGTCACGGCGCTCGAGGCTCCGCGCGAAACGATCCACAACCAGGCCTTCAACATAGGGGTCGAAGGAGAGAACTATCAGGTGCGGGACCTCGCCGAGATCGTGCGAGAGACCGTGCCTGGTTGTGTCGTGGAGTACGCGGGGCAAGGAGAGCCGGACTTGCGCAGCTATCGGGTGGACTTCAGCAAGCTGCGTAGGTCGCTGCCAGCCTTTCAGCCCAGGTGGGACGCACGGCGCGGTGCACATGAGGTGTATTCCGGACTGCAACTGGCTGGAGTGACCGCCGAAGATTTCCACGGACCTCGATTCGTGCGGGTGCGACAACTGCGGCACCTGCTTAGATCCGGCTTCCTCGACGACTCGCTACGCTGGAAGGACCAGGGGCGCTGGAGAGATCAGGAGTGCGCATCATGATCTATGAGGCAGTTGTCTGTAGGGCGTGCGGTCATTCTCCGCTCGAGATCGTGCTATCCCTGGGTCAAACGCCGCTGGCAAACAATCTGCTTACTGCGAGACAGTTGGCAGGCCCTGAGCCCGTCTATCCGCTGGAGGTGGGTTATTGCCCCGCCTGTGCCCTGGTTCAGATAACGGAGACCGTGCCTCCTGAGAAGCTCTTTCGGGAATATCTGTACTTCTCCTCCTTCTCGGATGTCCTCCTCCGCCATGCCGAGGAGATCGCAACACGCCTGATCGATCAGCGACATCTATGGTCCGACAGCCTGGTCGTTGAGGTGGCGAGCAATGATGGTTACCTGCTGCAGTACTACAAGCGGGCAGGCATACCGGTATTGGGCATCGAGCCCGCACTCAACGTGGCCCGAGTGGCAGAGTGGGAGCGAGGAATCCCGACCCTGACCGACTTCTTCGGTGCAGCGCTTGCGGAGGAGCTTCGGGTGCAGGGTAGGCGGGCCGATGTGATCCACGCCAACAACGTCCTGGCGCATGTGGCGGACCTGAACGGGTTTGTCGAAGGGCTGCGATTGCTCCTGAAAGATGAAGGCGTCGCGGTCATCGAGGTACCCTACGTTAAGGATCTGATCGATCACTGCGAGTTCGACACTATCTATCACGAGCACCTCTGCTATTTTTCCCTGACAGCGCTGGACCGTCTGTTTCGGCGTCATGGGCTGCTCATTGGAGATGTGGAGCGCACGTCGATCCACGGCGGCTCACTTCGACTGTTCGCAAGCCAGGCTTCCAAGGGGTGCGCGTCGTCGGACGCGGTGCGCATGCTTCTGGCGAGGGAGAGGCTCTGGGGAGTCGACCAGTTGGACTACTTTCAGCACTTCGGTGAGCGCGTGGAGCGCTTGAAGCGGGATCTCCGAGCCTTGCTGCATCGGCTGCGGCAAGATGGCAGCCGGATCGCGGCCTACGGGGCCGCGGCCAAGGGCAGCACGCTCTTGAACTACTTCGGCATCGGCTGGGAGACGTTGGACTTCGTGGTCGACCGCAGCACGCACAAGCAAGGACTCTACATGCCGGGGGTGCACCTGCCGATCTACGCGCCCTCCAGGGTATTGGAGGAGATGCCGGACTATCTTCTAATCCTGGCCTGGAACTTTGCCGCGGAGATCATCTCACAGCAGACCGAGTACCAGGAGCGTGGGGGGATGTTCATCGTTCCCGTCCCGGAGCCACAGGTCGTCAAGGCGGCGATCGCGGGGCCACGGGCCGCGGCGTGTTAGCGTGCGGATCGGTCGGATCGGGGGCTGCGCATAAGCCTATCAGTCACACAGCAGTGGGACCGGACAATGTTCTTCGACGAGACGGCGCTGAAGGGCGCGTTCATTATCGATCCGGAACGGCTGGAAGACGAGCGTGGCTTCTTCGCCCGAACGTTTTGTCAGCGCGAGTTCGCGGCACGTGGACTCTCCCAGCAGTTCGTGCAATGCAACATCTCGTTCAACAGCAAACAGGGCACGCTGCGGGGAATGCACTATCAGGGCGCACCCCATGAAGAGGCGAAGTTGGTGCGCTGCACGAGAGGAGCCATCTACGACGTGATCGTAGATCTGCGTCCTGTTTCTCCTACTTTCAAGCGGTGGATAGCGGTGGAGCTGAACGCCGAGAATCAGCGCATGTTGTACGTCCCACAAGGGTTTGCGCACGGGTTTCAGACGCTGGAGGACGAGACAGAAATCTTCTATCAGATGTCCGAGCCGTATGTGCCGGATTGCGCGCGTGGCTTCAGATGGGACGATCCGACCTTTGCGATCGCTTGGCCTAGTGTACCCACTCGGACTATTTCGTCCAAGGACAGGAGTTACGCTCTCTGGTGAGCAGCGGAGGAATGCTATGAACCTGATCCTTCTGGGAGCGGCGAATCCCGAAACCGGCCGCGTGATCAGGGCGGTCGAAAGGTCACAGCCGAATTGGCGCGTGCTTGGGTTTGTAGACAACGACCCGGTGAAAAAGGGCACGCAGTTCCTGGGCTACCCTGTATTTGGCGGGTTCGAGATGCTCGACGACCTGGTCCGAGACGATGTCTACTTCGTGAATCTAATCACCGGCAGCACCAGGGCCCGCTTCGAGACGTCGCGCTACCTGGCGGGGAGGGGTTGTCGTTTTGCCAATCTCGTCCACCCGTCTGTCGATCTGACAATGACCGAGATGGGCGTCGGCAACTACATCCAGGAGGGCGTCATTATCCAGGCAGAGGCACGCATCGGCAACAACTCCAGTATCCACATCGGTGCTCTGATCGCGCATGAGGTCACGATCGGCCACTCGGTCTTTGTGGCGCACGGCTGCAGCATCTCAGGCAAGGCGAAGATTGGCGACGGGACCTTTGTAGGCACTCACGCGACCATCATACCTGAGGTTCGCGTCGGCAAGTGGGCGACCATCGGCGCTGGTGCCGTGGTCATCCGCGATGTACCGGACTATGCGACCGTGGTGGGGAATCCTGCCAGGGTGATCAAGGTCTCTGAGGCGGTTTACGCACACGGAGATATCTTTGAGGTCTTGCAGCCATGCTACTAGAGAGCCCCCCTAGCGTGTCCGACAAATCCTTCTCATCCGCGGACGGGCGCGATGAATCGCGCCCCTACGACCCGTACGGAGATGATTCTTCGCGGCCATGCGACCGTAGGGGCGCGATTCATCGCGCCCAGGGGTGGGGCGAGGCCGCGCCCGGGTCAGGAAACCCGTCGAATGAGCCACGAAGCTTCGAACACGAATGCAGAGCCAATGCGCAGCGGATGTCGGCCTCTGAGGAGGTACGGAGGCTGACCCTGGACTGGGTTTGCGAAACGGCCAAGTACAAGTATACCTACAACTTCACCTGGCTTGGTCGCCCGATCATCCAACTGCCGGCAGATATCATCGCCATGCAGGAGATCATCTGGCAGGTCAAGCCGGAGCTTGTGATCGAAACGGGCATCGCCCGGGGCGGGTCACTCATCTTTTATGCTTCGCTGCTGGAGATGCTGGGTGGCGATGGTCGGGTCGTGGGGGTCGATGTCGACATCCGCCAACACAACCGCGTCGGGATCGAAGCGCATCCCATGTTCAAACGTATCACCATGATCGAAGGGTCTTCTACGGACGAAGACGTGGTGCGGAGGGTCTACGAACAAGCCCGAGGCAAGAGCCCGGTGCTGGTCGTTTTGGATTCGTCACATACGCACGAGCATGTCTTGAGAGAGCTCGAGCTCTACTCGCCTCTGGTGACGAAGGGGAGCTATCTGGTGGTCCTGGACACGATAATCGAGGATATGCCAGATGAGTTCTTCGCGCATCGGCCGTGGGGCCGAGGAAATAATCCGAAGACGGCAGTGCGGCAGTTTCTGAAGGCCAGCAGTCGATTTCAGATTGACCATGCCGTCGAGGACAAGCTGCTGATTTCGGTTGCGCCTGATGGCTACTTGCGGTGCGTTCGGGAGTAGGAGAATGGAACGCATTCCCGTGGCTGGTCCGTGGATCACGGATAGGGAGATAGCATACGTAACCGATGCTATTGCGCATGCCTGGTACGAAGGGGCCAACACCTATCAGGATCGGTTCGAGAAAGCCTTCGCCGAGTACCTGGGCGTCGGATACGCCATGGCCTTGCCTTCCTGCACCTCGGCCATTCATCTGTCGTTGGCTGCGCTCGGGATTGGTCCTGGCGACGAGGTGATCGTGCCTGAGATCACCTGGATCGCGTCCGCAGCCCCCATCACCTATGTGGGTGCCCAGCCAGTCTTCGCGGACATCGATCCCCAGACGTGGTGTCTGTGCCCGGCTTCGTTCGAGGAGTGCATCACACCGCGGACGAAAGCCGTCATTCCGGTGGACCTGTATGGCAATCTGCCCGACATGGACGCGATTCGCACCATCGCGGGGCAGTGCGGCATAGCGGTTGTTGAGGACGCTGCCGAGGCGATCGGCTCGGAGTACAACGGGAAAAAGGCTGGCAGTCTAGGTGATACTGGGGTCTTCAGCTTCCACGGCACCAAGACGCTCACCACCGGCGAGGGAGGTATGCTGGTCACTCACGATCCAACTGTCTACAAGCGTGCCCTTGTTCTGCGCGATCATGGCCGCCAGTCGGGCGACAAGCAGTTCTTCAACGCGGAAGTGGCCTACAAGTACAAAATGAGCGGGCTGCAAGCAGCCCTGGGACTGGCGCAACTCGAGCGTATCGATGAGCTGGTGGAGCGGAAGAGGCAGATTTTCGAGTGGTACAGAGATGCCTTGCGGGGCACCGACGGGATCACGCTGAACTACGAGTCTGGCAATATCACGAACACGTACTGGATGGTTACCGTCGTTCTGGACCCGGAATTCAAGATCACCAAAGAGCGCGTGATAGAGCGGATGGGTGCGCTGGGCGTCGACTGCCGCCCGTTCTTCTACCCGCTGAGCTCTCTTCCGGCGTTTGCGCATTACGAGCAAATGGGACGGTGCCGCGAGCGCAATAACAACAGCTACCGGATCAGCCCTCACGGAATCAATCTGCCTTCCGCTCTTAACATGACGGCGGCAAAGGTCTCCCGCGTGTGCGATGCGCTGAGGAGCATTCTACGGAGCTAGTGTTGTGTTTCTCGTGCCATGACAGGCGAGGGGCTACGGATCGGTCTGATCAGATCGATCGGTCCGATTGGTCTGATCGATCGGATGAGCCTGAGGAGGATCGAATGCAACCCTTCAGTGACAAGGACCTGTTCGGATCGTGCCGCGTGGGATGTCCTTCATGTCCCCAGGGCTGTTTCCGCGAGGCGGGACAGCGCATCGGATCCCCTCGGGCGCGGGCGATGGGGAAAGCCAGTGTCCAGGCGGGAGCAGATTCGGTTTGTCCCATGGAGGAGTCCCGTAAGGTCCCCAGGGTCAGTATTGGACTGCCTGTCTTCAACGGCGAGAAGTACTTGAGGCTGGCCCTGGACGCGTTGCTTGACCAGGACTACAAGGATTTCGAGCTGATCATATGTGACAACGCGTCTACGGACCACACGGAGGAGATTTGCCAGGAGTACGCGGCCCGAGACCCGAGGGTTCTCTATTACCGGCATGAAACGAACCTGGGGGCAACCGTCAACTTCCGCTGCGTCTTCGAGTTGTCCGCCGGCGAGTACTTCATGTGGGCCGCGCACGATGATCTCTGGGACAAGAGCTACCTGCGCAGATGCCTCGCTGGGCTTGAGGACAACCCGGCTGCCGTGCTGTGCTGCACCCAGATTGTTTTCCTGGACGACGATGGCAACGTGAGGGAGAACTACGCCTACAATAACTTTGACACGGTCGGTCTGAACGTGCAGGAACGCGTTCATGCCCTCATCTCTACGCTAGGCTGGTATGCGATCTACGGTCTCATGCGCTCGGACGCCATCAGACGAACGAGGCCCTTTGTCGATGCGTTCGGAAACGACGTTCTCTGGCTCTTGCAGATGTCGTTGCTTGGCGAGTTCGTCAAGCTCCCAGACCCGCTGTTCTACTACCGCATTCTCAACCAATCGAAAGACCTGTCCGCCTACATGGCCGGGCTGAACCCCGCTATGGAGCAGGATGTGCCCGCTAGACCCTACACGTCCATGGCGAGAAATCTACGCCGGATAGTCGAGAGCTCTAACCTCGACGATGACGTCAAGGCACGGATTCAGAATGACATCGTCGGGACGTTGAGCCTTCATAATCAGGACTGGCAAGCCTGCATTGTCCGGGAGAATGCGCCTCTGGTGAGGTCGGCGGACCGAACGACACCCGCCAACGTGCTGGAGGTGCTGCGCGCCGCACCAGAGCAGATGCGGGCTTTCGTAGCAGAGGCGATCAGGCTGGACGGACAGGTCGAGGTCGGCCATCTGCGCCAGACCGTCGAGACGGCAGAGGGAGTCGCTCTGACCGAGCGGCTTCGAGTCGCGGCGGAGTCCGAAGCGCAGGGCGATCAGCCAGCCATGCTCCAGTCCTATCTATCGATGGCTCGAAGCTTCGCCAGTATCAAGGTATGGCGAGCTGCTCGGGTGGCCTTGGAGCTGGCCCTGGACCTGGATCCATCGAGCGAGGAGGCTCGACGAGCCCTGGAGGCTCTGGAAAGAAAGGAGAACGAGACCCCGCCAACTGCCGCCGCCCATCCCGCGGACCGTCTTTCAGATACGGCTAGCCTGGTTCCTGGCGTAAAGTGGACCGCGCCGATCCTGAACTTCAGCGGTTATGCTCGCCTTGGACGAGACACGATATTGTCTCTGCACCGCCGACGCGTGCCCGTGGCGGTGGAGCCTTATGCCGTCGATCAGCATTTCGTCGCTCAGCTAAAGCAAAGACCCGTCGAGTTCCAGCTCTGGAATAGATTGCTGCAGACTCGGCGAGATTGCCCCGTATACGTGTGTCTGCACCCGGCCGCTGATTGGCGTGGTGACGATGTCTTCGCTCTTCATCGGCGGCAGAACCCGGGCTATCAGGCCTACGTGGGAGCCACTATGTTCGAGACCGATCGCCTGCCAGCGGGTTGGAGCAGCGCGTGCAACGGTATGGATGAGGTCTGGGTCCCCAGCAGTTTCAACCGCGAAACCTTCATCCGGGCGGGGGTCGATCCAGCCCGGATTCAGGTGATCCCCTTCGGTATGGACACCCGAGGATACGATCCCGCGGAGGTTCAACCCCTCAGGATTGAGGAACGTCGTGGTTTTGCCTTTCTATCCACTTTCCAGTGGAGCAAGCGCAAGGGCTGGGATGTGCTGTTGAAGGCGTATCTGTCCGCCTTCACGCCCAGCGATGACGTTTGTCTGCTCCTTCGAACCTACCCTGATCGTATCAAAACGCCGCCGATCTTGGAGCGCATCGCGAACTACGTTCGCCAGCTCGGCTTAGATCCGGCGCACATACCCGCGATCATCTTGTTGGAGAACTTCGTTCCGGACGAGAAGATGCCCTCCCTGTACGCAGCCGGGGACGCGTTCGTCCTGCCCTCGCGCGGCGAGGGCTGGGGCATTCCGTATATGGAAGCCATGGCCATGGGGTTGCCCGTCATCGGCACTCGCTGGAGTGCGCAGCTCGACTTCATGAACGACGAAAACAGCTATCTGATCGATATCGAGGGTCTGGTTGCTGTGGATCGTCAGCAATCGATGGAGCATCCCCAGTTCACGCCGGATCAGAAATGGGCTGAGCCCTCGGCATCGCACACGGCGGCCGTGATGCGACACGTCTACGACCATCGAGAGGAGGCGCGGTCAAAGGGGGCACGCGCTCGACGTGATATCCAGGAAAACTGGACTCTCGATCGCGCAGCCGACAAGATCGCCGACCGGCTATGTCAGCTTACGAGCGCGAAGAGCGCCCGACGCCGCTCGAACGATAAGCCCGTGTCTTTGTCGGCGCGCGGTGGAGGAGCGGAGCCATCGGTGGGTGCCTCTTCTATTCTCTGGCAGGCTCCCATCTATGACCCGAGTGGCTATGCGGACGAGGCGCGCAACTTCATCCTGGGGCTCCACGCAAATGGTTTGCCCGTGTCAGCCAGAGCAGTTGGTAGGCAGTCCGATGTGTTCCGCAGACAGCTTGACGCATCCACGCAACGGACGTTAGAGCACTCGTTAGGAATGACGGTGCATCCGGATTTCATCAGCGTGATGCACTTTCCTGCCTATGCTTTTGCACGGCTGCCCGAGGCGGCCTACAACATTGGTCGGGTTATGTTCGAGACCGATGGGCTTCCACCCGACTGGGTGGCCAAGTGCAACGAGATGGATGAAATCTGGGTTCCAACCCGTTTCAATATGCAGACGTTTCGGAATGCTGGCGTGAGATCGCGCCTTTTCCAGATCCCTGGTGGCATAGACACTTCCAAATTCCGTCCTGGTCTCAGTCCACTACCGATCCCTGGAGCGCGAGGCACCGTCTTCCTGTCCATCTTCGTGTGGAGCTATCGCAAGGGCTGGGATGTGCTGTTGCGCGCCTGGGCCGATGCTTTCGGTTCAGAGGACGATGTTTGTCTGGTCCTGCGCACGTACAAGTGGAGCGCCACCGATGAGGTAGATAGCCGCCAGGAGATCGACTCATACATAGATCGCTTTCTTCACGAGCACCTTGGACGTACCCGTCGCTCGGTGGCGCCCATCATTGTGCTAGGCAAGCAGATATCGGAGCCGGAGCTGCCGCGCCTTTTCGCGGCCGCGAGCGCATACGTCGCGCCTTCTCGCGGGGAAGGATGGGGCCGCCCGCATATGCAGGCCATGGCATGCGGTCTCCCGGTTATTGCGACGCGTTGGAGTGGCAACACCGAATTCATGAGTGACGAGAACAGCTTGCTGCTCGACTGCGAAGGCCTGGTGGAAATCGGCGAAGAAGGAGAGGTTGGGTATTTCCGTGGGCAGCGTTGGGCCGAGCCGTCAGTGATGCATCTGTCTACTTTGCTGCGTCGGGTGCATGAGAAACCAGCAATCGTCGCGGCGCTGGGACAGCGCGCTAGTCAGGACATGGTCGAGTACTGGCAGTGGAAGAAGGTCGCGGCCATCGCCGCGGCGCGCTTGCGAGAGATACAGGCGGAGATCGGACGGGCTCCCGCGACCGCGACGACGAGTGTGGGGCGAGGGGTCCCGGTACGTTGGGAAGGCTCCCAGTTCGTGTATCACTCTCTAGCGTTAGTCAATCGTGAGCTATGTATCAGGCTGGCTCAGGATGCCGACGTCGATCTTGCAATACTGCCCTACGAGCCACACGAGTTCGGACCGGAGGCTGATCCACGCTTTCGTCATATCGCAGAGCGTTTGAGTCGAGCACTATCTCGGCCGGCCGAGATCCACGTGCGCCATCAGTGGCCGCCCAAGCTTACCGCGCCGCAGGAAGGTCGCTGGGTGATGGTTCAGCCCTGGGAGTATGGCAGCATCCCCAAGCTCTGGATCGAGACGATGCGCGACCTGGTGGATGACGTGTGGGTTCCGACGAGCTACGTGCGAGACTGCTACCTTCGCAGCGGAATGCCCGCCGATCGGGTGCACGTGGTCCCCAACGGAGTAGACGTCAGTCGTTTCAATCCTGACGCCAGGCGGTTGCCACTCAAGACCAAGAAGCGGTTCAAGTTCCTGTTCGTCGGGGCGACCATCTGGCGCAAAGGCTTTGACCTGCTGCTAGAGGCGTATACGAGCACGTTCACGGCCCAAGACGATGTCTGTCTGGTTGTCAAAGACATGGGTGCCAAGTCGTTTTACAAGGGACAGACGGCCGAGAAGATCCTAGCCCAGCACCAAAGTCTCTCCCATGCTCCGGAAATCGAGTATATCGATCGAGCTCTTACCGACGAGGAGTTGCCGGGGTTGTTCACGGCTTGCGATTGCCTGGTGCATCCCTACCGCGGGGAGGGCTTCGGTTTGCCCATTGCAGAAGCCATGGCCTGTGGTCTGCCGGTCATTGTGACCGGATACGGGGCGGCCTTGGATTTCTGCACCTCTGAAACGGCCTATCTGATCCCTGCACGCGAGGTGCGAGATCAGGTGAAGCGCGTCGCCGATCTGGAAACGGTCGATAATCCGTGGTGGGGTGAGCCCGATCTTCCAGCGCTGAAGCGCTTGCTCACACAGGTTGTGCGGGCCCCACTCGAAGCGAAGCAGAGGGGACGGAATGCCAACACTCTTATTCGAGCAGATTTCACGTGGGAGCGGGCCAGCCAGGTAGTGAAAGAGCGCCTCGACGCCCTGTGCCGCCAACCGATCCGTCGGCTTGCCCCTCGGGGTGAGATCGTCGGTCTTGACCGGACGGGCGAGGATATTTCAAGAGACAACAGACAGTCAAGAGATCGAGAGGTATTTGTTGAGAAATGGGCGGACGAGTTGGCTCAGCAGCCTCCCGCGACTCTCCAGACAATCCGCCGTGCCAGCAATCGGGCTCCAGGGAAGCGCATCTTGGTCATCGATCCGGACTGGTCTGCCGATGCCCGGCCGTTTGAGTCACAGCGACTCCTCGCTATGCTCGAGGCCCTCTCGGGCGACGGTCATGCCGTAA
Source organism: Chloroflexota bacterium (assembly GCA_004297765.1). Taxonomy (GTDB): domain Bacteria; phylum Chloroflexota; class Dehalococcoidia; order FW602-bin16; family FW602-bin16; genus FW602-bin16. Next base: position 19,090 of record SCTZ01000167.1, on the reverse strand, counting down.
CTCTCATTGCGGGAGCTGACCGCGATCAGGGACGATGCGTGCGCCATCTGCGGCAAAAGGGCGTCGAGGTTTACCTGGTCGACCGGGACAGGATGCGTCGTCAGTCCTACGCCGCTCATGTATCATCCATCGGTCTGGCGCCACTCTTGGAAGAGATGCGCTACGATCTGGCGATGGTTGCCTTCAGCGAGTTTGCAGCGCAGTACCTGGAGGATATTCGTAGTCTTTCCCCGCAGACGCAAGTGTTCGTGCATAGAGCTGAGGCAGATCTCATTAGCGAGGATTATCCGAGGGCTTCTCTTCAGCAGTTCGACGATCGCACCAGAGCAGCAGACGTGAGGCGGCGTGAGTTGGCGTTCTATCGTCGGGCGGATGTGCTGATCGCTGAGACGGAGGAGTCGCGACGACGCCTGGTAGCTGAAATCCCAGGTGCGATGGTTCACACGGTGTCGCACAATCGCTGCGTCGAGGAGTCCGTGTCCTCCTGGGCAGAGCGGGAGGGATTACTGTTCGTGGGAGACTTCAGGTACTCGTCCGATGCGGATGCTGTGCTTTCGTTCTGTCTCGATGTGCTGCCCCGTGTGCGAGCCCAGATACCGAACGTTTCTGTCACCATTGTCGGCGATGTTCCGCCTCCCCACGTATGGGATCTATCCGGCAACGGCGTGGTCGTAATCGGCAGCCTATCTGAAGCCGAGCAACGCCTTCGAGCGTGCCGGGTGCTCGTAGCACCACGACGCCATCAGGGCGGGGCGCGCGGGATCGTGGAAGCGGCTCTAGCGTCGGGGCTTCCCGTCGTGACTACGCGCAGCTATGCCGCGACGATTGTTCCTGAGAGCGAGATGCAGATCCTGTCGGTAGCCGATGATGTTCAGACGTTCGCCGATGCCATTGTGCGGACCCATCGAGATGAAGGGCTGTGGCGGGCGCTCTCCGAGGGTGGACGTGCCCATGTCGAAGTCCATCACAGCCGTGCAGTATTCTCAAAGCAGATGGAACTTCTGCTTGCCGAGCTGCGTGTGAGCCAGACAACGCCAGATCGATTGTCGGAAAGATCCCGGACGTCGGCGGCATCCGCTCGCCGTGCCGATCCAGCGAGTGAGCACGAGACTGAGGGCTCTACCCCTGCTCCAGTTACTCTGCTGATATCTGCGGCCGATCGGTCCGAGCCGCTCGGAGCGTGCCTCGACCAATTGCAGCGCTTTCGTCCGGAAGCTAGCCTGAGCGTGAAGATATGGAACAGGCGCAGGCCCATCCCCACTGGTTGGGCCATTGCGACGGCGGCTTCCGAAGCTACGATGGAGGAAATCCTGCGCGCCGCGGTCGCCGCGGCTGCGCCCTATGTCGCTCTACTCTCGGCCGACGTGATCGTGACCAAAGGCTGGCTCGACAGCATGTTGCAAATCTTTGCCATGGACCCGACCATTGCCGTCGTGGGGCCCGTGTCTAATGCCGCTCCCGCGCCCCAGCGTATCAAGCAGGAGTACCGGAGCTTGAAGCGCGAGCTCGAGAAGTTCGCGGCTGAGCGCCGCCGAGATCACCGGCTGGAGTGGACCGAAGTCCCCTACCTCGGTGGCTTCTGCCTGCTTCTGAGCACCGGCGCCGTGCGCCGCATCGGCGGCCTCGGCGACGGCTCCTCGCTGACCGACCTGCTGTGGAACCTGTATCGGCGGCTGCGGGACAATGGATTCAAGCTGGCTTGCGCGGACGGGGTCTATGTCCATCACGATCGACTTACTCAAGCAGAGGGCGCCGACTACAAGATGCGAGCCAACGTCGAAGCTGCCCTGTCCACTCCAAGCCATGTTTCTCAGCGCAGATCCCCAACTCGTTGATGGGGTTTGTTCACTTGGCGTAGAGGGACCTGGTCACTTGTCTTTGGCGTGGTCGTAGAAGCCTTTCCCAGTCTTGCGCCCCCATTCCCCTCTGGTGTACTTCTCGACTAAAGTCGGCGAAGGCTTGAGCGCCATGTCCCCGGTTTCTCGGTAGCGCTCCATACTGACATGGTAGGACAGGTCGATCCCCGTCAGATCCATCAGTCTGAACGGTCCCATCGGATGGCCAAGACCATTCTCCACGGCGGCATCTATGTCCTCGAATGAGGCGACCCCCATATCATGTAGATAGAGAGCTTCCTGCTTGATCGCTGTCAGTACTCGATTGACGAGAAAGCCGTAGATTTCCTTCTTGAGCAGCACTGGAGTCTTGCCCATGCTTCTGGCCACTTCCATCGTGGTCTCGGCAGTTGCGCTCGATACGTGCGGGCCCCTGACTACTTCCACCAGCTTCATGACCAGAGCCGGATTGAAGAAATGCATGTTGCAGACCTTGTCAGCGCGCTTGGTCGCATCGGCGATCTTCGAGCTGACAATGTAGGAGCTATTGGTAGCCAGAATGGTGTGAGGCGGACAGATGGCGTCCAGTTGAGCAAACAACTCGCGCTTGAGCTCGAGCTTCTCCAGAATGGCTTCGATGACGAAGTCCGCGTCGCCGACTGCTTCTTCTATGCTGGCAGTAAACGCTATGTTCGCGCGGGCCCGCTTTGCCGCTTCCTCGGCTAACTTCCCTTTGGCCACCCGCTCGACAAGATAGCTATCCGCGAATGCCTCAGCCTTCTGAAGAACCTGGGGGCTGACGTCAGCGCACCTCACCCTGTAGCCGGCGAGAGCGGCGCAAAGGCTGATCTGGTGCCCCATATTGCCGGCTCCGATGACGGCGATTTGCTCGATTCCTGCGGTGGTCATGTCGAGTCTCCTCATCAAGATGTTGGGCTTCTGTGTCAGATCGCCTCCACGACCAGGGCGGCCCCCTGACCCACACCGATGCACATGGTAGCCAGGCCGTAGCGGACTTTGCGACGGGCCATTTCGTGGACAAGCGTCGTCACGATGCGTGCGCCGCTGCATCCCAGGGGATGACCGAGGGCTATCCCGCCTCCGTTGACGTTGACCTTTGTGACATCTATTCCCAGCTCGCGAATGCATGCCAGCGCCTGCGAAGCGAAAGCTTCGTTCAACTCGAACAGGTCGATGTCGTCGATGGTAAGCCCTGCCCTCGTCAATGCTTTTCTGGTCGCCGGTATGGGGCCCAGACCCATCACCGCCGGATCTACGCCAGCCACGCCCCAGGACACGATCCTTGCTATCGGATCGAGGCCCAGTTCCGCTGCTTTCTCGCGTGACGTCACAACGAGAGCGGCAGCGCCATCGTTGATCCCGGACGAATTGCCGGCGGTTACCGTTCCGCCTGCTCGAAACGCCGGACGCAACCCGGCCAGCTTCTCCAGAGTTGTGTCTGCCCGAGGATGTTCGTCCGTATCGAACACAATGGCAGGACCCTTGGCTTGAGGCACCTCGACCGGCACGATCTCGTCGCGGAAACGGCCCTCACGAATCGCCGCCACTGCTTTCTGCTGGCTGGCTAGGGCGAACCGATCCTGCTCTTCACGACTAATGCCGCAGCGCTCGGCCACGTTCTCGGCCGTCTCTCCCATTTGATAGGGGTGATACATGGCAGCGAGACGCGGATTCGTGAATCGCCAGCCAATCGTGGTGTCGTAGGAAGTGATCTCGCCGCGCGGGAACGCACTCGTGGCCTTCGCCATCACGAATGGCGCGCGTGTCATACTCTCGACACCACCCGCAACCACTACGTCGCCATTACCCGTCTGAATCGTCATGGCCGCGAAAATCAGCGACTGAAGTCCCGAAGCACAGAGGCGATTGACAGTAACTCCGGGAACATCTACCGGCAGGCCGGCCAGCAAGGCAGCCATTCTGGCCACATTGCGGTTATCTTCGCCGGATTGATTGGTCGCTCCGAAGATCACGTCCTCAATATCGGCAGGGTTCACTCGGGCACGCTTGATCGCTTCGTCTATGACGAGAGCGGCCAGGTCGTCCGGGCGCACGTCTTTCAGGCTCCCACCGTAGCGACCGATGGGCGTTCGCACGGCTCCCACTATGACAGCTTCCCTCAATCGATCTTCTCCTTTGTTAGTCTCAGCTTGCTACGCTCCTGGAATCGCCTGAAAGCATGGTGCCTGTGTCACTACACCCGCAGCGGCTGGTCCGTCACCCTCAATCCACCTTCGTCGCCGACGACGATGCTGTGGACGAGATCCTTGTTGCCGAGAATCTGACGGGCGGCTGAGTATGGATCTATCTCACCGGCCATGACCCTCTCAACGTAGGGACCGAGGATGGCATCGTTGCGTGAGCTCTCAAGGAGACGATCCTTGATGCGCGCCGCGATTATCTCCATCAACTCGTGGCGGCGCCACTGCTGGCGGTGGCGGTCGAGCTCGGCGGAGTCTTCGAGCATGGTGCGGTGTTGCTCGATTGCCAACATGATCTCGGTGATGCCCACGTTGTGCTCGGCCTGCGCTTTGATGACGGGCGTTTCCCAGCCAGTGCGTTTTGGGGCAAGCCGCACCATCACCTCGAGTTCAGCCGCCATCTGCTCGGCGCCGTCGCGGTCGGCTTTGTTGACGATGAAGACATCCGCGATCTCCATCAGCCCGGCCTTCATCGTTTGAATTGTGTCGCCGCTTTCGGGGACAAGCACGACGGCGCTGGTATCCGCAGCCCCCACGACGTCCAGTTCTGTCTGACCGACGCCGACGGTTTCCACGATCACCCAATCCTTGCCGTAGGCATCGAGAAGCTTGACCACGTCCCTAGTGGCGCTCGCGAGCCCTCCTTGGGAGCCGCGCGTGCCCATCGACCTGATGAACACGCCGCGGTCCAGGTAGTGCTGCTGCATCCGGATGCGGTCGCCAAGCAGTGCGCCTCCCGAGAACGGGCTGCTGGGGTCGATCGCCACAATGCCGACAGTCTGACCGCGTTGTCGGAGGACCGTGGTCAGCCGGTCGGTGAGCGTACTTTTCCCTGCGCCGGGCGGTCCGGTAACACCCAGGCGATAGGCGCGTCCAAGGTTGGGATTGATGAGGCGCATTATTTCCGGCACGTCGGGGGAGCCGTTCTCGACCCTTGACATCAATCGGGCGAGGGCAACGCGGTCCCCTCGGAGCATGCGATCGACTAGTTCCATAAGGCGCCTCCAGCGTAAAGAATGACGTCTACGACACTGCCCAATCAGTCGGAAGACGGCAGAGGCTTGGCCTCGACCAACTGCATCTGCTGGTTGCAGCATTCCAGCTGGCCTTCACCACCCTTCGTGATCAACACCTGCGCGCCACAAGTTGCGCAGGTTAGCCGCTTCCCAAGCAGGTTCGCCATCTCTCACACCTCTTTCTACTTCTGCGCCATTACTTCGCCGCAGCACTTCAGCGCGCCTTGCCCAGGCTTGGTCACGAGCACCTCGCTAGCGCACTTGGCGCACTTGTAGCGCTTCCCGGCCTGCGTTCCCGCGGGCTTCTTCTCCTCAGCTTCCTGCGTCGCCACAGCAATCTCCTTCCTTGTTGGCTTAAACCAATGACTTACGCTGCTCGCGCAGAGCCACCTTGAGCACTTTGCCTAACGGAGAGCGCGGCAGCTCCGCTACGAATTCTACGATCGAGGGCTTCTTGTAGCTTGCCAGGCGCTCGCGGCAGAAGGCGATCAACTCCTCTGCGCTCAGTTGGCCCCTAGCCTCCTTGCGCGCCACCACCACGGCGACAACCTGCTCGCCCCATTCCTCGTCGGGTGCGCCGATGACGGCCACGTCTTCCACAGCGGGATGCCGATACAGGACGGCCTCGACCTCCTCCGGCGAGATGTTCTCCCCGCCCCGGATAATCATGTCTGACTTCCTGCCGGCGAGGAAGACATAGCCTTCCTCGTCGATCCATCCCAGGTCGGAGGTATACAGCCAGCCCTCGTCGTCGCGCTTGGACGTATCGACCGGTTTGCCATCCTGCGGGAGGTAGCCCTTCATGGTGCGCGTCGTCCGGAGGGCCACTTCGCCAATCTCGCCCGGTGGCAGAGGTCTGTGCTCCGAGTCGACGATCCGCAGCTCGACATCCCCTACCGGTTTGCCGATGGAGCGTAGTCGTGCCTTCTTGCGCTCGATCTCTTCCGGTGTGCCCTCGAGACGGTGATCCTCCGGACCTAGCGTTGCCACCGTCGACGTTGTCTCCGTCTGTCCGTAGGCATTGACGAAGCCAACGGTCTTCGGGAGGAGGTCGATGGCGCGCAGCAGGACGCCGGGTGGCATGGCGGCGGCGCCGTAAGACAGCACCTCCAGGCTGGATAGGTCGTAGTCGCCAAAACACGGCTCGTCGACCACGCGCTTAAGCATCGTCGGCACGAGGAAGGCGTTCGTGATGCGCTCCCGTTGCACCGTCTCTAGCCAGCGGAGCGGATCGAACTGGCGCAGCACGACCATCTTGCGTGCCGAGTAGGGCGCCAGCATAATCGCTGTTAGCCCGGCGATGTGATAGAAGGGCGCCACGAGCACCTGACCATAGTGGTCGTCCTCGCTTGCTGGCTCGGCACTATTCAGCACCAGGTTAGTGAGGTCACCGTAGCGTAGCATCACACCCTTGGGACGAGAGGTCGTGCCCGCCGTGAACATGATGACGCAAAGGTCATCATCGTCGACCTCTACCGGCTCCAACTCCTCTTGTATCAGGAGATCCTCGAAGGATCTCATTCCTTCCCTGGGAGCAGCACAACTGATCATCTCTTGTAGCGAAGACACCGAGGGACGCACGGCGAGCGCCAGATCATGATACTGTGCTCCCACGCATAGGGTGGTCACCTCAGCGGAGTTCAAGAGGTACCCCAGCTCGTCCTGCTTCGCTCGGTAGTTGAGCGGCACGAAGGTGGCGCCAAGGAGTCCGGTCGCGTAGAAGAGCTGAATATAGCGGTCGCTATTGGTGTCCAGCACAGCCAGGCGATGACCCCGTTCGATGCCCAGGCGCTTCAGTCCGCAGGCAAGGCTGACGATGCTCTGTTGGAGCGTCTCGTAGTTGTAGCGCTGGTCCTCGCAGACCAGCGCTTCGCGATCGGGAAAGATCTGTGCCGATATGTTCACGAACTCGAAAGTATTCATGACGTGCCCTAGATCAGTCCTTCTGCTATCAGCTCATCCAACGGCCGGGCCTGGCTTACCTCTTTGACGAGCTCAATCGGTGGGTTGGGATAGACCACCGGTCCGTGCTCACGTGACGGCAGAATGACTGTGGAACGCAACGGCGGCATCGACACGGCGCCTCGTTGATTCTTGGCCCACGCCTCGATGTCGACGCAGCATTTGCCTTGGTCTATATATTTGTCGACCACTTTGCCTTCAAAGGTGGTGATATCGCCGATCTGATTGAAAGCTCGCAGGTCACCGCTCATCTTCCACAGGAAACCGTCGTCGCCCATCCAATTCGTAAAGTACTGACACAGCCAACTCATGCGTTGGCTCCCATAGTCGTAGGCTCGCTCCACGCCGATGGCGCGGGCAAACTCATCGAATACGTGGACTAGCTCAGGCACGTCCCTTTCGCCGGTCTCCGGAACGTACTCGAGTCCCCTGGGATGACGCGCCTCCCACAGATACTGAATCTTGTGAGCGAGCATGAAAATGGTGCCGCCCCCCATAAGCCAGGCGATCTCGTCTCTGACAGACAGAGGACCCTTTATCATGGGCCTCATCTGGTCGCCAACCTGCACGTCCTCCCACCACCTGGGCTCGGCTCCTCTCAGCTCTTCATCGTCGTAGGCATCCAGTATCTTCTTCCAATCGTCGGTGGTATATGTCGGCTTTTCTAGGTTGCGCTCTTTTCCAGCGGAATTCGCCTCTTTTCTGCCGGCCCGCACGGTGTGGTAATGGTCTTTTCCGACGATCTCTCCCCTTTGGTTTATGCGTATAACGTCGTTATACGAAATATAGATCGAGCTTCCGCCGGTCATTCTGCCTTTTTTCTCGACGGTGTCCCTGATGATGCAGACGGTCTTGAATTCATCGCCCACGTAGATGGGCCGGTACCATTCCCAGTCTCCGCCGCTGTACCAGCCATGGACCCCGGGCATACCCGCGGCCACTATCGTCCAGTAAATGGTGTACAGGTACGAGCCGGGCGCTATGATGCTGCCGTACTTGCTTTTCTTCGCGTATTCCTCGTCTCGAAACAGCGGGTTCAGATCGCCAATGCCGTCGACGAAGTGCCGGACGCCGTCCTTCGTCGCCTGAGTGTTGAAATAAATACCGCGTGGGTAGAAAGGCTTGTTAGCCCTCGATCGCGCTCTTTCTAGTTTCTCGGGGGTTACTTCTTCGATCGGTTCCTTTCCATTGTCGCCGATGTTCAGCAGCCGTGCGTGTTCTCTCTGGCTCATTCGGGTCGCCATTTTGATCTCCTCAACGAATATCAAATATCAGATGATGCTGTCATCCCTTAGTCTGGTTATGCGATCCCAGTCGTATCCCAGGACGTCCGCCAGCACTTCTTCCGTGTGCTGTCCGTGCTCCGGAGCTTCTGATCTGATGTATGCCGGTGTCTCACTGAATTCGACAGGAAATCCGGCCAGTCTTACGTTCCCGAAAAGGGCATGAGCGAAGTCCACGACGTAGCGGTTTTCGACCACGTCCGCGTCCTGGGCTGCCTCATCCACGGTGAGGATGGGAGCGTACCCGAATCCGGCGTTGTTCTCCTCAAAAGCCCTGATCCATTCCCCTCTCGTCTTCGAACCAAAAGTCTGATCGAGGATCTGGATAAGCTCTTTGTTGTGCTTGCTTCTGCCTCCGAGTTGCACCGCGAAGCGAGGGTCGTCCGCGAGATGGTCCAAACCCATGACGTGGCAGAATTCGGCCCAATACCGGTCTGACATCGGCTCAGCCAGCATAATCCACTTATCGTCCTTACAGCGATAGTGGTTTGACATGGGATTTAGCGAGGTCGACCTGGAGAATCTCTTGAGAGAGTGGCCGCGTAGCAGAGCGACGTTTGTGCCTATCGTTTGTAGGTGGACGGCGCTCCCGAGCAGAGAGACGTTTACCTCCTGGCTCTGTCCTAATCGCTCTCTTCCCAACAGAGCGCACACTATCCCGAAGGCCATCAACGTGGCGGTCAACTGATCGAGCGGAGCTCCGACCGCTCCAAGCGGCTCGTCTATGCGCCGATCTCCCATGGTCCACATGAGGCCGGACTGAGCTTGCGCCAGTGTGTCATAGGCGCGATGCGCTTTGCGCGGTCCCCGTAGCCCGAAGCTGCTCGTGCGACAATAGATAAGCTTCGGAGAGTGCTGCTTCAAGGTCTGATAGCTCAAGCCAAGCTTGTCTATGGTGCTCTCAGGGTAATTGGTATGAAAGACGTCGGACTTGGACACCAGATCGTGGAGGATTTGTCGCCCCTCCTCACGGGCCAAATCAAGGGTGAGGCTTTTCTTGTTCAGATTGGCACTTTCAAAGCCGATGTGCCGACCGTTGAGCGACATTATCTCGCCATATTGAACGGCGGCGCCGCGGTAGCTGTCACCGCGAACGGGGTCCTCTATTTTGATGACCTCGGCCCCCAGGGAACCGAGCAGGACGCCCGCTCCTGTTCCAGCTATCCAGCCGCCTGCTTCCACGATGCGAATGCCATCCAGAATGCCTTTTCGTGACTCCATCGTTTGTGTCTTCCTTATAGTCCATAGATCCTTGCCGCATTCTCGTAGAGGACCTTTCGCTTTGGCCCTTCTGCCATGCCCAGTTCTTCGAATTGGGGCATGATGACGCTTGGGTCAACCCCGTTTGTGCCAAAGAGCACCTTGTCCTGGCCACGCGTCTTCATGAACTTCACCAGGGAGGGATCGAGGTACCTGGGGAGGTGCGCATCGATGCCGACGTATACGTTCTGGAATTTCCATGCCAGGGCTATCATTTCTTCGACCCACGGCCAGCCCGTATGTGCACCGACGATTATCAGGTCGGGGAAAGCTAAAGCGATGTCATCGAGCAGGATTGGTCTACCGGTACCGCTGGGCATGAGCTCCATGGAATGTCCAACCTGCATAGATACCGGTATGTCAAGTTCCTGACATTTGGCGTACAGCGGATAGTACCTGGCGTCATTGAGAGGGATCCCGAAGCCGTAAGGGTGGATGTACACCCCCCGACAATCGAACTCCTTCACTCCCCTCTCTATCTCGGCCAGGCTTTCCTTTATCGAAAAGGGGTTGTAACCAGCCAGAATCTTCAGCCTCTGTGGATGCGCCTTGATTTCCTCATAGACCCCCTCGATGGTGAAATCGACCATGAGCCTCCGGGTCTGAAAAGACATCATCTTGAGGGCGGATATCAAGGTCACGCTGAAGCCGTGATTGTCCATCTTGGACACGAACTGATCGGCAGTCGAGCCTTCGAAGGAGCGCGGGGTTCCCTTGAGCCAGGGATTGTGGCGAAACTCACCCACGTTGTCCACGAACATCTTCTGTTGGCTTTCCCGCGAGAAGGGATAATTCAGTATGTCGATTACTTGCCGCCCATTCTGTTCCATGACAACCTTGTTCCTATGGATTATTGGCCCACTTCGGCCCTATCCGTAGTTTGTCATTCTGACTCTCCTAATGGTACTTTGTCATTCTGAGGCGCGCACGCCGAAGAATCCGTAGCCCTTGCCGCGCAAGAGTCGTAAAGGCGCGGATTCTTCGCGCTGCGGCGCTCAGAATGACAAACTACGTCTAAGGCGAGGAAGAATCCGCGCCTTTCGACCCTTGTGCGGCCGGGGGTCCGGATTCTTCGGCGTGCGCGCCTCAGAATGACAAACTATGGCTATGCCAGTCATCTCATCGGATGGCCGGTCCAGCTGTTACCAAGGCCCGATGGCATAGCCACCGTCTACGCTGAGTGACTGCCCTGTCACCCACGAGGTTTTGTTTGAGAGGAAGAACAAGATGGCATGAGCCACGTCCTCAGGTCTTCCTAGCTCGCCCCTGGCTTCGCCAAGCGGATAGAGCGACAAACGCTTCTTCTGCATGGCGGCGAACTTCTCCGGCCCCACCTTTTGCAGTTCCTCCGCCCTGATCTGCCTGTTCAACTCCGTCATCATGGAGGCGGGAGCGACGCAGTTGATGCGGATATTGTAGGGAGCGTATTCCTTGGCCAATGAGCGGCTGAGCCCGCCCACACCAGCCTTGGCTCCGGCGTAGTTTGCCATGCGCCGCTCGCCAATCCTGGCGGCATCGGTCAACACGTTTACTATTGCCCCCTCTTTCCTGTCCCTCATGGGACCGAGAACGGCCCTCATGCAGTTGGAGGCGCCATAGTAGATCACGTTTACCTCGCGGGTTACCTCATCCATGGTCTCCTCGAGGAACGGTTTGCCCGCGGAGATAACGGTGGCGTTATTGACCAACCCGTAAACGCCGTCAAAACGATCTAGCGCAGCCTTGACCATGTTCTCGGTCTGTCGCGGATCTGAGATATCCGTCTTGACCATGAGAGCCTTGCCACCTTTGGCAATGATCTCTTCGGCAGTCTGAATACCGGTCTGCTCGTCCAGCTCGGCGATGACCACGTTTGCTCCTTCCTCTGCGAGCATCGTGACCACAATCTTACCAAGCCCTCGGCCTCCACCGGTGACGATAACCGTCTTGCCTCTTAGTCCCAGTTCCATATGCTATCCCTTTCCTCGCTACGACCGGCAAATCATGATCGGTCTGAGATCGCCTCCAGTGGCTTTTCGTTTTCATGCTCGTTTTCAAAGGAAGGCTTTCGCTTCTCGGCAAAAGCATTGTAACCCTCGTTTGTTACCTCGGGCGTTGACATAAGGTTAAGCAAGGCAGCCGCCAAGTCCGTATAACGTAGCGAATCACGCTCGCCGAAGATCATCCTCGCGTCGATAGTGGCTTTTGATAGCCTCACGGCATCACGGCGCCGGCTGGAGATGTCCTTGCCCAGCTCGATCGCCTTCTCCAGCATCTGATTGCTCGGAAAGACGCGATTAGCCAGACCGATGCGCCACGCTTCCTGGCCGTCGATAATGTCGCCGGTCCACAACAGCTCTTTGGCTTTGGAGGGGCCAACTAGCTGTGTAAGCCTGGTCTCTACCCCGGCCCCACCGAGGTGACCGATGTTCTTCATGTGGAGATCGCACATCTGAGCGGTTTCTGCGACAATGCGCATGTCGCACACAAGAGCCATTTCGAGCCCGCCCGCGGTGCAAATGCCGTCCACTGCAGCGATGGTTGGTTTTGAGAAGTTCGCCAGTCGATCGAAAACCGAGATCGGTCCTCGTTCAATGATGGTATCGGTGCCCTTGGCGAAAGCCTCAAACGCTCTCAAATACGCTTCCTGTGCGGTAGAAAAGCGCGCATAAAAAGTGACCGATCCATTGGCTGCCATGTCCTTGAGGTCTGCTCCGGCACAAAAGCAAGGACGACCGTCTGATTTCCGAGCACCGGTTATCACGAGTGCCCCTACCTCATCATCCCGCTCCAACTCAGCCAGCGCATCCGCCAGTTCCTGCATCAACTGAACTGACAATGAATTCATCCGCTCAGGTCTGTTCAAGGTAACGACAGCAACGGGCCCGTCCTTTTCGCAGATTATCGTGTTATACATCGCTATTGTCCTCGCCATTCTTATTCACGTGCGAACGCGGTCGCGTGGGCAACTGGTGGAACAGGGCATTGGTGGTTTGTTACACGGCGTCCAGTGTGTCATGAGTCCACTGAAAGAAGGTCGGCATCGCGAACAGGCTCGATGACAATCCCCACTTTGGCGTCCTGGAGGCACTGAGATAGGGATGACGCTCGCGAAAACAGACGCCTTCCGGGGGTGCTTCCCCACCGGTTGTTGGCGCGGGACCTTCTTTCAGTGGACTCGTGTCATTCTGAGCGCCGCAGCGCGAAGAATCCGTATCCCCGGGCGCGGATTTTTCGGCGTGAGCGCCTCAGAATGACAACCTATCAGCATACTGTTGACGAACCACTAGGGACACTCAATGAACTCGGCTAGAATCCGCTCATCATTCTTTGAACAGCGGCCTTCGCGCCCTTCTCCTGAGCTAACTCAAAAAGCTCTGTGGCAACCTTTGAGAGGTGGGCTATCGCATCCAGGTCCCTGAAGGAGGCGATGACTCCCCACAGCCCCATTTCTTCATAGAATCTATTAATCTGCGCTTTGTGGATGGCGATCAGCTCTGGCGGACCCGAGGCGATCTTTTCGGCCAGCGCATTGACCTCTTCATCCAGTTGCTCGGGGGCGGTGGCTTTGAGCACCAAGCCAATCCTTTCCGCCTCCTTGCCACTGATGAACTCGCCGGTAAACATGAGCATTTTTGATCTCTGAGGGCCTATGAGATACGGCCACAGGTGCAGAGCTAGCGTACCGAAACCCCTTCCCTCCTGTTGGCCGATCTTCGCGTCTTCGGCTGCGATGGTGATGTCGCACATTCCACCGACCAGATCGAGGGCAAATCCGGTACAGTACCCGTGGACCTGTGCGATGACCGGCTTCATCAGCTTCCACATCACGGTGGCCGGATGGTCCAGGGATATGTCGCGCATCGCCTTCCATTCCTGAACGATCGGCTCTACTTTGTATCCCCCTGGACCCAGGTCGTAGCCCGCGGAAAAGCAGCGGCCCGCCCCCTTAAGGACTATTACCCTTACCTCCGGGTCGTTCTCCGCTTCTTTGAACGCGCTGACGATCTCGTCTATCATCGTCTTGTTTACAGCGTTCAGTCTATCCGGCCTGTTGAGAGTAATCCTCGCGATTCTTCCGGACTCATAAGTAATAGTTTCATAGTCCATTTCGCACATCCTTCGCTAGAAAGGCTCAGCGGTCTTTTCGAGCGCTCTTGCGATGGTCATCTTCATTATGCCTGGCGTGCTATCGGCTATCTCCCAGCCTATCAGGTCTCTCAAGCGCTGCTCCAGCGAGCATTCCTCGCTGAAGCCAACATGTCCGAGAACCACGATGGAATGACGAACGGCTTGGATCGCCGCGTCGACACCAAACCACTTGGCCATCGCGGCTTCTTTCGTACGCGGAAGTCCCTGGTCGCTCAGCCACAGAGCGTGATAGGCAAGCCATCTGGCTGCTGTGATGCGCGTCACATCCTCCGCGAGAGTATGAGAGACGTCCTGGAACTTGATTATGGGTTGCCCAAAGGCTTGCCTTTCCTTAGCGTAGGCAAGAGCTTGAGTCAGTGAAGCCTCGGCCGAAGCCACACTTTCAAGACCGAGAAATATCCTCGCGGTATCGAACGCGTTTAGCGCGCTGGAGAAGCCTTCGCCCTCATTGCCGATGCGGTTTGCGGCGGGTACTCTGACGTTGTCGAAGATCAGTGAGGCTCGGCCGACGGATTGTATCCCCATGTCCTTGATGTTCGACTTATGGATTCCCGGTGTATCCAGGGGCACAAGAAAGAGGGTCACTCCCTTTGCCCCCGCTTCCGGAGCGGTCTTGGCCCACACCAGGCAGCCATCAGCTTGCATCCCTATGGTGACGGATGTCTTCTCGCCGTCGAGGACGTAACAATCGCCGTCCCTGATAGCTCTCAACCTGAGGGCGGAGGCGTCGGCACCACAGTCAGGCTCGGTTACTGCCATCGCCATCAGCTTCTCGCCGCGAATCACGGCCGGAATCCACTCCTGCCGTATTTCCTCTGATCCAAGCATAAGGAGATGGCAGAACATCAGTTGAAGTCTCGCCACGGAGGCCAAGGCGAAGTCCACCTTGGCGAGCTCTTCGTTCACGACGCCCACCGACACCCAATCACCTTGCGCCCCGCCGTACTTCTCGGGCAGGTTTATACCCAGGAGCCCCATGTCCGCGATCTTCTGGTACGCTTTGCGATCTATCGCGGCTTCTTTTGCTCTGATGGCGGCATCCGGAGCAAGTTCTCTTCGCGCGAATAATCTAACCTCTTTGCGAAGCGTCTCCTGCGTTTCGGTGAAACTGAAGTTCATGTGCGCGCCTCCCGTTTTGCACTGTAAAGATGCCTAGCGCCGGTTCTCGTCCGTCAGACCGGGGTCTGGGGGTGCCCCCAAGCAGTTCCTACAATGGTCAGGCAATCTATAGGGCTGGCGAGTCCGCGGTCCTTCTGCGGAAGGACCGCGTCGATCCAGACTCCACGGCCTCGGCGAAGGTTTGACGGTAGGACTCTAGTCCGCCGGATGCACAGGTCCCACACTCTCGAGGAGAGCAGCGCTAAACCTTCAAGATTGCCACGTCTTCCTCATCTTCCTCTCTCTCAGCCTTAGCCGTTTCCAGAGAGGCCGAAATAAACGACCAGGCCTCGGCGGCAACCTCGTCCATAGATAGCTCACCCTTTGGCTTATACCATCTATCGATCGAATTAATGAGTCCAAGCGTTAGCGCCGAAAAGACCTTAATACTTCCCTGCCTGAATTCCCCACTTGCCACCCCTTCGCCGATGACCTGTCGAAACATTGCCTCGTACTTGTCGCGCAATACGACGTAGTCCCGATACAGCCTTGGCGGCAAGCTCTTCATGTCCTTGGTGGTTATGGCACCGATCTCCGGATTGTTGAGCCGCCATTTGATGTGGCCGATCACCAGTTGTCTCAGTTTCTCTCTTGGGGGCAGGTCGGAACTCACGATTGGGTCTGAATAGGTTGCATGCGAACTGATGGCTCTGGAAGCCACTTCATAGAAAAGGAAAGCTTTGTTCTTGAAGTAGTAATAGACGAGGGCCCTATTCACACCTGCGCGCTCGGCGATGTCCTCTATAGTCACCTCGGCATAAGATGCCTTGATCAATAAACGACCTGCAACCTGAAGAATATTCTCGCGAGAAGTTGTACCCGCTCCCCGAGAAGGATCTGATTTACCTTTGGTTGTTCTTGTAGTCCTCTGAGCCGTTCTCTGAGCCGTTGTCATCTGCTTGATTCCTTGTAGTCGATTCTCTTCCAGCTTTCCAGCGCGGGAAAGCCGAGTCATCAGTTGTTCCCCTCAACGCCTCCTGCGCCTTCACGAATCCTCCACTGGACCGGGGATTCTCCGTGGCACGGTCTAACAGGCAGCCTCCTGCTTTTTGCTGAGGGTCCTGATACTACAACCGTAGTTCACCGAACCTGTCATTCTGAGCGCCGCCTCTGTTTTTGTCATTCTGAGCGCCGCAGCGCGAAGAATCCGCGCCCAGGGGTACGGATTCTTCGGCGTGCGCGCCTCAGAATGACAAAGTACAGTTGTGGTATTAACTGACCGCGCTTAACCACCATGGATTAACTGCAATGTTAGAAACCGCCCTATGGCGATTAACTCAGGGGTTAGTATACGCGATGCAACCCCCGCTGTCAACAGTCCTGATGGCTCATACACGAAACGCGACTAACGCAACAGTTAGTTCTGAGCGAGTATTGACTAACTACTGATTCTGTGCTATAACGGCTGAAAAGTGGCCGTGCGGCTCACCGTGACCCAAACATCCCGGCTGAACGATTTAAGCGAAAGGGGGCACAAACGTGGAGAAGCCGAGCGACAAGCAGACATGCAAGACAAGTGAGATCGAAGAGGTCCGGCAGAGGTGGGAGTCTCAGACGCTAGAGGGTTCGCTTGATAAGACCCCGGCCAGAAAGACGGAATTCACCACCTGGTCCGGTCTGCCGATAAAGCCCATATATACCCCCGCGGATACAAAAAACCTCGACTACGTGAGGGACATTGGGTTTCCCGGGGAATATCCTTTTACTCGAGGGCCACACCCGGCGATGTTCCGGACAAGGTTGTGGCAAATTAGACAACAAACAGGCGTCAATACTGCCGAAGCGACCGCCGCCCTGAAGCAATGCCACACTGAAGGAGGAATGACGGCGCCGACCCACATTTTCGATTATACGACTCGAAGCGGGTTCGCCTCCGATGACCCGGCGGTGGAAGGGTTCGTGGGACACTCGGGCGTAGTGGCAGAGTACCTCCCCGATTTTGTGGTGCTTTGGGGCAGCATCCCTCTGGACAAAGAACACGTGATGCTGAACAACTCATGTATCGCGCACATTCAGGTTTCCGGGTTGGTGGCGGCCGTGGAGCATCAGGGAACGGCCCCGGAGAAGGTCAAAGTCACTGTCCAAAACGATTCGCTCTCTAGCTACGTGACGGAATACGACAGCCGTTTCGCCCCCGAGCATCATCTGAGATTGACGGTAGACTGCATCGAATACCTGATCAGGCATTTCCCAAGAGCCAATGTGATGAACGTCTTTGGGACCAACTATCCCCAGGCTGGTTCCAACGCCTTTCAAGAGGTGGCCTTTTCATTCTCTTGTGCCATAGAGATTATTGAAGCGGTCCTCAAGAGAGGATACCACATAGACGATTTTGCTCCCAGGATTACTGCTCAGTGGAGCTCGTCCCCTGATTTCTTCGAGGAAATAGCAAAACACAGGGCCGCCAGAAGAGCTTGGGCCAAGCTAATGAAGGAGAGGTTCCACGCTCAGAATCCGATGTCCTGGTGTCTGAAGTCCTACGTTCTCACGTCCGGGCGATCCCTAACGACGCAGCAGCCAATGAACAACATAACGCGGACTGCCTTACAGACGCTGTCCGCCGTCCTCGGTGGCTCAACCGCCATAGAAGCGACACCATACGGCGAAGGGATAACGCTGGCAGCTACGGGGGACGAGGTGGAAGTTGCGCTGAGGAGCCAGCAGATTATTGCCTACGAGACAGGCGTATCCGATGTGGTCGACCCTCTAGGTGGGTCCTGGTACGTAGAGTATCTGACCGACGCACTGGAAGAGAAGATATGGGACTACATCAACAAAGTAGACGAGATGGGCGGGGCGATCGCAGCGATCAAGAACGGTTTCTTCGTGGGTGAAATGAGGAAAGAGATCTTCAGAGACAAGCAACTGAGGGACCAGGGGGAGAGGATCAGCGTCGGCGTCAATATGTTCGAGCGCAAAGACGAGCAGGTCCAATTGGAGGCCTTTGAGCCCGATGGCGAGTTGCTGAGACAGCACAAGGACAAAATCGCACGAATGAAGCAAGAACGCGACAATGGGAAACTGGAGGAGATATTGGCGCGCTTGCGAAAAGCGGCGGCCGGCAGCGAGAACATAATGCCGACGACGCTTGAAGCTGTGAAGGCCTACGCTACAGTGGCGGAAATAACCAACGCGCTTGGGGACGTGTTCGGCTTCGAAGACCAGAGGAACGCTCGTCCCGTTTGTTAATGACGGTAATCGAGTACTTCTTCGTTAAGGGAGAACAGCATGACTAGCAAGCATACTCCGCGAGTGGTGCTGGCGAAAGTAGGAAGGGACGGTCACGACGTAGGGGCTGTCGTAATAGCGATGATCCTGAGAGACGCCGGAATGGAAGTCATGTACACGGGGCTATTTCAGACTCCGGAGCAGATCGTCGAGTCGGCTATTCAAGAGGATGCCGATGTTATCGGTGTAAGCATGCTGGCAGGAGCACCAATGGTGGTGTTCGAGAAGATCATGAAACTGCTCAAAGAAAACCACGTGGATGACATCGCAGTCGTCGGTGGAGGGGTTATACCTACCAAGTATGTCCCAGAGCTAAAGAAGCTGGGGGTCCGAGAGTGGTTTCTTCCCGGATCCAAGACCGAAGACATTGTCGCCTGCGTAAGGAGCTTGGCCGCAGAAAAGAACGCTGTGACGGCCTAGGGTACCCGCAATCGCTGGAATCCCCCGCGAGGGGATTATCGTACGACAAGATCTCAAAATCAACTTCAGCCACCGGCACTAAGGATAAGATTCGTGGATCTCGCTCAAAGGGCATGAGACCTCTGTAACTTTCGTTACAAGAGCGAGTCAGGCACCAAGAATAAGATTCATGGGTCTCGGTCAAAGGAGGGGAGATGGACTTCGGGTTTACCGAGGACCAGTTGAGTATCAAGCGCGCGGCGCGCGAGTTCGCCGAAAAGGAGATCGCGCCCAAGGTCGCAGAGTACGACCGCGAGGAGCGGTTTCCCCTTGAGATCGCCCTGAAGATGGGTGCCCTTGGTATGATGGGCGGCGTGGTTCCCGAGAAGTACGGTGGCGCCGGCATGGACTACATGTCGATGACACTACTCGTGGAAGAGATTTCTCGTCATTGCCACAGCCTCGGAACGATCGTGAGTTTCCCCAGCGGGCTCGCTGGGTCCGGTTTGCTGCATTATGGCACAGAGGAGCAGAAGCAGAGTTACCTTGCACCGCTTGCACGCGGTCAGGTATTCGCCGGAGCGGGGGTGACCGAG
>SCTZ01000011.1 GCA_004297765.1 Chloroflexota bacterium | reverse complement strand
GTATTGGCAGCTACCCACTCAACATAGTTGATGAGGGCTTCCCCGGTATCACCGATGACGTCGATGATGCGTGGATTGCCTGTTTGCGCCGACAGCTCCTCTTCTCTGTCCAGCAAGTCCTTGGCCTTCTTTTTGTCGAAGATGCCCTTGTCAGGGTCGCTGACGATCTTGTGGCCGCGAAAGAACATGCTGCCGATAAGGACAGTGGGGTTTTCTCCAGGTCTGCCACCAACGCGCACGTTCCCGACGGTGCAGACCTTCTGCTCGTGAGCGAATTCAAACACGGTGTGGTCCCCTTTTCCTCTTTATATTGGACAGTCAAGAATGACCGGATTATTCATCATCTTCGCCCTCGTCCATCAAAGGGACGACTTCTTCCACCTTCTCGAGAATCCATTCCTTCGTCTTTGCATCGGATCCCTTGAAGAGGGTCTTCAATGCGCTACCGTTGCCATCTGCCGGTTCCAGGTCGACCAGCCATCCCTTGCCGTAGGGGTCATCGGAGATCGGACGGGCGTTCCCTTTGGCGATGGAAGGATTGATTTCAACCAGGGTTCCGGACAGAGGAACGATAATCTCCCATATCCCTTTGCTCGTTTCGACGTGGCCCAGGGATTCGCCCTTGGTGACCTTGGCACCGGCGCGCGGGGAGATCTGGACAAACACGAGTTCCTTGACCGATTTGACGCCCAGGTCGCTAATGCCGACGCGTACTCTGTTTTCGCCCTGGTCTTTGACCCAGAGCAACTCCTCCGTATAGTAGACATCTTCGGGAAAAGCTAGCTCATGACCATGGATGTTCCTCATTTGATCCTCTCCTCTTCCAACCTTGTGTTCTGGGGGTGCTGTCATAGATCAACTAGAATCGCCCATGCCTCTTGGCTGCAGCCACGGCAGCGGCAAAGCTCTGCGGCGGTGTCGCGTAATCAACGGCCGCAATGCCCAGGGAGAACTTGTCATGCGATTTGCCGTAGTGGCAGAGCTTCATTGCCTCATTCTCGATCGCGGAAACTGGATCGTTGAACAGGACTCTGTCGGGTAGCGCACAACTGCAGTAGACGTCGTACTCTCGCGAGTAGTCGATCGCTCTCATGTAATCCATGTCGGCGCAGAACCAGCCTCGAAAGCTTCCAGTCCCGACCGCTCCCAGCTCGCACAGCGCGGGAAACCAGTCAAAGGCTCTTTCATAGGTCAGCGCGTACCAGCAGGGCAGCTGCCCTCCTAGCGCCTTACCGATCCTCACATAGTAATCCACCATCCACTCGTTGCCCTGAATCGGAATAATCCCGGGGTAGCTACACATGACCAGGCAATCCGCTCCGGCGTCTATGGCTGCCTGCCCCTTCCTGATAAGCCATTCGGTGGCCAGATGCATGCTTCGCTGGCAGATCTCGGGATGCTTACGAGCAGCCTTCATAAAAGCGGGCCACCCCAGCATGAACATGCCGGCCGTTCCCAATGGGTCTACTCCAATGCACACGGACACAGGCATGACCTTGTCCAGTCCGTATTCGGCGAAGAGGCGCTTCATCTCTCGGCACGCCCACAGGTAGCCGGAATGCAGACCTGTATGGCAGGGGTCTGGAACCTCTAGCTCTGCCAGATCTGCCAGCGACCGAATGGGATACTCCCCGACCAGGGCAGGGTTGCCGTACTCCATCATTGCCGCCCTGGCTCCCCAAACCTCCGCCGTGTAGCTGATGGGATAGAGGACGGGCAGGTCGAGACCATAGCGCGCCACCGTGGCCAAATGGGCCTTCACCAGCAGCTTCGGATCTCTGCACAGGTCGACGGGCTTCAAGGTCTTTCCCGAGAGGTCCAATGTGCGCACGGCGTAGGGGTTGAAGTAGAACGACTCAAGAAACAACCTGTCCCTGTCTGTGCCTTCCAGAGATGCCTTCCATCGTTCCAAGGGGGACATCGTGTCCCCGGACTCGGTGATGTTCCGGTGGATCTGGTGGCAGTACCCGCGCAGTTCTACCTCGTCCTCTTCGGACCACGTAAAATCCAACTCGGCCAAAGGTGTGCCATACCAATCTGGGGCACCCTCTAGTTCTCCAAATCGCCCAAGCCTTTTGGCCTCAGCCATGTTCATTTGCTCACCTGTCCTATTTCCTCGCGTACCGCCGGGCTGGGCCGCCCGACAGCAGTGAAGGTCAATTCGGTGTCCAGGTAGAGCTTGTCTTGCCGGTCCACGTGGTCTCGGAGCTTGGCGTCGCTGCGTTCCATGTGCACCTCGATCTGGACAGCACCGGCCTGACGGGCCAGCGACTCCATCCAGGGCACCATCTGATTGTGTGCATAGGCTACCGCTTCCTCCAACCCGCGAAAATCGCGCACTCCATGGGGCAGGTGAAGGCGCAGCGTCTTGCCATCTTCCAGTGGAGTGATCAGGACCCGCTGGCGCTGCACCACACCGCCCACAGCCGCGCCGACGGCGTTGGCCACCTCGGCGTGGGGCGGAATAACCAGGCGGGTGTGGAGCATTTCGGCCGTGCGGGGCATGTAGGCGTGCGCCGGCGCTCCGATGGCCACCACCGGCCGGCGTAGGACCAGCGTGCACGCCAGCTCGCTGCAAAGCCCTTGCTCGTCTGAAGGGACGTATCCTTTGCTGAGTGCCTGCTCCAACAAGAGGGCCGCGGTCGGCTCCCCTTCCCAGTTCGGCACCCGGGCTTCATCGGTCAGGACTTTGCTTACCAGAGCGCGGGCGGCCCGCCTGGACACGCCCTCTATCACATCCTGGCACAAGCTCTCCGCCGCGCACTGGCAATGCGTCGCCAGAGTCTGCGCTCCCAATCGTGCAGCCTCGACATTCCATAGCTCCAGGCCGCCAAGGGCGTGCAAGGCATCCGTCGGCGTAAAGCCGGACTGCACTATCAGGCGCTCATTCGCCAACCGCTCGATCCGGCGCAACTCCAGCATCCCATAGCGAGACTGTTGCACCAGGGCCGCGAGCGAGATGGGACCACTTGCCAGACGCTCCAGGATGACGGTCTCAGCTTCGGTGAGGGACCGCTGAGCCTGACGGCCTGCTTGCAGGAACTGCGCGGCTACCTCCGCGCGAGGAGGATCCACGGCCTGGATGCGCAGATCCTCGATCACCTCCGGATGTTGTTGAGCCAAGAGGCTCAGAGGCACCACCCGCCGCGGGCCGATGGCCAACTTGTGATCGGTGGTCACGCGGACGTGGCTATCGCCACCCAGACCCACCGTGTGAACGTCTACCGCCTCGACCATCGTCCGCCATCTACCCACCTGCGCCCCCTCCGGGTTCAGTCCGGGCCGGCCATTCCGCAGCGAAGCGATGTCCGTGGTCGTGCCTCCTACGTCCACGGACCACAGCGCCCCGTCGCTTAGATCTTCGCCAGCCTGGCAGGCCAGGTGCCAGGCCCCCACGGCACTGGCTGCCGGTCCCGACAGAATCGTCTCGATCGGGCGCAACATAGCCCATTCTGCCCGTACCAGAGACCCGTCGCCCTTGACCACCATCAGCGGGGCGGCGATGGAGCGTTGGGCCAGGGTATGGCGCAGGTTCTGGATCAGCTCCCGCAACAACGGCACCAGTCTGGCATTGAGGGCCACGGTCGTCGCCCGCCGCACCGAGTTGAGACGTGTGGTCAGCTCGTGGCCACAGGTGACAGGCAGACCTGTTAACTCATGGATCAGCTCTTGGGCCCGCAGCTCGTGTGCTGGGTTACGCACGCCGAAATAGCCCGAGACGCCAAAGGCTTCAACCCGGCCCTGGCGGGCCCGAACCGCGTCGAGCAGGGCTGCCTCGTCCAGAGGGGCGGCCTCGTCGCCGTGAGCGTCGTGCCCCCCCGCCAGGTACACCACGTCATCGGTCACCAGTTGGTCCTCAAAGCCGTATCGCTGGATCAGGTCGGGATCGTAGCCGATGAGGACGAGACACGCGGGGCTGCCCTGCCCTTCGACGATAGCGTTGGTAGCCAGCGTCGTGGACAAAGCCGCCAGCCTCACCTCGGACGGATCGGGCGCGCCGCGTTGTCGCAAGACCGCGTCGATGGCCTCGCCGATACCGACGGACAGGTCCCGGCGCGTGGTCAGGGCCTTCGCCGAGCACAGGACCTGGCCCAACTCGTACTCAATCAGCACAGCATCGGTGTAGGTGCCGCCGGTATCGATACCCAGAGCAATCGTCATCGTAGATCCTCCTGACCCAAAGAAGCCGGAACTAAGAGGGCTGCAACTTGGTCAGACCGAGTCGGTCCTTCCTCAGAAGGACCGACTCGACACAGCGATCTCGAACTCCCTGCCGGGAGAGAGCATTACTTCTTGACTCTGTCTCGCCACCTGGGAGCGTCACCGTGCAGCAGGGCTTTGACTTTCTCGAGGGCGTCGAAGGCGGTCTCGCCGAAGGTATCGGCGCCTACCCCGTCGCACCATTCGGGCGTCATGCCCCAGCCGCCGGTGATGAAGATGACGTCGTCGCGCACGCCGGCCTCCACCATGGCCTGGTGAATCTTGCCACAGTAGCCGACCACCGGTCCGATGATGGCCGAGGCGCCCACGACGGTCGGCTTGTACTTCTTGATGGCGGCCACGAACTCCTCGGCCGACTTGTTCTCGCCGATGTCGATGGTCTTGATGCCAGCGCCTGAGAAGAAGGCCGCTACGATTCTCTTGCCGACGTTATGGAGGTCGCCCTCCACCGTGCCGATGACCATCACGTTCTCGCCCGGCTTCCGATTGGCGATGGAGGCCTCGATCTCGGCGGTGGGCAGGACCTTCTCCATGGCATCGTTCATGATCTGTCCGGCGATCATCAGGTCGCTCATGAAGCGATCGTTTCTGGCGTACTCGTCTCCGATGATAGTGAGCCCGGGGCTCAGCCCCTCGACGATGACTTCCAGGGCCGGAAGCCCCATATCGATACTCGTTTGAACCAGCGCATCGACCTTCTCGTCGTCCAGATCGATGATGGCTTCTGTCATCTGCTGGTAGATCTCTTCTTTGGCTGCCACCTGGATCAGACTCCTTTCTTTGCATCCGATGTCCGGCAGCAGTCCTTCC
>SCTZ01000166.1 GCA_004297765.1 Chloroflexota bacterium | reverse complement strand
CCGCGCGAGTGATCGCGCGGGCAGGATGCCCGCGCTCCCAGGGCCCGCCTTCGTGGTCTGCACTGGTCGTGACTTATGACCAAGCCTCAGTTAGCTCAGAAAGAGTTGAGCGCAACGTGGAGCGAGCAAGAGCGACTGCAGGACGAGCCCATTCCATACCGTGGTACGCTGTCTTCCCCATTCTTCTTCCAATGGCGCTGGCTATCCTTGGGATGGCCGGCCTCCTCCTGGTTGTGCAGTCCAGCGGTATCACGTCCGCGGCCTACGAAGTGCTGCAACTGGAGCAGATCCGCGACGACTGGGTGCGGGCCAACTATCAGCTTGAGTCCGATGCCGCGGCTCTTCAGTCTCTCTCGCGGGTCGAGTCAGAGGCCGTTGGCAGACTGAAGATGGTTCCTGCCGATCGCCGGCTCTTCATTCAGGTGGACGGCTCCTCGTCGGAGCCGCCGGGACCGATGGTTGCGAAGCCCACGGTGGCCGACGTGCGACCGATGGCTTCAGCGCATTTACCATGGCAGCGCATTATAGATTGGATGTTAGCCTGGTTGTAGCCGGGCGGTTCATCTTTCTCCTGGCACAGGACAACGATGCTCAGCCACACATGACATCCAGCCCCCGCCCCACGGCCTTTCTTGCGAGGGCGATTGCCATGGTCTTCGGTCGGAGTGTGGGCGTTGCCTAGCCGAGATTTGGTCAAAGGGAAATCCAATGGTGGGTGATTCCAGCGCGGTCCGTTGGCGTGTCATCGCCGTGGCTGTGCTCATGGCAGGGTTCTGGCTGGCACTGGCGGCTCAAACGGGGAACGTGCAGATCTACCAGCACGATATCTACCGTGAGAAGGCCGAGGACGAGCACTGGGGCAAGCGGAAGATAGTTCCACGCCGAGCGGCCATCAAGGACACGAACGGTTACCCGCTGGCCATGACGGTCAACGTCTTTAACGTTATAATTGACGCCGGAACCCAGTTGGATCGTGGGCAGATGGAGGATCTGGCCAACCAGCTTGGGCCGCTGATCGGCGAGCAACCGGCTAAGGTCATGGCGCTCCTGGAGCCGCGAGACAAGACCAAGCCGTTGCTGCTGAAGGACGCCCTTTCCTACGAAATTGGCACCAAAATTGCGGATCTTGGCATACGAGGGGTCCGCCTCGAACGCGAGCCCAAGCGGACATACCCTGAAGGAAGCCTGGCGGCCCAATTGATCGGTTTTGTGGGGGAGGACGACAAGGGGTTGGTGGGGCTGGAGAGCGACTTCAACGAGGTGATGGCCGGCAAGTTTGGCACAATCCTTTACGAGCAAGACACGGCTGGTGATGAGATCCCCCTAGGCGTGAGCGAGGAGCAGCCGGCTGAGGAGGGATCGGACCTGATTCTCACCATCGATAGGCGCATTCAGCGCGTGCTGGAGCGCGAGCTTGAGGCCGCGATGGCGAAGAGTAAGCCCACCTCGGCGAGCATGATTGTCCTGGATCCCAAGACGGGGGCCATTCTGGGGATAGCCAGTCGGCCCACCTACGACCTTACCAAGCTGGACCTCAACGATCCCAACCAGATGGCTCTGTACCGCAATCCCCTCGTGACGGACCTCTATGAGCCAGGTTCGACCTTCAAAGTTGTGGCGATGGCCGCCGGTCTGGATTCCGGAAAAGTGCGACCGCAGGATACCATCAACTGCAAAGGAGTGGTCTACAAATACGGTGTGCCGATCTACATGTGGGACCGCACGTCTCGCGGCATCGAGGACATGACGGACGTCCTCATGAATAGTTGTAACATCGGCATGGTCTGGGTTGGTGACCAACTGGGCTCCGACCTTTTCTACAGCAAAGCCATCGATGCCTTTGGCTTTGGCAAGTCGACCGGCATTGGGTTGGAAGGAGAGGCAACTGGGCAGATTCGGCGGCCCGGCAATTCGACCTGGGGTCCACTTGATTTATCGACGGGCAGCTTTGGTCAAGGCTTCAACGCGACGCCTTTGCAGTTGGTCAGCGCGGTGGCTGCTATCGCCAACGATGGGAAGCTGATGCGTCCCTACGTGGTGCGCCAGATGGTTGGCCCGAAGGGTGTGCAAACGGTCGAGCCCGTGGTGCGAAACCAGGCCATCACGACCCAGACGGCGCGAACCCTGACCCAGATGATGTACAACGCGCAGGAGAAGGCCCCGGGCAATCAGGCCCTGGTCCCTGGTTACAAGATCGCGGGGAAGAGTGGCACGGCTGAGAAGCCGGTGGCCGGAGGATACAGCTCGAGCACGATCGCTTCCTATATTGGGTTCGGACCGGTGGAAAATCCGCGCTTCCTATTGCTGGTCAAGGTGGAAGATCCCAAGGATAGCGAATGGGGCGGACAGGTCGCAGCGCCGATCTTCTCGAAGGTCGCCAGGCAAATCTTCAATATCATGGGTGTTCCCCCCAGCCGCCCCGTACCCGACCCAACGCCTCGGGGGACAAGGTAAACGGATGCTGAGAGCGGATGATCTACTGTCTGGCCTCCGCGGGCGCGTGCGCGAGGTGCATGATCGCCAGTTCGCGGATCTGAGCTTTGGTGGGGTGTGCATCGACTCCCGCCAGGCTCGTCCCGGCGACCTCTTCGTCGCTCTGCGTGGAGAACGAGATGATGGGCATAACCACATCGACGACGCCATCGCGCGGGGCGCGACCGGCGTAATTGCCAGCTTGGACTGGAGCGTACAGCGCCCGCTGCCGGAGAAGTCGGCTGGCTTTCTGCTGGTCCCCGACCCACTGGGGGCGCTGCAGGAGATCGCCGCGTGGTGGCGCGGCGCGCACGAAGTGCGCGTTGTGGCCGTCACGGGCAGTGTGGGCAAGACGTCCACCAAGGAGGCTATCGCCGGTGTTCTCGGTCAGCGCTATGGTGTGCTGCGAAACGCCAGCAACTACAACAACGAGATTGGGCTGCCCCTTACGCTCCTTCAGCTGAACGGCACGCACGAGCGAGCTGTGCTCGAGATGGGCATGTATGATCTCGGCGACATCGCGCTACTCTGCCGTCTAGCGGTTCCGCAGGTAGGCGTGGTGACCAACGTGGGCGATAGTCACCTGGAGAGGCTGGGGACCCGGGAACGCATCGCGCAGGCCAAGGGCGAGCTGGTGGAAAGCTTGCCGGAACAGGGAACGGCGATCTTGAACGGGGACGATCCCCACGTGCGAGGCATGGCCGGCAGAGGACGCTCGCGGGTGTTACTATTCGGATGCCAGCCCGGGCTGGATCTTTGGGCGGGCGACATATCGAGCAGGGGACTAAGTGGCTTGAGCATGACCCTGCATCGGGGGGAGGATACCGTCCTCGTCACGACGCCGCTGGTGGGGCGTCACAACGTCTACACGGTCCTAGCGGCCGCGGCGGTTGGGTTGGTCGAGGGGCTCTCCTGGGACGAGGTCGTGCGCGGGCTCTCGATGGAGCAGGGCTCTCTGCGCCTTGCCGTGAAGCCGGGAATCCGTGGCAGCACGATCATCGACGACTGCTATAACGCCAGTCCTGCCTCCACCCTGGCCGCACTGGATCTGCTGTCCGAGGTGACTGGTCGCAAGGTAGCCGTGCTGGGAGACATGCTGGAGCTCGGCCCGGCTGAGCTGACGGGCCATCAGGCTGTGGGAATGCAGGCAGGTAAGTTAGTTGACTGCTTGATCGTGGTTGGCTGTCGGGCCAGATACATCGGCGACCAGGCCCGAGCTGCCGGTCTACGTGAGGTGTACTACGTGGATGCAAACCAGGAGGCCGTGAAGCACTTGTGGCGGATCCTGGGGCCTGGAGATCACGTGCTGGTCAAAGGGTCGCGTGGCATGCGCATGGAGGAGATCGTGGAGGCGATCAAGGAAGGCTGATGTCTCAATCATTGGCGCTGGGGGCACTTTCGTTTCTTCTTTCTCTGTTGTTGGGTCCTTTCATCATCGCTCTGCTGAGGAAGAAACGGGTAGGCAAGAATATCCGCGAGGAGGGACCGGCGAGCCACATGGTCAAGGCCGGCACTCCGACCATGGGCGGTATCATCATTTTCGTGGTCGTGGTGTTGGTGACAGTGCCGCTGAACGTGGTGGGGCGGCTCTCGGTGCTCCTGCCTCTGGGCGTGATCGCGGCCGTTGGGGTGCTGGGGGCCGTGGACGACCTGATGAACCTGTTCCGAAAAAAGGGCGGAGGAATGTCGGCCCGCACGAAATTTGGCTGGCTCACGATCATCGCCACGATCGCGGCCCTGATTCTGCACTTTGGCCTGCAGTTGACCAGCGTCTATGTGCCGTTCGTCGGCAAGTTCAACATTGGTCACTGGTATCTCGCCGTGGCAATCTTCGCGATCGTCGGTTTTGCCAACGCGGTGAATCTGACCGATGGGCTGGATTCCCTGGCCGGCGGAACGACGGCCATCGCCTTCGCGGCGTACGCCGTCATTGCCTACCTGCAGGGCCAGCCCTATCTAGTGACATTTTGCTTCGCGGTAGCGGGGGCAGTGCTTGGGTTCCTGTGGTACAATGCGCATCCGGCCGAGGTATTCATGGGCGACGCGGGGTCGCTGGCGCTCGGCGCCACTCTGGCCAGTGTGGCGCTGATGACCGGGCAATGGCTGCTCCTGCCCGTGGTTGGGCTGGTCTTCGTCGTAGAGACATTGTCGGTGATGCTGCAGGTGGCTTACTTCAAGCTCACGAAAGGCAAGCGCATCTTCAAGATGGCGCCGCTGCATCACCACTTTGAGATGATTGGGTGGTCAGAGACGCAGGTTTCGCTGCGCTTCTGGCTGGTGGGCATGGCCATGGCCATGCTGGGCATTGCGCTGGCTCTCTCGTGAGAAGGGCGCTGCAGCAGGAACGATCTTCCCCGGCTGCTACCCGGAGTGACGGCGGCCATGCTGAAATGGACGTGACGCGAGCTGCCATCAGGCGCACGTGTATGGTGTGCAGCTCGACGACATAACGTGCTATGGAGCGAGGAGAGTTGGGATCGTGTCGGGGGAAAGACGTGAAGTAATAGGAGAGCTCGCGCTTTCGCCGATTAAGACGACCTCCGGGACGCGGATGCCGGGGGCAAGTCAGCGGCGAAGACCGCGGGTCGCCATCCGCAGGTTCATGCAAGAACTTCGTCGAGAGGCTGAGATTTGGATCTGGCTGGCAAGAGGATTACGGTAGTCGGGCTCGCCCGCGAGGGGACGGCGCTGGTGCGCTTCCTCGTGGCGCGGGGGGCCGACGTAACGATCAGCGACCACAAACCGGCTACCGCGCTGCAGGAGTACCTGTCGCGCATAGGTGAGTTGCCGGTGCGTCTGTCAGTAGGAGCGAACCGCGTCGAAGACACGATTGGCGCAGACATGGTTTTGGTGAGTCCCGGCGTGCCGCGGCAGCTGCCATGCCTGGTGGCCGCGCGCGAGCATGGTGTGCCGGTTAGCTCGGAGACCAGGCTCTTCTTTGAGTTGTGCCCGGCGCCTATCGTGGGCGTAACGGGAAGCAATGGCAAGACTACCACTACCACGCTGGTTGGTGAGATCCTGCGAGCGGCAGGTCGCCAGGTCTTCGTGGGGGGCAACATCGGTTTGCCGCTGATCGATCAGTTGGACCTGATCACGGCCGAGTCATGGGTTGTACTAGAGCTCAGCAGCTTCCAGTTGGAGCTGATGAACGCCAGTCCGCACGTGGCGGCGATTACCAACGTAACGCCGAACCATCTGGATAGGCACGTCACGCTGGAAGCTTACTTCGACGCCAAGCTCAACATCGTTCGGCATCAAAAGCCGGACGATGTCGCGGTCCTCAACTGGGACGATCGGCTCAGTCGTGAGGCCGCCGCCCACAGTCCGGGCCGGGTGGTCTTCCATAGTCAGACTACCGGCCTGGACGAGGGCGTCTGCCTGGATGGGCAATGGATCGTGGCTCGATGCAACGGGGATGCGCAGCGAGTTCTCTCGATCACGGATCTTAAGCTGCTCGGGCGGCACAACGTGGAGAACTCTCTCTGTGCTACGGGGCTAGCGTTGGGCGCGGGCGCCGGAATCGAGGCCGTGACCTCGGTGCTCTCGTGCTTCACCGGCGTCGAGCACCGACTGGAGCCGGTGGCAGAGCAGAACGGCGTCAGGTTCTACAACGACAGCATCGCGACGTCGCCCGAGCGGACCATCGCGGCTTTAGAGGCGTTGCCTGGTCCGCTCATCGTCTTGATGGGCGGGCGGAGCAAGCATCTCTCGCTGGAAGGGCTGGCAGACGTCGCCCTGCGGACGTGCAAGGCCGTTATCGCTTTCGGCGAGGCGGGCGCGGAGCTCGAACAGGCGATCTCCACGGCCAAGCGGACCAGAGGCGTGGATGCGCCGCTCACACGGCGCGTTGGTCCTCTGGATGAGGCGCTGGAGGAAGCCCGGCGACTGGCGCAGCCGGGAGACGCGGTCGTCCTATCACCCGCCTGTACTAGCTTCGACGCCTTCGTAGACTTCGAGGAGCGCGGTCAGGCGTTCAAGCGACTCGTGTTGGACCAAGCTTAGGGGACAAAGGCTAACGAGTGGTGGACGATAGCCGCCTGTCCGATGGTAAGCCTGTGTTCTGTCATTCTGAGCCGGAGCCGCAGCCCCTGTCTTGTCATGAGTCGTCTGAAAGAAGGTCCCTCGCCGATGATCGGTGGGAAGTACCTCCGGAAAGCGTCTGTTTTCGTGAGTGTCATCCCTATTTCGGTGCCTCCTGGGCGCCAAAGCGGGGATTGCCATCGAGCCTGTTCGCAATATCGACCTTCTTTCAGTGGACTCTTGTCATTCTGAGCGCCGCAGCGCGAAGAATCTCCCCGTCGGTCGTCTCAGTAGGGCCGTGCTCCTAGCTCAGACGCTCTACGTCCTTCCAACCGGGAGATCCTTCGCTGCGGCTCAGGATGACAGAATAGAAGCCTCGGTCAGGTCGACGGGTTTACAACCAATGTGGTGGATTAGTAGGCACAGTGCACCAATACCATTCCATCACCGTAGCTATTTCTCGGAGGATACACAGTGCCGCGTCTGCTTGGTCGGCGAAGAGAGGTGGTCCGCGGGAACATCCGTCCGCCGGATGTTCTGCTGATAGTGGCGGTGGTCACGTTGCTGCTGCTGGGGCTGGAATCTGTATACAGTGCCAGCTTTGTCATGGCGCTGGCCCAGTACGACAATCCTATGTACTTCGTCGCTCGGCAATCGGTCTGGGCGGCCATCGGGACAGGGGCACTGTTCGTCTTGATGAGCATTGACTACCATCGTTGGCGTCGCTGGACACCGCTTATTCTCTTCGTCGTGCTGCTATGCGTTGCGCTGGTGCTCTTGCCCGGCTTCGGACGGACCCAGTACGGCGCTACCCGCTGGTTGAGGCTGGGTCCGCTGCCCGAGGTGCAGCCTTCCGAGTTTCTCAAGCTTGGCATGGTCATGTACCTCGCCGCCTGGATGGCGGGCAAGCGGGAACGCATTGGCACCTTGCACGGTGGATTGATTCCGTTTGCCATCATCATCGGCTCGGCGGCAGTGTTGACCCTAATGCAATCCGACCTGGGGACGACCCTCATCATTGTCGCGACGGCGGGTACCATGTTCTTCATTGGGGGAGGCTCTCTCCGCTACATGGCGCCTAGCGCGCTTCTGGCCGCGGTGGTGGCGGTGCCTGTCGTACTGGGGGCTGGCTACCGGCAGGGGCGCATGGAGTCATTCTTGGACCCGTGGAGCGATCCACAGGGCAAAGGCTTCCATATTATCCAGTCGCTGATCGCGCTCGGGAGTGGAGGGTGGACCGGTCTGGGACTGGGGGCCAGTCGGCAGAAGTTCTTCTATTTGCCGGGGGCACATACGGACGCCATCTATGCCGTAATTGGCGAAGAGTTGGGCTTCATTGGCACGATGTTCGTCCTCGTGCTCTTCGCGCTGCTGGCCTATCGAGGGCTTACGATCGTGATGACCGCGCGCGACGATTTTGGCTCGTTTCTGGCGGCCGGCATCACGGCCTGGTTCATGTACCAGGCCATCCTGAATATCGGAGGGATCACCAAGCTGATCCCCTTTACAGGGGTGCCGCTGCCGTTCATCAGCTATGGTGGCTCATCGCTGGCCATTAGCCTGGCTGCCACGGGAATCCTCCTGAACGTCTCTCGCTACTGCGTCACGGACGAAAAGCGCGCCACGCGCCGCATCGTGCGCATGTAGGCGAGGAGGAGGCAGTGTTGGTGCGCGTCGTGATCACCGGAGGTGGAACGGGAGGGCACGTCTATCCGGCCTTGGCGGTGGCGAGCGAGTTGGTGCGTGGACAGCTTCCTGCTCCGATCGATGGCCAGGAGAGCGCCAGCGCCAGTCCGGGCTCAGGTGCGTCTTCCTCGCCGGACCATGGCGCTATATCTGCCCGGCCGTCTGCAGAGGCGGCCGAGATCGTGTATGTTGGCGGGTACGGGATGGAGCGGCAGATCGTGGCCCAGACGCCTTATCGCTACGTGGACGTCCATTCCGGTGCGCTGCGCGGCAAATCGCCGCCGCGGATGCTCTTGTCAATATGGGCGTTGGGCCTTGGTTTTCTGGAGGCAGTTCTTCTGCTGCATCGGCTGCGGCCGGCCGTGGTTCTGGCCACCGGCGGCTTCGTGTGTGCGCCGGTGGTCGCGGCGGCACGGCTGCTTCGCGTTCCCGCGCTGATCTACCTGCCCGATGTCGTGCCAGGCTGGGCCATCCGTGCGCTGTCGCGTATTTCCAACGCAGTGGCCGTCACGTCCATAGCCTCGCGACGCTACCTACCCGGGGCCAGAGTCGTCGAGACGGGCTATCCGGTCAGACCCGAGATCGGCTGCATGGACCGAGCAGAGGCACGGCGAAGGCTCGGACTGGACGCGCAGGCATCCACGCTGCTAGTCTGGGGGGGCAGTCGCGGCGCCCATAGCCTGAATAAGGCCGTCGGAGACTCACTCCATAATCTGTTGGGGTTGGCGCAAGTTCTGCACATCTCCGGCGAGCGAGATTGGCCCTGGCTGGAGGAAAGGCGGCAGAACCTTCCACCGGCCGAGAGGACGCGCTATGCCCTGCATAAGTATCTGCACGAGGATTTTCCGGCTGCCCTGGCCGCGGCCGATCTGGTCGTGAGCCGCGCGGGCGCCTCTGTTCTGGGTGAGTTTCCTGCCGCCGGTTTGCCCGCTATTCTGGTGCCCTATCCGTATGCCGGGGCGCACCAGAGGCAAAACGCGGCGGTGCTGGCGCAGTGCGGCGCGGCGGTGGAGCTGGACGACGACAAGCTAAGCAACCTCGTGTCGCTGATTGCCAGCTTGCTGCAGGACGCCGGACGACTGGAATCGATGGCGGCCAGTGCGCGAGCCGCCGCACGTCCTCAGGCAGCCCGGGCCATCGCCGGGCTAGCATTATCTCTGGCGGGCAGAGCAAGATGAGAGTACCAGGGCACGTGCACTTCATGGGCATCGGAGGCATCGGCATGAGCGCCATCGCCCGCGTTCTTCTGGCGGGCGGGACCTCCATCTCCGGGTGTGATCAGCGCTCGACTCCTCTGACCGAGGCGCTGGCCCGGGAGGGCGCCATCGCGTTGGAAGGCCATTCTCCGGACCACCTGCGCAATACCACCCTCTTCGTCTATTCCTCCGCCGTCCCTGTCGATCATCCGGAGCTGGTGGAGGCTCGGAAGAGAGGTATCGAGACCATCAAGCGCGCGGAGATGCTGGCCCGACTGGTCAACGGTCGGAAGGGCATCGCCGTGGCCGGAACGCATGGCAAGACGACAACTAGCACGCTCATCGGCTATCTGCTGGAGCGGGCCGGCCTTGATCCGACCCTGCTGCTGGGTGGGGAATCGATCGATCTGGGATCGAACGCTCGGTTGGGGAGCAGCGATCTGGTGGTGGCCGAGGCCGATGAGTATGACGGAAGCTTTCTGCGGCTGGCACCCTACTGGGCGATCCTGACTAACGTGGAAGCCGATCACCTGGATTTCTACGGCAGCTTCGACCGGCTTTTCGACGCCTTTTGTCAGTTCCTTGCCTCCGTTCCGTCCGATGGTAGGATTGTGGCCTGTGTCGACGACCCCGGCGTGGAGAAGGTTCTCAAACACCAGGGCATCCGGGCGAGTATCGCCACGTACGGACTGCGGTCCGACGCGACCTGGCGGGCAGAGAACGTTCAGCTTGAGGGACCGTACTCGCGCTTCGAAGCGATCCACGACGGTATCTCGCTGGGCGAGTTTCGGATTGGCCTCCCGGGCGCGCACATGGTGCGTAACGCCCTGGCCGCGATCGCGACCGCGGTTTCTCTGGGGGTGGAGTCCGCGTTGGTGCGGAGTGCGCTGGCCGACTTCAGAGGAGCCAGACGGCGGTTCGAGGTCAAAGGCGAGTTCGATGGAATACTGGTGGTCGACGACTATGGCCACCACCCGACGGAGGTCGCTGCCACCCTGGCGGCCGCCAGGAGCCGCCTGGTGGGCCGGCGTATCGTGTGTGTCTTTCAGCCGCATACGTACAGCCGGACGAAGAACCTGCTGAATGAATTTGCCGTCTGCTTCGAGGACGCCGACGAGCTGGTGCTGACCGAGATATACGCCGCGCGGGAGAGAGATACCCTGGGCATCTCTTCGACCGATCTGGCCGCGCGGATCGAGCGACCGCGGACAACCCTGGTCGCGTCGTTGGAAGACGCCGCCGACCACCTGATGGGGATGCTGCGTCCCGGAGACGCGTTGATCACCATGGGCGCCGGCGATGTCTACCGCGTGGGCGACATGGTGGCGGCGAAGCTAAGCGGACGATAGCCAATCCCTGCTCGTAGCGGCGGACCGCCGTGTCTGCCTGTGGGGTAGGGGCGGACAGAGCCGCCCGCCACGACGTCGATCAATTGATGGCAAGGAAGGCCAAT
Organism: Chloroflexota bacterium; assembly: GCA_004297765.1. Taxonomy (GTDB): domain Bacteria; phylum Chloroflexota; class Dehalococcoidia; order FW602-bin16; family FW602-bin16; genus FW602-bin16. The sequence continues at coordinate 10,182 of SCTZ01000166.1, read as the reverse complement.
CATGAGCAAGACACGCATTGGAGTGATTTTTGGCGGGAAATCTGGCGAGCATGAGGTGTCGCTGGTCTCAGCCCGCAGTATCATGGACGCGATAGACAAGGAGAAGTACGAGGTGGTGCCCATCGGCATCATGCGCGACGGGCGATGGATTACCCAGGACGATCCGCTGGCGCTCCTCTCTGCCGCCGCTCAGCAGTCGCTGAGTTTGAGCGGAGAAGAGCCGGAGCTCCCTGCCAGCGTTCGGCGGGAGTTGTTGGATGGCTTCGGCATGCTGGGGGCGGGAGTCCCGGCGGTAGATGTCGTCTTTCCGGTCGTCCACGGGCCCTACGGAGAAGACGGCACGTTGCAGGGCTTGCTGGAGATGGCCGGCATTCCCTATGTGGGCGGAGGAGTTGCCGCCAGCGCTGTGGGCATGGACAAGGTGCTGATGAAAGACGTGTTTCGTCAGCATGGGCTGCCGGTAGTCGACTCCATGCCGCTGCTGCGCCGGACCTGGCAGGCGGATCCGACGGGGGTGGAGGACGAGATCGAGCGGCGGATTGGCTTCCCGTGCTTCGTCAAGCCGGCGAATCTGGGCAGCAGCGTCGGCATCTCCAAAGTTGTCGATCGCGCGGGACTCGGTTCGGCCATCCGCTCGGCCGCGGTATACGATCGCAAGCTGATTATCGAGCACGGGGTGACTGCCCGGGAGATTGAATGCAGCGTGCTGGGAAACGATGAGCCACAGGCCTCTCTGCCTGGCGAGATCGTCCCGGCCGCCGAGTTCTACGACTATGCGGCCAAATATGCGGACGATCGAACGCGACTGATCATCCCGGCCCAGTTGTCTCCCGAGGTGGTGGACGAGGTGCGCCGTCTGGCGGTGGAGACGTTCAAGTCCATCGACTGTGCCGGTATGGCGCGAGTGGACTTTTTGCTGTCCATCGACGACGGGCGTCTATATGTCAGTGAAATCAATACGATTCCTGGCTTTACATCTGTCAGTATGTATGCTAAGCTCTGGGAGGCCAGCGGACTGTCCTATCCGGACTTAATCGACCGGCTCATTGGACTAGCCTTCGAGCGTTTCTCAGAGAAGATGGCGCTCAACGGGTAGCATGGTGACGAAGGAAGTAGGCAGAACGCGTGGGAACCTGAGCGGCCGCAGACGGGAGATGCGCAGTGGCGCCGTCAATCGGCGCAAAGCCGTCTTGCGGACGATGCGACGGATTCTCATGCTCATGCTAGCCGTTCTGGCGGTGCCACTAGTCATCGAGGCCTATGAATCACCCAACCTCCGCGTTGGCAACGTTGCCGTCGAGGGCGTCCAGTTGGTGGATTCGGCTGAGATCACGGCTTTGTTGCCGGTCCAAAACGAAAGCATGCTCTGGGTCAACCCGGGAGAGTTGGCTGCTAGAGTGATGCAGGTGCCGGGCGTTGAATCCGCCAGCGTCCATTTCCGCTTCCCCGGACAGTTGGTGGTGCGGGTGCAGGAGCGGCGTCCGCGAGGGATCGTACGCACGAAGGGCAAGTCCTATTTCGTGGACGGGACTGGTCTCGTGACCGTCCCCGCGCGTGGTGACAGTCAACTGATCGAGATCAATTATGTCGGTAGTGAAGATCTGGCGCCAGGATCGCGTCTCGATGCGTCGGCTATCGCCGCGGCTGCTAAGCTCGACGAGCTCTTGCGCAACGAGCCGGATCTGCCTGACAGGCGCTACGATTATGCGCCGAATTCCGGGACAGCTGTTGTGTCCGGAAGCGGGCTAAGCGTTGTCTTCGGCAGCGAAGAGGACCTCGCTTTCAAGGTCGAGGCGTATCGCACCATTCTGAAGACGGCCCGGGCACAAAAGCGGACCGTGCAGCTAATCGACGTGCGGCACGGAGAACACCCGTACTTCCGGTAGTGCACCAGTAACCCCTTAAGGGAGTGAGTGATGTGGCTGCCCGTCCTTGGGCTTTTGCTCGGGATAACGGTCGGACTAGTTTTTGGCTTGTCGGTTCCGGCCGCCTACGCGCGTTACGTGGCCATCGCCATTTTGGCTGGGCTTGACTCGGTGATGGGGGCCATACGGGCGGAGACGGAAGGGCGCTTCAACGATAAGGTGTTTCTTTCCGGCTTCTTCTTCAACGCGTTGCTGGCGGGCTTCCTGACGTATCTGGCGGACCGGCTGGGCGTCGAGCTTTACCTGGCCGCTATCGTGGCTTTTGGCGTTCGCCTGTTTAACAACCTGGCGATTATTCGACGTCGTCTCCTCGTCAAGTCCTGGAGAGAAGAAAGTGTCTAGGCAGCGGGTTGTCGCCGCCATCGACGTGGGTACCACCAAGGTTTGTACCCTCGTCGGTCAGATCAATCGACGGGGGGAGGCGCAGATCATTGGTGTTGGGGTCGCCCCATCCAAGGGGCTGCGCAAGGGCATCGTCGTCGATATGGACGAGGCGGTGGAGGCCATCCGCAGCTCGGTGGAGAAGGCTGAGCGCAGCAGCGGCTTCAAGGTGGTCAGCGCGCGCATCGGGCTGACCGGGACCCACGTCACTTCGATCAACAACCGTGGCGTGGTGGCTGTGACGCGAGCCGACCGAGTCATCACGTCCGATGATGTGATGCGCGCCATCGAATCGGCCAAGACAGTCAACGTCCCGGCCAATCGGGAGATCATTCACATCATCCCGCGCAGCTTCACTATTGATGGGCAGGAAGGGGTGAAGAACCCTGTCGGACTGCACGGCTTCAGACTGGATGTGGAGACACACATCATCACAGCTTCGTCCACTGCGGTGCAGAACCTGGTGCGCTCGGTGGAACGCGTGGGCGTGGAAGTAGATGACGTGATCCTGGAGCCCATCGCCAGCAGTGAGGCGGTGATCTCCGAGGAAGAACGGGAGATGGGCGTGGCCGTGGCCGATATCGGCGGCGGCACCACCGATATCGCCGTCTATCTCGATGGCAGCATCTACCATACCAAGATTCTTCCGGTGGGAGGCTATCATCTCACCAACGATATCGCGATCGGACTGCGCACGCCGTTTGCGGCGGCCGAGCAGATCAAGAAAGAGCACGCCGAGGTAAAGGTCGAACGCACGATCGATACAGTGATCGATCACCCTGTTGACCACGCGGTCGATTTGGAGCAGCCCGATCCACAGATCCAGGTGGAGGGCTTCGGAACCGACAGCCGAAGAGCGGTGTCGCGACGACAACTGAGCGAGATCGTCGAGGCCCGGGCCAGCGAGATCATCGAGATGATAGTGGGCGAGATTCGTGCTTCCGGATACAATGGACCATTGCCCGCTGGCCTGGTACTGTGTGGGGGAACGGCCAACCTGGTAGGAATCGGACCGTTGGCCGAGGATATTATGGGCTTACCCGTTCGGATCGGGCACGCCACGCGCATGTATGGCTTGACTGAAGCCATTAGGAGCCCGGCCTACGCCACGGGCGTTGGTCTGCTCTTATGGGCTGCCCGAAGAGAGGAGGCGCCGCGGAAGAGTGGAAGCCGACGCGCGCAGAGTGCGCATAGCGTTACTCGTCGCGTTATGGGCTGGATACGGGAGCTACTTCCCGAATGATTCGGCTACTTACCCCGGGCGATTTCTTGCGGGTCGCCCGCACGACCATAGAACATAGAAAAGGGCCAGCAGTCTGGACGAAGTTCTCCGGACTGCGGGAGGAGCTTGAGGCATGACAGCCACTAGTGGCAACGTAGACAACTTCGCGCGTATTCGGGTCGTGGGGGTTGGAGGAGCTGGCAGCAACGCGGTCAACAGGATGATCTCGGAGAAGATCCGAGGTGTTGAGTTCGTCGTGGTCAATACGGATGCGCAGGCTCTGGTGAGCTCGGAGGCGCCCACGCGCATTCGGATCGGCGACAAGCTGACGAAAGGCCTGGGCGTTGGAGGAGACCCCTCGAAGGGCGCCAAGGCAGCCGAGGAGAGCCGGGAGGAGTTGGCCGATGGTCTGCGGGACGCCGACATGGTCTTCATCACGGCCGGCATGGGCGGCGGGACTGGAACGGGGGCCGCACCGGTGGTCGCCGAGATCGCCCGCTCTACAGGGGCGCTGACCATCGGCGTGGTAACCAAGCCGTTTACTTTCGAGGGTGCTCGCCGGAGAGCTGCCGCGGAGGACGGCGTGGCCCGACTGCGTGAGGCTGTCGACACGTTGATTGTGATTCCTAACGATCGGCTCCTGCAGGTGTGTGACAAGAAGCTCTCGTTCGAATCCGCCTTCCGTGTGGCCGATGATGTGCTGCGGCAAGGCATTCAAGGCATCTCCGAACTTATCACTGTTCCCGGCGAGATCAACCTGGACTTCAACGACGTCCGCGCTATCATGGGTGAGGGTGGCTCCGCGCTCATGGCTGTCGGCCGCGGCACCGGAGAGGCTAAGGCCATCGACGCGGCCAAAGCGGCCATCTCCAGTCCGCTCCTGGACATGGCCATCGATGGGGCGCGTGGCGTGCTCTTCAATGTGACGGGCGGACCGGATCTCACCCTGCACGAGGTGAACGACGCGGCGGAGATCATCTCCAAGGCTGTCGATTCCGACGCCAACATCATCTTCGGCGCAGTGATCGATCCCAAGCTGGAGGGGGAGGTCAAGATCACGGTTATCGCGACCGGTTTCGATACCCACAAGCGCGAGCGACTGGACGTTCCACAGGCTGCCAACGTGCGGCCCATCCAACGCGTCGTCGAAGACGCGGACGATGTCGACGTCCCAGCCTTCCTGCGCCCCAGGCGCAACGCCAGATAGAATTCTCGATTCCTAGTTCCACATGACAAGTCCATAGCCGGCGGCAGTGTTGAACAATCACCGCCGGCTATGCTCGGGAAGTCGAGAAACAAGAAGCCCCGAGCGACCTTTCGGTTTACCTTGCTAGCCTTCAGTGCCCTATGCTCCTCTCGGCTTCCACCTACTCAGAGTTCGGTATCCTACGGTCCAGCGAGTTTACCCTACTCAACCGCTCGGGGACACCCTTAATACAGCATACCACCAAATTTGTCGCAAGAGACAGGCGGTTGGAAGAAGGTAATGAGATCCGCACGAATCAGAGTAAGGGAAAAGGCGAAAAGGGAGGGGACGAAACTGGCGATGTTCACCCACCTGGGAGACAAATTCCCCCACCAAATCGAAGTGTTGTCACCTGTTGGCTATCACGCTATAATCCGGCTATGCAAGAGCAAGGCAGAGGCGTCGCGTGCAGCCTTGATTGGACGTTGGCCGTCTGGACGAGAATGCGACGAACCGTGGACTTACCAGCTACCACCAGACCGCCCTGTACCGTGAGGTTTGTAGGAATCCGACGAGGACGTGCATTTGCTTTCAGCGCTGGAACGTTCGGTGCGCGGTAGTGTGACAACATAGCTTCTTGGGCAATTGGCCCACGCGCGAGGGATTGATTTTGGGGATGTCCCACATGGAAGAGTTGGACGACTTTCTGGTAGGAAACGGTGTCATCAAGGGCACCGACCAGCGGCGTATCCTGATTGAGGTAGCAATTGTCCATACCTCGGCAGATATGGGCAATTTAGGACGATACCTGCAAGGTGACGGAGCCTACAGCCGGCTTGCGGAAGCCCGCTGGACCGAGATCCAGCAGCAGGTGCGGGCTCTTGTGGTCACATGGTCTGAGGTGAGAGTTTACCAGGATGGCCTGCCAGACGCGGAACCCGAGATTGTTCAGAAGATCCTCACCGAAGTTCAAAGTGCAAACTACGACCTTTTGCGCTGGCTTGTCACACAAGGGTCCCAGGTGATCGGCACCGAATCGCCTCTGCTCATGAAAGAGGAGTACGAGCATTTGCAATCGGTACTCACGGCGAAAGATGTCGCAGCCCAAGCTGAGGCGCGACAGTCCTATGGCGCACGGGCGGGCGCACTTCTGGCCGAGCGCGATGCCTACATCGCGCGTCGGATCGCCGAGACCTTGCCACCCGGGGGGATCGGACTCCTTTTTGTCGGCCAAGCGCACTGCGTATCCAAACATCTTCCGTCCGATTTCATGGTTTGGAAGATCTCCTGCGAGCCTGCCGAACTCAAGCCTCCGAAGGAACCAGGAGCCGCAGCTTACTGATCTCTGCGTAGACCTCCAAACTCAACCCGGACCCGTGCTCGCCCACGCAAGGCGACGTGGCCGCCGAGTTTAGCCCTCTGCACAGAGGTCAGTATTAGAACGTCATGTTTGCACCATTGCGGCTGCAACTCCTATCTGCGCTAGCTACATCACTATCGAAACCACTCATTTGGTATTGGTCGATCCCGAAGATCCCTTTCACATTGGCAAAGAAGGTCTCGATCGACCAGCATTGAGCCACCTAACTCACCTCTCGCCGCCGGATAGCCTGTCACAAAACACCAACATACCGCCGCACAACAGCCGGCGGCAGGTGTACTAGCTACCCACCAGAACGTAGATATGGGTATCCGGCGCCTGTCCGCCGGTATCGAAGACGCCGCCTTAACGGAGAATTCCCTATCCTCCGTACTCGATTTCCAGCCTCCTGGAGTAGCTCCCAACCGCCAACCTGCACTGACTTGATCGGTGCGATCTCATCGACGTCATAGAGGTGAATGATTACTCGATCTGTCCGATGGTTGCCGACCTTGAGCGACTCGCGCCGGCCTTGTCGCACGGAGTGTTTTCGGAAACAAGCGAAGGTGAAGACGTATATCCGTTTGGACCAGAAACGTGTATACCAACGGATGTCTTGCGCAACTCAGGCTCACAGTATGCTTAGTCTGACCAATGGATTTTGAACCTGTAACAAGCATAGTGAGGTGCTATGGATAGAAAGGATATATGCTATAATATCCTACCATAGCATGGGCTGATAGTAGCCAATAACATGAACTGATAATAGGCTCTAATGGCTTTGGTTAGCGTTCGTCACAGGTCCTTGTGGCTTCTGACCGCGAACGTGGAATTCGCGCCCACTACGAATGTCTTGCTATGAGCGAGCATATTGGGTTATCCCCGTCGAAAGATGGGGACACTAAGCCGCCACGGGCTTACTTCCCTGACTATGGCAGTCGGGTTGCCGAAGCACCATGGGTCTTCGTCTAGTATCATCCCGACGTGCAAACCCGTAATCGCGCGTCGGGTTTTTCATTTTTTCCGGCGGAGAGATGCAACAGCTGAAAGACAGGTTCTTCAGCGAACGAGGATCGGCTTATGCGACACTCCCCCAAGATTAAAGAGGGACAGACAGACGGCGCTGATACATTTGCTCCGCCTGTCCTAAGAGCCAATGCCGAGCTATGCGCGCTGCGCATCCTAACTGTCATGATCGGTAAGGACTGGAGGAGCAATCGCCATGTACTCATATAAATCATTGCACGCGGAACAAGTGCGGTCCGTCCAAGACGAAGCGGTAGTCCGACTCCTCGAGCGGCTTATGCCCGCAGTCGTTAACCCGAAGGGTCTCGACGAGACACTGAGTATCATGCTTGAGGCTTGCGTCGAAGAGCTGGGGTATCTTTACCCGTCCGTCGCGCTATTGTATATGCGTGGAGACAAGCTGGTGGGTCAGGTGTTCTCCTCTCCATCTACCTGGGATGCGCTACGTCGAACCGCGAGACTCACACAGTTGCCGATCGATAACATTCTGGGCCGTTGTAGCGAACGACGATCGGCTTCGCGTGTTGCGAGCGGGAATGCCGATTCCACTGCACCCATCGGCAGACCGCCTTGTCATGCCATCAGTTACAGTCTCGCCCTCCCCGATCACCCTGTCGTCCGCACCTTTCTAGAACGCAGACCGCATGTAACGGCGCGCTTCCAGGACATAGCGCGGCCATACCTCGAAGCTGAGGCCACAGCAGCGATCGAGCGGGCTCTTGGCATCCGTTCGATGGCACTGTTGCCTCTCTGTGTCGAGGAGAAATGTTTGGGCTTATTCATCGCCGCCCGTCCTGCGGCACAGCCGTTCAGTGCTCAGGATCTGTCGACGCTGCAAGTCTTATCTGCGCAGGTTACGATGGCGATCGAGTCCACTCGTCTTCGCGACAACCTGCGCGATCGAGAGCAGCAGGTTCACCTCCTTCTCAAGACGACGATCGACGCCCAAGAGGAGGAACGCGAGCGTATTTGTCTGGACATCCATGATGGGGTCGCCCAGACGTTGGCATCGGCGTTTCATTGCCTTCAAACGCTGGATAGTCGGACTGATCTTCCCATCGACTCTCATACGCTAGTACGGAAGGCAGCCAAGCTCGTACGAGAGTCCATCCGTGAGGCTCGTGGGGTCGTCATGACTCTACGCCCACCTGCGCTGGACGTTGCTGGACTGGTTCCGACGCTTCGGTTCGAATTGGATGAGATCGCATCCCAAACCGGCTGGCTGATCAGCTTCGACGCCGACGAAGTGCGGTATCCAAAGCCGATCGAGACAGCGCTGTATCGGATTGTGCACGAAGCGGTCACCAACGTGAAGAAGCACGCTCGGGCCAGAACCGTGACGGTCAGGATCAAGCACATAGAGGGACATGTCGTCGCGGAAGTCCGGGACGACGGCGTTGGATTCGATAGCTTCGCTGCTGAGCGTCAGCTGCATCGGAGAACGGTCGGCTTGCTGAGCATGCGTAAGCGCACCGAGCTACTCCAGGGCAGTTTCGACTTGGTGAGTAGTCCAGGAACGGGCACACGGGTGGCTATTGACGTGCCGCTGCTTGCTTTCTAAGAGCCAGAGGGGAGACCTATCGGTCAAAGCTAGCGTGGTGCTAATAGAAGGCGGATGATCGACGATCGGTTGCGGCACGGAGGGAGATGAGCACACAGCTTATGGATAATGGACTCCGACCGACTGCGCTCGAAACGCCGCTTAGGATGGTCGTCATCAATGGAACCGGATAGCCCCGGTTGACAGCTTGTAGAGGAGGAGGCTAGGTTGGAGCCAACTACTGTTCTCATTGTCGATGATCATAGTGTTGCGAGGGAGGGACTGCGGATGATGCTCGATACCGATGAGCAGGTGCAAATCGTCGGTGAAGCTGCGGATGGACTGGGGGGGCTCAACCTCGTTGGCGAATTGCGCCCAAATGTTGTGCTCATGGACATTCGGATGCCTGGCATGGACGGACTGGAGGCGACCAGCCGGATCAAGTCGGCCTATCCGGCCACCGCAGTGATAATGATGACGAGTTACGACGATGATTCGCTGATAATCGATGCAGTGCGGGCCGGGGCTGCTGGCTATCTGCTAAAAGATGTATCGCGCGATCTTCTCCTCCACAGTGTTCGCGCCGTGACCAGCGGCGGCTGCTTGATCAGGGCTCCTTTGCTGCGCAAGGCGATCAACAGGCTTTGTAGTGCCCAGCATCCACCGCTGATCACGGCGCAGGAATCCACCTACATTGAGCAACTCACCCAGCGTGAAGAGGAAGTACTGAAGCGCATAGCCGATGGACAAACCAACAAGGAGATCGGTGACGCTCTAGCTCTCGCCGAAGTGACGGTTAAGAAGCACGTTCAGACTGTCATCGCCAAGCTCCACGCTTCTGACCGGACCCAAGCTGCGACGACGGCGTTGCGGATCGGACTTATCAGATGAGTGCGAGCTGCAGCGCGAAGCGATGTCGGCCGATCAGATGCTCCGGCGTGGCTTGAGTCCGAGGGCAAGAAAGCATAGTGCGGTTCTCCTCTTCTGAGGTTTGGCAACCTTTCCGCCGCCAACGGAAAACGTCGTTACAGCGGAGAGTTCCTTATTCCCGCGAACTCGATCCCGAACACCTCCCCGAGTAGTTCCTAACGCCCCCGCATGGGCTTGATCGGTGTGATGTCGTTGAAGTGAAGGATTACCCGATCGGACCCGTGGTGGCTTCTGTCGAGCAGCTTGCACCAGCATTATTGTACTGGTGTCTTCGGATACAAACGGAAGCGAAGACGTATATCCGTTTGGATCAGAAGAACACATACGAGCGGATGTCTTGTGCACCTCAAGTTCGCAGTATTCTTAGCTTGAGCGGGACTGCTGGTAGCAGGAGAGCTCAGTCGCGTGCCAGACCTGCCGTCGGCACTCTGGACTAGTCAAGCCAGGGCATTCCCTTGGCTGCGAAAGGAGGCGATAGAAAAGATGGCAGTTGAGAAAACGATAGGATCGTCGAGTCTGGTAGAGGTCGTCGACCGAGTGTTGGACAAGGGCATCGTGGTCGATGCATGGGTGCGGCTTTCGCTGGTCGGCATCGAGATCCTGGCCCTGGAA
>SCTZ01000165.1 GCA_004297765.1 Chloroflexota bacterium | reverse complement strand
ATGGGAGCGGCTGCACCACTTCAGCGCCGCCGTGGTAATGCGAGTGCTGGCAGACCTGCGAGCGCGTCCTTTCTATCACAGGTTGGCAACGGACGAGCTACGCGACGATATTGCCCGTCACGTGGGAGAGCACACGCGCTGTCTGGTGCAGCAGTACTTGCGGGATAATCCGCTAGTCGACCAGAGCCGCGACGAGCTGGTACGCCAAGGGATAGAGTTCGTCCAGGGCTACGAGGTGATCTTCACCTATCCGCAGATCGCCAACCCTGCGGAACGGCAGGAGTGCTGGAACAAGTACAAAGACCTTCTCGAGCACAACTTCTCTGGTGCCAATGTCGAGCAGATGGAGGAAGCCGCAGCGCGGGAAGCTCTTCTGAGAAATGGGGGCGCTGATGGACTGTCCGTATAGCTGCTTGGGTTGCTGGGCGCTGGCTGTGGTGGTACAAAGACGATCAGAACACTACGCATAGGGATAAGACATGCCAAGACCCTGTACGATTTGTACCGACCCCAATCGAGCGGAAATAGACAAAGCGTGCGTTTCGGGCGATTCAAGCCGAACAATAGCGAACCGTTTCGACCTATCCGAGAGCGCATTAAAGCGCCATCGGGCAACTCACCTGCCGGAATTGCTGCTGCAGGCGAAACGATTGGAGAACGAAGCGCATACCGTCGCGCTACAGACACAGGCCGCAGAGCAGCGAGCCCGGGAGGATGCTCACGCCCTCGACGTGATGGGCGAGCTACGACGCGCTTTCCAGCGGATCAATCTGCTGTTCGATGCGTGCGATCGTTGGCTGAGGGACCCGGACAACCAGGAGCAATACACGCTGGACCCACGTTCCGAGGATGTGTCCGTGGTCTACGCCGAGCCCAACGAAGACGGAAAGCCGGTGCGCAAGAAGGCGCGGCTATCTGCCTTGCTGGCGCAACTGGCGAAGGACGGCGTCATGGTGCAAGGCTGGGAGACCAAGCACGCCGACCCGCGCGAACTGGTCCTGAAGACGGCGGCGCAACTGGAGGGACAGACCGAACTGCTGGCGAAGCTTCTGGGCGAGTTGGACGAGCGACCACAGGTAAACGTCTTGCTGGCGCCAGAGTGGCAGGCAATGCGGGCGACCCTTGTAGATGCGCTCTCCCCGTTCCCTGACGCACGTTCTGCGGTCGCCGACGCACTGGTGAAACTGGAGGCCGGCGCTAATGGCCATCGCCGTTGATCTCGCCCTCGCTCTGGACCCGGTACGGCTAGCCCAGCGGATCGGCATTGAGCCCGACCCCTGGCAGGCAGCGTTGCTGAGGAACAGGACCCGGCAGATGATCTTGAATTGTAGCCGGCAAGCTGGAAAGTCTACCGTCTCGTCTATCCTGTGTCTGCATGAGGCTCTATACTATCCGCCAGCCTTGGTACTTCTGGCGAGCCCGAGTCTACGCCAAAGCGGCGAGCTCTTCCGAAAGGTGAAGGAGTCCTACGCGGCCCTTGGTTCTGAGGCGGTCCCTGTCGCCCAGGAATCTGCGTTACGTCTGGAACTGGTGAACGGCTCCCGCATCGTCTGTCTGCCAGGTAAAGAGGCCAGCATCAGGGGCTTCTCAGCCGTGCGGCTCCTGGTGGTCGATGAGGCAAGCCGGGTGCCTGATGAGCTATACCAGGCGATACGCCCTATGCTGGCTGTCTCGGGTGGCCGGCTCGTTCTCCTGTCAACGCCCTTCGGTCGCCGCGGCTTCTTTCACCACGAATGGGCAGAAGGCGGACCGGATTGGCAGCGGGTGCAGATCAAGGCGGACCAGTGCCCGCGCATTCCCAAGGATTGGCTCGCGAAGGAGCGGGCAACAATCGGCGATTGGTGGTATCGGCAAGAGTATGGCTGTGAGTTCGTGGACACAACCGATCAAGTCTTTCGGTACGAAGACGTGATGGGCGCGCTTGATCCCTCGGTCAAGCCACTGTTTGGAGGTCTATAGCATGAGCAAATACACTATCGGGCTGGACCTTGGGCAGGCCCAGGACTTTAGCGCCATCGCCATCGTGGAGCGAGTAGGCGACAAGCGCCCGTTCTCGTACCACCTGGGACACTTGCAGCGATACCAGTTGCACACGTCATACCCAACGATTGTGGAGCAGGTGACGGCTCTGCTATGGAGGGACCCTCTCCCCAATCAGACAACCCTCGTAATCGATCAAACCGGCGTCGGCGCTCCTGTGCTGGACCTGTTCCGACGGAGGCGGCGTGGCTCGCCGCTTGCACTCTCACCTTCGAGTCGACGACCAGCACCATCGCCCACGCTCGACAACATCACGGCGTCTATACAAGCCATTCACATCACTAGCGGAACCGTCGTGAATCACGACAAGGATACCGGTGTGTGGAACGTGCCAAAGCGCGACTTGGTGAGTACAGCCGCAGTGTTGCTGCAAGAGAGTCGACTCCGGATCGCGAAGGAACTACCAGAAGCCCAGACCCTGGTCGATGAACTCTTGAACTTCCAAGTGAAGATCACGGACAGTGGGCACGATACCTATGGCGCTTGGCGGGAAGGGACACACGACGATCTAGTGCTCGCTGTGGCTTTGGCTTGCTGGTGGGCGGAGAGAACCGGCGGCGGATCGCCGCGGCTGCTGTCAGTGCCGTTTCGTTGGGTTGGGTGATGGGCAAGAGATCAAGGAAATGGAGTAGGACTGCAAGAGACGCGGGCGAGTTGGCTGACGGGAGCAATGATATAGGCAGCGGCATGGTGGACGTTGCGCCGTAGATCGCCTGCCGGTCTGCCTGTTGGGGGAGAGCGAAACCGCTACGAATACTGCCGTCGCGGCCGTTCGTGATGAACGGCCGCCGATCGATCGCGGCGAGCGACTATTCTTGACAGTTAACGGGCACCAGGCGAATACGGTATGGTTCTGCATCGTAGAACCGCCCACTCAGCCGCGCGATGTTCTCCATGACACCCCCAGGCTGATAGCCTGGATAGTAGTACGCTCGTGACGGGTCCAGAGCGTAGGCGGAGATAATGTCACACGGTGGGATCAGCCCACGCATGGCCCACGGCTCCGCGACCTTTTGGTAATTCTCCAAAGCCAGATGGTACGTCGAGTACTTCACTACCGGCGCCGGTGGCGGGCTGGGCGGCGCTGGCCGTGGCACAGCGGTGGGCGTCGGGGCTGGCTGCTGCTCAACTACAAGATCCTTTTCCCATTCGAACCGCTCGGTGTTTAGTCTCTGCTCAATACCATACGGCCCGCTCACCCACGTTCGGTATCCATCCGTGAATGCCGTCCAGTTGTCGGCTTTCCTCCAGACCAGTAGTCCACCATAGCCGCCGTCAGTTCGGGTGCCCGTGGTCTCCTGGATCGTGTCCCCGTTCCGGGAATTGAACCGCTCGTTTCGCAAGCAGTCCCCGACGATTTCAGGCATAGCGTCGTGAAGTGCCTTGAACCCGAGGACGAATTGGCAGTTTGCTGCTGAGACCGCCATTGATGGCGCAAAGAACGGAGCCAACACAGAGAACACGAGCAGCGCGACGGCGAGTAAGCGATGCATGGTGAGCCTCCTTACCGTTATGCCCTTGAGGCGATTCCACAGGGAGGGTACCAGAGGTCAGTATACGGCCAAACCTAACCTACATTCAACCCCCTGATGTCCTCTCTTTCAAATTCGTTCGCAAAGGCTCTTGACAGCGCTTCCTTGTGGGCTTATACTGCCTATATCGCTTATGAGAATGGCACTTCTCAATAGGCACCACAAGAAGGAGGGATAGTCAGATGGAAGACCGCGCAATCGTCCCCACCGCCCCCCAAGAGATCGTCCCCCGCACATCTGCCGATCAGAACCCGGCAGCGGTTTACCTATCCCGCCTTGCTCCTGGCTCTCGTCGCACCATGCGCGAAGCCCTCGATACGATCGCGGACTTGCTGACCAATGGGGGCAGCGATGCTATCGCTCTGGACTGGAGCGCCCTACGCTACCAGCACACCGGGGCGATACGCGCGGCACTCATGGAGAACTACGCACCGGCGACCGTCAACAAGCAGTTGTCCGCCCTTCGTGGCGTGCTGAAGGAATGCCGGCGACTGGGACAGATGAGCGCCGAGGACCACGCGAGAGCGACGGACCTGGAAGCTGTACGGGGGTCCACGCTGCCGCGTGGTCGCGCTTTGTCCGCTGGCGAGCTGCGCGCCCTCTTCTCCGTCTGTGCCGAGGACAAGACGCCGGCGGGAGCCAGGGATGCGGCACTGCTGGCAATCCTGTACGGTGGAGGATTGCGACGGGCTGAAGCCGTCGCGCTCGACCTGGATGACTACAACACCGAGACCGGGCAACTGACCATCAGAGCCGGAAAGGGACACAAGGACAGGATCAGCTACGCCACGAATGGCAGCGCCGATGCTCTGGCGGCATGGCTGAAGGTGCGTGGCAGCGAACCCGGCCCGCTGTTCGTGCCGATCAACAAGAGCGGGAAGCTGACCGTCCAGAGGATGACGGCGCAAGCGGTCCTGCTGATCCTCCAGAAGCGCGGACAGGAGGCGAAGGTGGCCGCCTTCAGCCCCCACGATCTGCGGCGTACGTTCATCTCCGATCTGCTCGACGCCGGCGCGGATATCTCCACCGTTCAGCACCTCGCTGGGCACGCCAACGTCACGACGACCGCGCGGTATGACAGGAGAGGCGAGGCCGCAAAGAAGAAGGCGGCAGAATTGCTGCTCGTTCCGTACGCCGGTAGCTAAACGCTTCCGGCAGATAGAGTAGGCGATTTTGCGTCTGCACTGTCTGCTGCGTCTGCATCATGCAAAACTGGCGTACAGACGCCGATCTTTGGATGACCAGTGCAGACGCAAAACTTCGGTGCAGACGCAAACATCATCTGCATCCGCGTTTTGCGTCTGCGTTGCGTCTGCATCAAAAATGGCGTCTGCATGCGGTTCTTCGGCAGGTGCAGACGATGCAGACGATGCAGACGCAAATTTCCCTACTTCTTCTAACGGCGGGCTATTTTTCGGCATTGGACCCAGCCCATGCGGCTCCAATCCTACGGCAAACTCTTTGCTCGTCAGCATCGTGCTACAGAGCATCCGCTAGTACTCCTATCCCCCATTAGTACTAATTGCCGGGTTAGGGCGTGCCGGCCCCTTGTGTACCTGCCGAGAGAGTGCTAGTATGTGCCAGAGCAATGTAGAGCAGTATGTATCAGCTCTGAGAGGTGAGAATGCCGCGTATCCCAATCAAGCCCGATATAGTGTACTCGCCGCAGGAGGCTGCGGCGGCTTTGGGCGTGGGGAGGAACACAATCATGGCGCTGATCCGAAGAGGCGACTTGCCCGCCATGAAGCCGGGCGCGCGCAATTGGAAGATCCTCGGAGCTGACATACTGCGCCTCTGGGAGAAGCGCCAGGGGGAAAGGAGGGAGGACTGAGGACAAGACAATCAAGTAGCCATCAAATGAAGCGGCGGTAAGGTGTTCGGACCACCCTACCGCCAATCGCAACCAGACCCCGCGCGGAGCCGCTTGCTGCGTTGATTATATCACAGTGGCGGCTCCGACAACACGAAACGTTGAAAAGGAGCATTGTCATGTCTGTGAATGACCCGCAGTGGACCTGGGATACAGCGATTAATAACTACAGCGATCTGGCTGCCTGGATCGTCCAAGAGGGCGTCGATCGGCTACTTGAGCCACTTAAGCAAGTACGGCGCGCGATGAACGACGACACCCACGACCTGCTACTCGAAAGCATTGATCTCGCGGCCAGACTCGGCTATGCGCTAGGCAGAAATCCAAGCCTGGGCAGCTTCGAGGACGCGCTACAAGATGCCATCCGCGCAGCAGGGTTACAGGGTTACAAACCCCATTCCTTCCAGACCCTGGCAGAGTTGGCGCAGCCATGATGCCGCTACTCGACCAGGCGCGGAACGGAGATCCGGACGCGCTCGCAGCCATGCTGGAGCAGTACAGGCCATTGCTTTGGAAGAACATTCGCCGGGCGTACAGGCCCGGCCTTGTCGACGCGGAAGACCTGTTGCAGGAAGCTAGCCTGTGTTTCGTGAAGCTGGTACGCGACTTCCGACCAGACGCCGGCATAGCGTTTGGGTACTACGTCAAGACCAAGCTGGGTTGGCACTGTCACAACTACGTCAGAGACCAGCGCGTGAGGATGGGACGGCTTACGCCCTTGGAGAATCTATCGGCAGAGCCAGAAGACCGACACGACCCCGACCACGCCGTCACGACGGCCACCATACGCGATGCACTGGCGAGTCTCACCAGCCGACAGCGCGAGGTGATGATCCGGTCTCACTTCTTCGGGCAATCGGCTGAGAGCATCGCCCGCTCGATGGGGATCCGGGTACGGGCCGTCCATGCACTCAAGCGACGGGCACAAGATCAGTTGGCAGCCCTACGGACCATCTAGGCTGCTGACCACCAGGTAAACTAGACCACCGCTGGCGGAGTGGGTGAACTGCTCCGCCAGCACCCCTTTTGATCCCCTGAAAGACAACACTTAACTGGACACGTTTTACCCCCATAATCCCCCGTCTAGCACACCGTTTTGTATAAACTAACCCTGCCTTAAGCTTCCTCTCAGTCTCAGTTAAGTTGGTGCGGCTATACTATCTCATGTGATGAGTGCGAGAATTGGAGGAGATCGAGATGACGATCAACGGTCGCAAGCCAGTAGCAGAGGTGCTCCCATGTCATGCAACTGCGGACGACAGCCGGCAACAGAACGAGTCCATCGGGGCTCAGCCGCGCCACCACAATGAAGGTATCTCCATCGCGTGGCCCCCATCCAAGCGACACCTGGCGATCGGAGGGGGAATCGCGGCATTGATCGTCCTGGCGGCAGCGGTCTTCGTTTTCAATGTCAGCCCCGGCAATTTGGCGCTGTTCGCGCTAGTCCTTGCTTGCCCGCTCATGCACGTCTTTATGATGCGAGGCATGGGGCATGGCGGGCAAAACGGCAACTGCCATGGCTCACAGCAGGGCGGTGGGCAGACGTCGGTCCCGCGAAAAGAGGACAAAGCATAGTTTGAGTCACCGCGGGGCTTTCAGATTGGCTGTGCCTCTGTCTGGTAAGACGTGCTAAGCTGTCCTGCATATGCTATCCTGGTCCCAGTAGCAGCTCGAGCATAGAAATGGAGGCACAGCACATGGAGGTTTTCCCAGGCGTCCACCAACTGAAGGTTCCCATCGACCAGAACGCTTTAGGCTACTTGAATTCCTACCTCATTCAGGGAGACAAGGGCTGTCTGCTCGTCGACACGGGCTGGAACAGTCGGGGTGCCTTCCAGTCCCTCAAGGAGCAGCTCGATGGACTTGGCTTGACCCTCCGCGATATCGCCCGGGTCGTCATCACCCACGTGCACCCGGACCATTACGGGCTGGCCGGACTGATCAAACAGGCATCCCCAACGCGGTTCGCCTTTCATCTGTGGGAAAAAGCACTCATCGAGGAAAGGTACATCGAGTTCGCTCAACTGCAGAACAAAATGGGAAAGTTCCTTTGCAGGCATGGCGTGCCTCGGCAACAGGCTGGTCCGCTAGAAATCGCCTCCATGCCCGCCCTCGACTTCGTCACTGTGGCCTGGCCGGATGAGGTCCTTTATGGCGGAGAGATCATCTCGATCGGTGATTTTCAGTTGGAGGTGCTCTGGACACCAGGCCACTCGCCTGGACACGTGTGTCTGTATGAGCCCTCGAAGAAGCTGCTGTTCTCGGGAGATCATGTCCTGCCGGGCATTACGCCCAACGTCAGCTACAACCTGCAATCGGGCAGCAACCCCCTGGGCGATTTCATCAACTCTCTCAATCAGCTCAGGCGGTTGCCGGTGGATCTCGTCCTGCCCGCTCATGAGCATATCTTCGAGGGACTGGAGGACAGGATTCAGCAGATTGTCGGACATCATGAGGATCGAAAGGGCGAGATCCTCTCGACATTGAGCGAAGAGCCGCTGAGCGCGTTTCTGATCGCACGGCAGCTATCGTGGCATATCCGCGACGACTGGGACCACCTGGACGCGTACCATCAGCGCAGTGCGATGACCGAGACACTCGCCCACCTGGAGATGATGCGAATGGAGGGACGGGTGGAGCGCCACTCCAGGGATGGAGTGATACGCTACGAGCTGGCAACGTTGACCGGCTCGTAAAAACTCCCTGCCCCTGCTGCAACTCGACTACCCTCGCGAAAAACATGCCGAGCTGGGGCTCGGCGCTCCCAGACAAGATTCTGGGAGCGCCGAGCCCCAGCTCGGCACACATGCTGCCACACCAGCTGTGCCAGAAGTCGCGCTATCGTCTCATCCATCGTCTGGCGCGGGGCGGCCCATCACGACACTGACGTCAACTACTAGGTCACAGCTCCCGCCTTCTATCGACTGAGCGTGGCTGAACCGGCGAGTTTCGCCGTGACCGCTAGACGGTGCGAGTATAGTCTTGTAACGGGATTCTGATCGCCGGCACAGGTGAAGACCGTGAGGGTTGGATCGGGGGTCGGAGCCATTATCGTGACCTCAGTAGGTAGAACCACCTTAGACTCCGTGACTTTGTACGTCCACACTCTCTGTTCCGTGTAGACCTCTATGTCATCTCCCTCCACAAGCTCACCGAGACGCCCAAGGGTCTCGAATGGGCCAGCTACGTGCCCGTACATCACACTATTGCCTGGCGCACCTGGGAACGCGGTTCCGTAGTACCAGGCCACAGCCTTTGCTCGCGGCAGCACTGTCTCATCTCCCACTGTGGCGCGCACGTTGAGTCCGAGCTTGGGAATGGCAAAGCGAGTCGCTGGAAGAAAAGGCCCCATGAACACTTCGGGTCTGCTATCTTCCTCTGGGTAGTCTTCGTGGTCTTCGGGGTTGTCCAAAGAAGGAGGCGGCGGCAGGTTCGTCACAGGGGGAGGAATGGGGATGAGCACACCCTCGGGCGTCTTCAGGATGAGTCGGTCAGCCGGCTGCCGTGAAGCACGCCATACAACGTAGGCGTTGCAGCCGATGAAGAAGATAGATAGCCCAAGCAATAGACTGCCCACAACAATTAGCAGAAAGCGAATGCGGCGCACGGCGTGTTTCCTCGACTAAATGTGTTTGCGACGCGGGAGGGGCAACTTCAATCCGAGGATCAGCAGGATTCCCCCGATCACAGCGACCAGATGCCACGGCAGAATTGGCGTTGCATCACCCGTAGGAGCGAGGCGCTCCACAATTGCTGGCCCGGCTCCAACATTGGTGAGTGTAAACTGGAGATTCGCTCCCGCTACAGCACACTCCATCGGTTGGCTCAGAGCAACCGGGAAAGTGGCTGGCGCATCGCCAAGGTACAGGACGTTACCAACCTGCAGGAAAGGAGCACGGCTTCCCTCCGCGGGAGCGCCAAGGGTCGAGTTCCACTCAGCAACTGTATCGATGAAGATCGACCCTGATGTCCCGGAATTGTGGATCTGGGTGGCAAACCCTTTGCCAGAGGCCGGCACGCCGTTCACCGTACCTACGAAGGACCAGGTGACGTCCGATATGCACACGGCCCCGGCAAGAGGGGGCTCGGGTCTACGAACGAGCGTCAAAACGCCAAGCGCTCGCTGCTCAACAATGGGAAGGGTAACATCGGCCAGCACCGTGTCGTTTTCGACGGCAGGGTCGGCGAAAGCTGGTGTCGCGAAGTCCAATAGAAACACGAGGATAACGAGAAGCACTAGCGTAGTCGGCTTTATCATTTCCGCACCTCCCGCGGTAATGGTCGCTATACGGCAAGTCGCTTGCCCGAGAAGGTGGTATACTTACTTCTGGGGCAGATCTATGCACAGAACAGTCAGGACGGCAACAGGGAACCAAACAAACCATGCAATCCATAGATTACTAACGTTCCTGGTCCAGGCGGAGCCGTATTTCGTACCTCCGCTGGCTCTGGTCCCGCTCTTTGTACCAAACCCTTATCGCCCCGCCGCGGCCGCGGCAGCTATACTTTCCTGTCTGCTTCGCTGGCCGGTACTACATCGCGTGCTGCGTCGGACTCCCGCGGACGTGCCCCTCGGATTCACCATCCTTGGGGCGATCGTTGGCACTGCGGTCTCTCCCCTGCTGGACATCTCATTGGAGCGGCTCTGGGGCTATCTGGCCGTGGTTGCCTTGTTCTACCTCATCGCCACCAGGCGAAGTGATGCTAACCTGCGTGGCTACATGGTGTGGATCGTGGGAGGACCACTTCTGCTGGCAGTGCTCCTTGGCGCTCTCACTTTGGCCACACGCGCATCTGCGATCGGCCCCCTCCATGCCTCCACGGGCGACCAGTACCTCGGTCTGGGGCGTCTAGTCGCTCAGCAGCTAAGTGGTGCGCATTGGGTGTATGCACAAGTCGGACGCCTGTTTCCTATGGTGTCGCAGCAGACACCTAACCCCAATGGGATCGCCGGTCTCCTCATCGTGGCCGTGCCGTTTGCCTTGGCGGGCAGTCTGCGTGCACCTGGCTGGAGACGGGCCGGCTGGGTGATGGCTTCAGGTGTGCTCCTCCTGGTTACGGTGGCCACAGGCAGTCGCGGAGGGCTCCTCGCGCTTGGCGCTGGTGTGCTGGGCGTCCTGGCTGCCCAATGGCGCCGTCCGTGGATCTCCCTCTGGCTGCTGGGACTGCCGGCTATCACCCTGGTCCTAGGCTGGCTGGGAGCACAAGTCCTCCCCTGGCTCGACGTTCCAGGGACGGGTGAGCTTGGCCGCGTCGATCTATGGCATACGAGCTTCTACATGGTCCAGGATTTCCCGCTGACTGGCGTTGGTCTGGGGGCTTTTCCGGCTGTATTCCAAGCGCTGTACGCAGGCGACCCAAAGGTGACCAATCCACACAACCTCTTCTTGCAGACCTACCTGGACTTGGGAGTGCTCGGATTAATCGGGCTGCTGTGGATCGTCTTGTGGGGATTGCGAGTGGCGTTCTCCCCCAGGGTTGCCGATTCGCCCGTGCGCTCCTGGATTCGTACCGGACTCGCCGGAGCATGGCTAGCGTTCTTGGTACACGGCAGTTTCGAAGCATCCTCCGCGACGGTCTGGGCCAGCGGCGCTGAATATCATGGGATCGTCTCACCGGTCCCATGGGCTCTGGCGGCACTATCCGCTGTGCTAGCAGATAATCGCACGGGGGCATCGGTCGAGGACCAATTGGTGCATCCACCAAGTCCTTTGCGCTTTGGTAGTGGCGGACCGCCGTGTCCGCCAGGGGTGGGGTAGGGCGCGCCCCCAATGCTGTCCGATTAAAATTGGAGAGGCAGATGAGCAAGCAAGAAAGGAGTGGCGAACAGCGTGTATCCTGGAAAGTGAATGGTGTTTCCGCACGACACTCACGATCCAGGAGGAC
>SCTZ01000164.1 GCA_004297765.1 Chloroflexota bacterium | reverse complement strand
GTAATTGGGGGCTGGGGGCTAGGGGTCGGGGGTGGGGGAGCGATCCCCCAATCCCTAGCCCCTAACCCCCAGCCCCTAGCCTCTACTAGGTTCCGCTTTCCCAACTGGCAAGATAATGCTCTTGCTCGGCGGACAGCTTATCGATTGTGATTCCCATGGACTGCAGCTTGAGGCGGGCGATCTCGCGATCGATCTCCCTCGGCACCACATAGACGTTCGGTGCCAGGGACGGCCCGTTTTGCACGATGTACTCGGCCGACAGAGCCTGGTTCGCGAAGCTCATGTCCATGACGCTGGCCGGATGACCCTCTGCCGCGGCCAGGTTGATCAACCGTCCCTCGCCGAGGAGGTAAATGCGCCGGCCATCGGCCAGCACGTACTCATGCACGTTCTCGCGCAGCGGGTTTTGCTGGACGGCCATCTTCTCCAGCGCGGGAATGTTGATCTCCACGTTGAAGTGACCGGAATTGGCCACAATGGCGCCGTCGTGCATGACTTCGAGGTGACGCTGGTCGATGGCATGCATGTCGCCGGTCACGGTGACGAAAACGTCGCCGACCTTGGCCGCGTCCATCAGCGGCATGACCTGGTGTCCGTCCATGACGGCTTCCAGGGCTCGGGTGGGGTCGACCTCGGTCACGATAACGTGCGAACCCATGCCTCGCGCCCGCATGGCCACGCCGCGGCCGCACCAACCGTAGCCCACAACCACGACACGGCGTCCTGCCCACAGGATATTGGTGGCCCGAGTGATGCCGTCGATCGTGCTCTGACCCGTGCCATAGCGGTTGTCAAAGAGGTGTTTGGTATCGGCCTCGTTGACGGCGACGATGGGGTACTTGAGCGCTCCGTCTGCCGCCATGGCTCGCAGCCGAATGACGCCTGTGGTGGTCTCCTCCGTGCCGCCCATGACTCCCGCCAGCAGCTCTCCGCCCTGCTTGTGGATGGTTGCGACGACGTCCGCACCGTCATCCATGGTGATCTCCGGCCGGTTGGCCAGTGCAGCGTGGATATGACGGTAGTATGTGTCGTTGTCTTCGCCTTTGATCGCGTAAGTGGGGATGCCGAAGTCCGCGACCAGTGAAGCGGCCACCTCATCCTGCGTGCTCAGCGGATTGCTCGCGCAGAGGGACACCTCGGCGCCACCTGCCTTAAGCGCGATAACTAGATTGGCCGTTTCTGACGTGACGTGCAGACAGGCTGCCAGACGACGACCTTTCAACGGCTGCTCTTTGCTGAAGCGTTCCCGGATCAGCCGCAAGACGGGCATGTCCAGTGCGGCCCATTCTATCCTCTGGCGTCCTTTGGAGGCCAGAGATAGATCTTTTACGTCACCTTGTACGATGGTGTTTCCCGCCATCAACTCTCCCTTCTTTGTCTATCCGATCGTAGGCGAGTGCTAGTCCGAACCCAGCGCCTCGAAATAGGTGATATTTTGGAATTCACGGTAGCGCGCCTGAATGTCGGCGCGCGTGAGCCGTCTGAGCCGCTCGATACTGAAGTCCTCTACGGCGAAGCTCGCCACTACGCTGCCGTGGATCATGGCTCGGCGCATGTTCAGATGCTCACCCACGCCCTGCTCGGCAAGGTAGCCTATGAAGCCGCCGGCAAAGCTATCCCCGGCGCCCGTTGGGTCCTTGACGGTCTCCAGCGGATAGGCCGGGGCGACGAAGTAGCCGGACTCGGTGAACATGACCGCGCCGTACTCGCCCTTCTTGACGATCAGCACATCCGGACCCAGGCTCAGGATCTCGCGTGCGGCTCGCAGCAGGCTATAGCTCCCCACCAGTTGTCGAGCCTCCGCTTCGTTCATGGCCACGACGTTGACTCGGGAGATGACCTTGAGCAGTGAGTCCTTCTTGCTCGTGATCCAGAAGTTCATGGTGTCCAGAACAGACAACTGGGCTCCCTCGACCTGATCGAGAACCTCCATCTGAAGGTCAGGGTCGATGTTGGCCAAGAAGACGATGCGTGGCTTGCGGTATTCCTGTGGCAACTCGGGATGAAACGTCGCGAAGACATTCAGTTGCGTGTCCAGCGTGTGGGCAGTGTTCAAATCGAAGTCGTAGCGTCCCTGCCAATGAAACGTGCGCCCCGGGACCATCTGCAGTCCGCGCAGATCTGCGCCGCGCTCCTGAAGGAAGGCGATGCTATCCCGCGGAAAATCCTCGCCCACGACGCCCACCAGGTTGACTTTGGCGTACAGGCTGGCGGCAGAGGTGAAGTAGGTTGCCGATCCTCCAACCACCCGCTCCACTTTGCCAAACGGCGTTTCGATAGAGTCCAGCGCGACGGATCCGACGACCAGAACGCTCACAGCGGAGTCTCCTCAAAATACTTCTTGCGCATGGCGGCCGACACATGGGAGGTCAATCGCATGGCCTGCTCGGCTAGCTCCACAGAGACGGAGGCCAGCCCGCAGCTTGGCGTGATCAGGGAACGCTCCAGGATTTGATCCAGGGGCAGCCCCTTATCAACCAGGAATCCCACGGACTGCTCCAGCCGCGCGACCAGGGATTCGGTGGTCTCGCCAGCTAGCGCGGCTGCTTCGGTCGGAACGATGCCCCAGGCGATGATGCCGTCTCGATTCAGGAAAGCCTGGACGTCACTGGGATACAGACTCAGCGATTCCGCGTAGTCGTAAGCGTCCAGGTTGAGAATGTTCACAGAGGTGGATAGCAGAACCGACCAGTCCGTGTTGCCACAGCAATGGACGCCCTTCAAACCTTTGATGCCCTGGAAGACCTCCTCCAGGAGCCCGATCACCTGCTCTCGTGAGATGGAGACGAAGGCTGAGCCGAAGGCGCTCATGTATGGCTCGTCGACGAAGATGATGGTCTGCGGGCAAATGCTACGCAGGACGCCCTCCACCCAGGCTGCTTTCAGGCGGAGATGCTTGGCTAGTGCCTCGGCTAGGATCTCGTCATAGAGAATCGCGCGACGATTCTGATCGGTGACGGAGAGTCCCCAACTGATCGGGCCGGTCACCTGCCCCTTGAGTGCGACCGGATTTCCCACCGAGCCGGCCAGGAACTGATGTAATCCCTGGGCGTACGATGAGCTGATCGACCAACTGGTCGAGGCGTTCTCCAGATAGGCCAGATACAGCCGTTCCAGCGCAGGATCCAGGTCGCGTGTGCGGTCCACGTAAATCTTTTCCTGGGCCGTGTCTACCACCACCCCGGGAAAACCTTCGCTGTACTGGACGTACATGTTCTCCAGGAACGAGCGCCGGGGGAGCTGGGGCCAGGGCGGAAGGTCCGGCAGCGTGCTCAAGACAAGCGAGCACGCCTCAACCGGATCCACATGTGGCAAGCTGCCGATCGCGGTTGCCATACACCTGGGATGCAGATCAGAGCGATCCATCAACTTTGTACCTATCACTTATTTGCTGGCGTGGCGCTAGTGCTGTGTGACTGATGAACTGATGCGTATCAGCCGAATCCGACCGATCCGCGCGTTCTTGCCCGTCAGCTCACAAGAAACAGAGCGCTACGAGATTGCTTCGTAGTCATGCTCGTGGCATGTCCTAGCACTACTCAATATACTTCCCGATCAGCAATCCGAGCCGCTCTCTCGCGTCCGCAGAGATCTTGGCTGGAGCCGTGATGATCGCGGTCTGAAGGGCTGTGCCACAACCGCAGCCCGGCTGCATGGCTGCGATCTTGGCGGCGGCGATTCGTACAGTCCGCTTTGAGACTTCGACGTTCTTCTCCAGATTGGCGATGACCATCTCGATGGTCACAGCCTCCTCGCTCTCATGCCAGCAGTCGTAGTCAGTGACCGAAGCCAGGGTCGCGTAGTGGATCTCTGCCTCTCGGGCGAGCTTCGCTTCGGGCAGTGCAGTCATTCCGATGATGCTGGCGCCCCAGGAGCGATACATGTGTGACTCGGCCTTGGTGGAAAACAGCGGTCCTTCCATCACCACGTAGGTTCCGCCTTTGTGCACTGTTGCGCCGGCCTGCTCTGCCGATTGGTGCAGGATGTCGCTCAGGACGGGGCAGAAGGGATCCGCGAAGGTCACATGGGCGACGACGCCATCCCCAAAGAAGCTGTTGATGCGCGACTTGGTCCGATCGATCAACTGATCGGGAATCACAATGTGCTGGGGGGCGAAATGCTCGCGCAGGCTGCCTACCGCGCTAACCGAGATGATCCATTCCACGCCCAGCGACTTGAGCGCATATATGTTGGCCTGGGCCGGGATCTCGGTGGGGGTCAGATAGTGTCCACGACCGTGGCGTGGAAGGAAGGCCACGGGAATACCATCGAGGGTGCCCACGGTAATAGCGTCGCTTGGGCTTCCGAAGGGTGTTTGCATATGAATGTGGTCGACGTCCGTGAGCCCTTCCATATCGTAGAGCCCGCTGCCACCGATGATACCGATCTTGACCTCGGCCATCTGAGCCTCCCGACGAATAGTAATGAGTCGATTTGCCGCACCTGTGTGGCGCATTCGGCAGGTTTCCTGCCCCCGGAACGTGCCCCGCCCCGCTCCCCGGCGCGATGAATCGCGCCCCTACGGGGGCTGCGTAGGGGCGCGATTCATCGCGCCCTCGCCAGGGCCCGCAGCCCCGCCTCGTATGGCGCACGCACGACGCCCAGTTCTGTCACGATGGCCGCTACGAGGCTGTGCGGAGTGACGTCGAAGGCGGGGTTACGGACCTGCACATTGCTCGGTGCGATTTGAGTGCCGAACAGATGCCTCACCTCGTCCGCGTTCCGCTCCTCGATAGGGATGTTCTCCCCGCGCGGCGTGTTCAGGTCGATGGTGCTAACCGGCGCCGCCACGTATAGAGGCAGCCCGTGCTCCTTAGCCAGCACGGCCACGGTATATGTTCCGATCTTGTTAGCCACGTCGCCATTGGCCGCGATTCGATCGGCTCCCACAATGGCGCAGTCGATTTCGCCGGCGCGCATGAGGGCTCCAGCCATGTTGTCAGAGATCAGAGTGGTCGGGATGCCCGCGCGCATCAGCTCCCAGGCGGTTAGCCTGGCTCCCTGCAACAGGGGGCGCGTCTCGTCGGCAAAGACTCGTATCTGCTTGCCGCACTGCCATGCGGCCTTGATAACGCCCAGGGCCGTGCCATAGCCCGAGGTAGCCAATCCGCCCGCGTTGCAGTGGGTCAGGATCGACGCCTGGTCGGGCAGGAGCGCGGCGCCGTGCAGTCCCATCTGCCGATTGGCGCAGTCGTCTTCTTCAAAGATCCGAGCTGCCTCGTCCACTAGTAGCTGACGTAGATGATCGGGGTCGATGGCGCGCGGAATGATCGCTTGCATCCTGTCCAGCGCCCAGAAGAGGTTGACCGCAGTGGGGCGCGTGGCAGCCAGGACTGCGATGGCCTCGCTCAGCTCGGTCCTCAGTGTTTCCAGGTTGGCTGCTTTGCTATGGACTGCCGCTAGCGCAACGCCGAAGGCCGCGGTGACGCCAATGGCCGGCGCTCCGCGCACGCGCATCTCCTTGATGGCCGTGGCTAGCTCGCGATAGTCCTGATAGGAGAGGTAGACCTCCTCCAGCGGCAGGCGCGTTTGATCGAGCAGCTTGATGCTGCCATCAATCCACTCTACCGGTCGAATATCACCGTTGTCCAACCGTGCTTCCAAGGTGTGATCTCTCCGTCACAAAAAAAGCTTCTCCAGACTGAGAGAAGCTTGGCATGCCAAACCTTCACTCTCATCTCTCAAGACGCATGGCGTCCTGTCGGAATTGGCACCATGTTCGACTGGTGAAGAACGGCGGACGACAGCCGTCGCTGTTTCGACCACTCCAACTGGTTGCCGGGCTTCAAAGGGCCAGTCCCTCCACCCCTCTCGATAAGAGCGCATAGTAAATATTCGATTGTCACGCGCATGGTAGCATAGGGGCGGCGGAGTTGTCAAGGCGAGTAGGTGATGCTATAATAGCCCAGCGTACAGTACTTTCTGGTTAATCCTGCCGCGTGCTGACGTGGAGGGGGACTATGGAGAAGATCAAGGTCTTCGCGGTCGACGAACACATCTTGTTCCGACAGGGGGTTCGCGCTTCTATCGGGAGCGAGCCGGACATTGACTGGATCGGTGAGGCCGCCGATGGCGAAGAGGCCTTCGAGACTATCAGTGCTCTGTCGCCGGATGTGGTGTTGACCGATGTCAAGCTACCCTCCATGGACGGTCTGGAGCTGACACGCAAGATTCGGCTTCGCTCTCCGGGTGTAGGGGTCGTCATCATGTCGGCGCAAGAGGACGAAGAGCTGCTCTTCCAGGCCATCAAGGTTGGGGCCGCCGCTTACTACACCAAGAGCGTGCGACCCGAGGAGTTGTTGAGCGGGATCCGCCGTGTGGCCCAGGGTGAGTATTTGATCAACGAGAGCGTTCTAACTCGTCCGCTCGTGGCCTCGCGCGTGCTCAAACAATTCCGCGATCTCTCGCTGATCGAGCACGAAATCGAGCCGTTGTTCGCGCCGCTTTCCAGCCGAGAGATGGAGATCCTCGACTACATCGCCCGAGGCAACTCCAATAAGGAGATCGCGCGCGCCCTGAAGATCAGCGATCAGACGGTGAAGAACCACATTACCTCGATCCTGCGCAAGCTGGCCGTGAATGATCGCACCCAGGCCGTGGTGTTCGCCCTCCGGCGC
This sequence comes from Chloroflexota bacterium, assembly GCA_004297765.1. GTDB lineage: Bacteria > Chloroflexota > Dehalococcoidia > FW602-bin16 > FW602-bin16 > FW602-bin16. Next base: position 1,113 of record SCTZ01000164.1, on the reverse strand, counting down.
GGCTGGATCAAGGTAGACTAGCGCCGTACTCTCTAAGTGCGACGTTCCTCAAGTGAGGCGATCTGGCGACGCTGTTCCCTAGCCCTTGCGCACAAGGGAGAGGGTCAGGGTGAGGGTTCAGCCCCTGACGCCAATGGATCGCCGTCCCGGACCGATGAAGACCAGGGTGACCCTCACCCTCGCCCTCTCCCTTCGCGAAGGGAGAGGGGATGGCACGTCAGCTATCCCGATGTCATCGAGATCGAAGCGTGTCCATTCTTGATCTTTCCGCTGAAGAACGTCCCACAAAGGACATCTCACTTGAGGAACGGAGCACTTAGTCGCCTTTCGACTAATCCTGTACTGTTGTGCGCGGACTGGACTGCAGTCCTCATCTCGTTTGTTCTGGAACACACTTCTTGCTAACCATTTGGCTGAGATGCGTCCCCTATCGACCCCTTGAGCCTGCTGTTTCATAGTACCTTGGTCATGTGCCGACAGTCCCCGTTTCTTCCCGCGCTCGCTAGTACGATTTTGTGATTGTGACGTCTCCAGCCCCAGTGTACAAATAGTAGAGAAAGGCGAGGGGATACAGGGCTGAGACAGCGATCACCAATTATTTATCAGCCGGTATGTTGAGAGTCCTCCAACACAGTCCCGGCCCCGTGCAACCTCTCATTGGGACAAGTAGCTCCGACCTGGCTCGACCAGAGCCTGTCCTAACCAGGACAGACGGGAGTCCAGACCGCCACAGCGGGCCAGCGCCGAAGCTGCGAACGGACGACTGATGTAAATCGTCCGCGGTGCGACATTCGTGGGCAGAATAGTGCCACAATCGAGAGAGGGAGGAGACACAGTCATGATGAGCTTGCTAAGGCGCGAGGAGGGGCAGGGACTGGTGGAGTATGGGCTGATCATCTTCTTGATCAGCATCGTCGTGATCGCTATTCTGATTCTCGTCGGCCCGAGAATCGGCAGCATGTTCAGCTCGATCACGGCCGCCATATAATCATCCCATTCGCGGGTTCATGTCCACAGACCAGGCCCTGTCCATTGGACAGGGCTTTTCTATAATACGACATAATCCGTTCACGGACAGGTGTTCTGGAGGGGGGAGTGATGAATCGCAAGCGC
>SCTZ01000163.1 GCA_004297765.1 Chloroflexota bacterium | reverse complement strand
ACAGAGAAGACGCTACCTGTCATTCTGAGCGCCGCAGCGCGAAGAATCCGTATCCCCAGGGCGCGGATTCTTCGGCGTGCGCGCCTCAGAATGACAAAACCAGTGTGGTCGAACACTAGGGATCACTCGTCGTCTCTCGACAACTGTCTAAGCTGCCAGACCGATACCCCGAAGATCGCGGCGATGACCATCGCCTCCGCCACACACCACGGTCATATGGCCTGCAACACAAAGAGTTCGACGTAGAACAGGTAGCCAGCAAACATGATCGAGAAGAGCGATATTCCGAAGATGGGCAACGCCATTAACTGGGCGCTCTCCTCGCTTCTTAGCCTCCACAAAGACAGGGCCAGCAGCGCCAGCATGCCCAGCAACCCCAACAGCGCCACCGGCACCCCTAGAATCTGCGCGTAGGCGCTGCTCTGGACGGTCTCGCAGCCGCCCACCCCTGTGCAGAGGACCTCTCCGCCGAAGAGCTTGACGTAGCTCAGATAGCCGCTGATCGCGGCGCCCAGCACGCTAAGAACGGGGATCGCCCAGCGATCGAGCTGCTGACCCAGCTTGGTCTGCTCGCCCGCGGCCGTCTCGGACTGCTCTCGAATCATTGCTTCTTGCTCAGGGCCGCCTCGATCCGCTTCTGGAACTCGGCGAAGCCTACATCACCCTCGATCTTCTCACCGTCCACGAAGAAGGTCGGCGTGGATCTCACACCTTGCTTCTGCCCCTCAGCCGTCTCATCCTTCACCCGCTGACTGTACTTGTTCTGATCCACACAGGAGTTGAAGGTCGTGGTATCCAGACCGAGCGATGCGTCCGTAGCGAACTTCTTCAGGTTGTCCTTGCTGAACGTGCCCTTGTTCTCGCCCTTCTGCTCGCGAAAGATCTTATCCGAGTACTCCCAGAACTTGCCCTGTTCCGCCGCGCACAGCGAGGCGTTCGCGGCATACTGCGACTCATTCCCGATGAACGCGAACTGCTTGTAGACGAACTTGACCTTGCCAGTCTTTACGTAGGTGGTGTCGATCTGTCGCCCTGACCCGAGGGCGAATTGTGCACAGTACGGTCATTGGTAATCCGAGTACTCGACCATTGTCACGGGCGCATTGGGGTCGCCCTTGGTCGTGTCCAGGGTCTGCACATTTGCTGGCACAGCCGGTCCGCTCGCCGACGGTCGCGTTGTCACAAAGATGAGCGCCGCGACCGCTACAACGGCGACCCCCGCCACCGCCCAGATGGCAGCCGCGGGTATGCCTCCTTTTTGGCGACCACGTTGACCCGATCGCCCGCGCGGCGTGCCGCCGCGCTGGTTGTTCTTCGGTTTGGCCATGTTAGCCGCTTAACCTCCGACCAAAAAATCAGTGCAGTTGAGATTGGCTCTCCACTCCCCTGCCCTTACTGCTGCAACATTATACAACTCACCGTGAGACCTCGCTAGCAGCGGCAACTCCCCTCCGCACGATAGCGATGGTCACCAGCCCCACTATCAGCGTGCCCGCCGCGCCCAGGACCAACAGCGGATAGGGCGGTGGGTCGCCTTCCAACGTGAACGAGAAGACCTGTCGCAACGTGGAACTATCTCGCTGCCCCTCTTCCTCCAGCACCGTCATCGCGATCACCTGCTCCGCGTGCTCCCCCTGGTGCGCTATCTGCAGGCGAAGATTCCACGGACCCGCCATGGTAAAGCGCAGCGTGCCCGAGTATTGTCCACCATCGCCCTCGGCCACCAGTGACGCTTCCACCGGAGTCATGGTGTGCCCGGTCATCTCCCCAACGACCTTGACCTCGGCGCCCTCCAATGGCGCACCCGAGCTACCGCCGTGGAGGCTCACTACGATCCGTGCCTCCTCCCCGACACGCGGCTGGGCCGGGGTCAGGCTCGCTTCGCCCCGGATGGGCTCACCGTGTGCAAGTGCCAGCCGCGCTCCCAGCAGAATCATGAGTGTTGCGGCGAACATCGCCAGGACTCGTGACATCTTCATCAACCTCCCCCAGTCGTCCGTTACAGTCCAGTTCGCATCTCCATGGGCTGAGCCAGCAACCAGAGGCTCAAGACGGCATAGCCCAGGATACCGATCAGAATCGGCGCCCGCCCGAGGATAGAATTCCGGGGCGCCGGCATGAATCCATCACCCAGGCGCATAGCCGCTTTGAGCGACCAGGTACAGCCGAGCAGAACCAGGATAACCTGCAAAATCCAAACGAACCAGCTAGAAGCCAACTGGCCTGGAGCATACCCGGCCGTGTTCAGCAGGTTCCATCCCCAGCCGAAGGGGTCCGAGAGGACCGGCACCACAACCCCGGCTTCACTCAGAAAATGCGAGGCGTTGTGGGCCAGATGGTAGAACAGCCCCATCGGCAGGAGGGCATAGGCATAGCGGACCGCCAGCGCCTTGAGACCTGGGACCGACTCGGTCAGGCGGGCCGAGAGGCCCAGAAGCGCAACGTAGGCCACCGCCAGCAGGGCCAGAATGCCCAGCATGCCCAGCGTGAACGACACCAGGTAGTCAACCCGTAGGGCCACACCCAGCGCGTGAACGAGCCGTCCCCAGAACGGCGTCATGGTCAGGCCGTGAAAGGCCGTCATGGATAGCATCACGATCACCATCGAGGCCTCGTCGAAGCGGCTCTGGATTCCCCTGGTCAGATCCGCTCCGAACGGTCGGACGTTGAGGGACACGTTGCCGTGCGGGCAGGTCTGAATGCATTCCCCGCAGAAGATGCAGTAGGTGTTCTTCTCCATGCCGGCCAGATATTGATAGGTCGGGCAGGCATACCCTCGCTCATTGCCATTGAAGCAGTCCTTGGTTCGACACCTCTCACGACAGATGCCCTTGTCCCGCGCCCTTATCTCCACGCCGGACATGAGCGCATAGAGTCCGCTGATCCGTCCGATCAAACAGCCATAACGACAGAACGAGCGCCGGTCGAAAAACAGGGCCGGTATCAGCGCCAAGAACAGGAGCAGCAAAGCCAGATATGCCGTTGCGGCCGGCTTGGTAGTCACACCGTAGCCCAGCTCCAGCCAGGTCAGCCCCAGGAAGAGCAGCACAGCCGGGTAGATGTTGCGCAGAGGCTTCGGCCAGGGCAGACCGCTCGAAAGCGTGCGACGCTTGACTTGCCACAAGCTCAGCCGCTCCAGCCAGGTCGCGATGGCGTCCCACGGGCAGACAAAGCACCAGGCCTTGCCAAAGAGAAGCACTACGACCACCAGTAGCGCCCACCACACGGTCCAGGTGAGCACCGTCGCCACGTTTTTGCCCGCAGACTGAACACCAAACAACCCGGCCATGATGATCAGCAGGAAAAGAGCGACGTGCGCCAGCGATACGATGAAGCGAAACGGCCGCCAGGTGAGCAGAGCGCGCACGGGGCGCACCCGCAGTAGATCGAAGCGCCTGGAGGCGCCAGCAACCGACGCACCTCGACCGCTGGTCACGATCACCGCGGCCAGCGTCACCGGAAGCAAGGCTATCGCCAGATAAAAGAGCGTGGAAGGGATCCCACCGATCATATGGTCATTGTCCTACCAATCTGTGCGACCCTATGGTACCATATTGTCATGCAAGCGAACGGACCTCTCGTAGTGGCGGACCGCCGTGTCCGCCAGGGGGGCGGGCGGCACTACGCTTGAAACACAAACCTCCGGAGCAAACCACATGACCACTGGTGGGGACAGAAGATGGCCGGACCTCGGCTGGCGCCGCAAAAGGCTGCGCCTGCCCTCGTTCGACTACTGTGATCCTCACCACATCTACTTCGTCACCCTATGCGCCCGCCACCAAAGCGTCCCATTCTCTAACCCATCCTTGGCGAACCAAGTGACCGAGGCCATTCTCTTTCGAGCTGCCAGAGGTGACTGGCACGCCTACGCCTACTGCCTCATGCCGGACCACCTGCATCTAGCCCTCACACCAGTGCCGGACAAAGACAGCGTATCCAAATCGATTCAAGGATTCAAGACCTGGACGACCCGACTTGCCTGGCAACATGGTCTGCAGGGCGCACTATGGCAACGAAGCTACTATGATCACATTGCGCGTCGAGACGAGGACGTTCGAGCGATTTGTATGTACATCCTTGCCAATCCGGTTCGGAAGGGGCTGGTGGATAGCCCGGAGGCTTGGCCGTACTCCGGCACGCCTGATCCCCTCCCGGCGTAGTGCCCCCCCCGCCCCCCTGGCGGACACGGCGGTCCGCCACTACGGGTGAGACAGCCTCGCACTTTGCCCCCACACTTCACCATTATTTGCAGTTGCAACTACTTGCAATACCTCACTCTCTCTGCTATACTCCTGCTAGGAGGGCAGACGCAATGGCGGCTAGAAGCAGGAACGAATTGGAGCGTGAGCTGCAGGATCAGGGGTACCGTTTGACTCCGCAGAGGACCATGATTCTGGATGTCATACGGGAATCTGACGATCACGTCAGCGCCGAGCAGATCTACGCCCGGGTGCGCGAAGTCTACCCCCACGTGAACATCTCCACCGTCTACCGTACACTGGATCTCCTGTCAGGACTGTCGCTGGTTACCAGGACGGATCTGGGTGAGGGTCGTGTGCTGTACCACTGGGCGGAGAAGAGCGATCACCATCACCTGATTTGTCAGAAGTGTGGTGATGTAGCCCTTCTTGACAACGACCTGCTTAAGCCTCTGAAGCAAACGCTGTACGTTCGGTACGGCTTCCACGCCTCCCTTGACCACTTCGCGCTCTTCGGGCGCTGCGCCAAGTGCAGCGCCACCACAACCGAAGTGGTCCGCGCGACAGAAACCGACGGCGAGCCGTAAGAACGGCACGGAGTCGAATTAGACGAGGTCTGGCAATAGTTCTGGTCGGCGCAGACGGCAGGGGCGCTCCCAGGCGGCGGTTGCCATGAGAAGAGCAGGAGAAACGTAATGCATATCCCGGACGGCTACCTTAGCCCTCAAACCTGCGCTGTGATGGGCGCAGGAATGGTCCCCGTCTGGTATGCAGCCTCGCGGCGGGTGGAGAAGAAGCTGCCCTCACACCACGTGCCGCTCCTGGCATTGAGCGCCGCCTTTGCTTTCGTCGTCCAGATGTTTAATATCCCTATCCCCGATGGCACCACCGCCCACGTCGTGGGCGGCGTGCTCATCGCCGTCGTGCTCGGGCCCTGGGCTGCCGTCATCGCCATGTCCATCACGCTCGCTATCCAGTCCCTATTCTTCGGCGACGGTGGCATAACCGCTATCGGCGCCAACGCCTTCAACATAGCCTTCATTGGGCCCTTCGTCGGCTACGCCGTCTACCGTGTGCTAGCGAGTGGGAAGAACGCCTCGGCTTCACGACGCATGGTGGCCGCTGGTGTTGGCGCCTTCTTCGGGACAAACGCCGCCGGGCTGTTAACCGCGATCGAGCTGGGCCTGCAGCCACTCTTGTTCAAGAGCGCGACCGGCGTTCCACTGTACAGCCCCTATGGCGTGGAGCAGGCCGTCCCGGCCATCATGGCCGCGCACCTGTTCATCGTAGGACCGTTGGAAGCGGTGATCACGGCCCTGGCCGTGGGCTACGCTCAAAGGGTCAACCTGGGACAGCCGGTCGCTAGGACGCGGCAGGCCCGCGAGTCCCGCGTAGCGCGCGACGGTGGACGCCGCTGGCTCTGGATCACAACTGCCATAATCCTGCTGCTCGTCGTTGCATCACCCATCGGATCGCTCGCTTCTGGAACCGCATGGGGCGAGTGGGGCGCCCAGGATCTGGGCGATGCACTGGGCTACGTGCCAGAGGGTCTGGAATCCGCGTCGGGGCTCTGGACCGGGCCTCTGACCGATTACAACGTTCCCGGCTGGGAGAGCGCCGCGTCTAGCCGGCTGGGCTACCTCATCTCGGCGCTCGTGGGGCTCGTCATCGTAGGGGGCGTAGCACTGATCCTCGGCAAAGTGCTTGCGGCTAGGTCGCAGAACGTCACCCAGCCTCAAGTGACAAGCGCCGTAACGAGAAGAAGCGTCTTGAACACTGGTACCCCTGAGTGGCTGTTGCACGGCACCGCGCCGGGACCCTGCCGCTGCTCCACGCTGAGCAGACCGGCCAAGGGCAGCTTCCTGGAGAAGACCATCGGGGACGGGCTGAACCTGCTGCGCAATACCATGTTCTCAGAGGAGGTAGCACGCAGCCGGGGCTTCTTGCAGCGCTGCGATCCGCGCATCAAGGTGGTGACATTGCTGGGACTGCTAGTAGTGGCCGCCTTCGTCACGCAACTGTTGCCTCTAGCGATCCTCTACGTGGTGGGATTGGTCCTGGCCTGGGCTTCCGCGATACCCCTGGGGTTCTTCGTCAAGCGTGTCTGGCTCTTCATCCCGCTATTCACCGGTGTCATGGTGCTGCCGGCGCTCTTCAACGTCATCACCCCCGGACAGCCGCTCCTGGTGTTGGCGGATTGGGGCCAACCTCTAAGCGTCGGTCCTTTGACGCTGCCATCCTACCTGGCCATCACCCACCAGGGGTTGCTGGGCGCCGTGGTGCTGGTCTCCAGGGTAGCCGTCTCGATCTCGCTGGCCGTGCTGCTCACACTCACCACGCGCTGGTCCGATCTTCTCAAAGCCCTGCGCAGCCTGGGCATCCCGCGCATCATCGTGCTGATGCTGGCCATGGCTTATCGTTACCTCTATGTCCTGCTGGAGTCCGCCAGTGAGCTACTGGTGGCCCGCAAGAGCAGACAGATTGGTCCGCTCAGCGACCATGGCGAGGGGCGCCGGTTCCTGGCTGGTTCCATGGCCGTCCTGCTGGGAAAATCCTACGGCATGAGCGAGGAAGTATACGCGGCCATGGTGTCACGCGGCTTCAACGGCGAGGTGCGCACCATGGACGAGCTGAAGATGACCCGCGTCGACCTGGTCTGGGGCGTGCTGGCTCTACTGATCGCCCTATCGCTTGCCGGAGGTGGATATGTCCTTGGCACCTAATCAGATCTCCAACCGCACCGCCATCTTCACGCTGCGTGGCGTGGGATACAAGTATCTAGGCCGCTTTCCCGCTCTTCGGGATATCTCGTTCGACGTCTATCCCGGCGAGCGTCTGGCATTGCTTGGCGCGAACGGATCCGGCAAGTCCACGCTACTCAAGATGCTGGACGGTCTGATCACCCCGGAAGAAGGCACGCTGGAGGCCTTCGGAACCGCCCTGTCCGAAGAAGCACTGGGGGACGGTGAGTTCTCACGCGCCTTCCGCCGGCGGGTCGGCTTCATCTTCCAAAACTCCGAGGCCCAGTTGTTCAACCCCACTGTCTGGGACGAGGTAGCCTACGGACCACTGCACCTGGGTCTGTCCAAAGAAGAGGCCCGCGGACGCACCCAGGACGTGCTCGAGATGCTGGGTCTGGCGGAGATGGGCGACCGTACCCCCTTCAACCTGAGCGGCGGCGAGAAGAAGAAGGTCGCCATCGCCTGCGTCCTCTCCATCAATCCGGACGTGCTCATCCTCGACGAGCCAACCAACGGCTTGGACCCGCGCACCCAGCATTGGCTGCTGGAGCTATTGCTGCAATTGGCCGAGTCCGGCAAGACCATCGTCATAGCTACGCACGATCTGGAACTGGTATCCCAGTTCGCCAGCCGTTGCCTAGTCTTCGGCGAGGATCACCGCCTGGCCGCCGAGGGAACGCCCCATAGGATCCTGGAGGACCGCGCCCTCTTGCTGCAGGTCAACCTCATTCACGAACACATCCACACCCACGGAGAGCTGACTCACGCCCACGCCCACGGAACGGCCGAGGAGCACCACGGGGGACACTGAGCCGCGGCCAAGGCGGCACGAGGCTTGCTGGCGAGTGCTATAATGTGGCCAATAGAGACGTGGCCATAGCTCGCGGACTGTGCAGAGCGCGAAGGCGGGACCTGGGAGCGCGGGCATCCTGCCCGCGAGTCCTCGCGCGGGCAGGATGCCCGCGCTCCCAGGCAGCACCGTCTCCCACAATCATGACCAGGTCTCGACTCATTCAGCAGCGATCATGCTAGTCCGCAGCAGCAAAGGGCGTTGGCTCCCGCTCGTTTAATCTTGTTAAAGCTTTTCAACAGTAGGTGAAGCATGGACCAGGACATGCTGAAATGCGACCCCAAGCTCGCCGAGATCGTCCGTCGGCTCGTGGACGCCTACGAGCCAGAGCGCATCTACCTATTCGGGTCGGTGGCCCGCGGCGAAGCCGGGCCGGATAGCGACTATGATCTGTTAGTAGTTGTGCCGGACGACGCGGCCCCGGAGCGCCGGGACAGCGACCTGGCGTATCGCGCACTGAGGGGAACGGGAATCGCCGCCGACGTGCTGGTGTGTACCCGTTCCTACTTCGAGGCGCGGCGGCATCTGAAGGCCTCGTTGCCGGGGACAATCCTCCGGGAAGGGAGACTGCTGCATGCCGCTTGATCCCGCGCTGATACAGGATACCCGCGCCTGGCTCACGAAGCTACAATTATCTCCGCACAACACCCGAGACCGCCGCGGTTTCGGAAACCGCGGCGGTCTTGTCAGAGAGGATGCCTCTGTAGTAGCGACGCGCTAAGCCAGAATCACCAACGCATCCACTGCCACTGGCTTCCCGCCCGCGATGATCAGGGGGTTGACGTCGATCTCTTTGACGCCGTCATTCTCCATGCCGATGTTGCCGATGGCGACGAGGGCGTCGCTCAGGACCTCCAGGTCGGTCTCTGGCTCACCGCGGAAAGGCCCGAGCAAAGCTTCGGATCTGATCTCGGTGAGCATCTCTCGGGCCTCGGCCCGGTCGATGGGGGCCACGCGGAACGTGATGTCCTTCAGCGCCTCGGTGAAGATGCCGCCCAGCCCGAACATGACGCAGGGGCCGAACTGCACGTCGCGCGTGAGGCCGATGACGAACTCACGCGAGCCCGAGACCATCTGCTGCACCAGAACGCCGTCCAGAGGGCGCTGGCCGGCCCGCTCCACGATCGTGCGGTAGCCTTCCGTGACCTCGTCCGGCTTGCGCAGCTTCATAAGGACCAGCCCCAGCTCGGTCTTGTGCGTTAGCTCCCAGTGGGTCCCCTTGAGCACCACCGGATAGCCCAGTTCCTCCGCCGCCTTGACCGCCTCATCGGACGAGGTGGTCAGGATCTCCGGCGTGATGGGAATGCCGTACGACGCGAGTAGCCTCTTGGAGTCGTACTCGGAGAGCGCGCGTTGCCCCTTCTCAAGCGCCTCTTCTACCAGTCCCATCGTCTGTAGCCTCCTCATTCAAGCGGCTTACTGGTGCATCCACCGATTCTAATCGACATCCGTAGTGGCGGACGGCTCTCGCCAGTCTCCGAAGGCGACTCGCCTGTGGCGAGAGGCGAGTCGCCTTCGGAGACTGTCTGCCAGGGGCGGGGCAGGGGGACGCGCCCCACTCCACTCCTGGCGGACACGGCGGTCCGCCACTACCAAAGCGCAAAGGACTTGGTGGGCAAGGTGCTATAGTCTGCTGCCAACAAACCCCTCGGCCTGAGATGTGTTGCCAGTACGGCGTAGAAAGGCTCCGTACTCGTACAGCCAGGCAATAGCGCGCGCGGCGCGCTTAGTATCGAAGAACGGCGCCACTCGCGCGGCGAAGAAGTGGGGTACGCGCGCCTGGAATCCCTCCATGGTCCCGAGCACCGATGCCACGACCGGTTTCCGGACCTTTGGCATCGCGACGAAGATTGGTCGGGTATAGTCCCCTACCCAGGTGACGGTAGTGACGACCAGCATGGCATCCACGCCCGGATCCTGATCGATGGCTTTCAAGGCCACGGAGTACAGATCCGGGTGAAACCGGGACCACAACCCGAGGTCTACGGGATTACCGAGACTGGTGCCGACCCCCGGCACGCTCTGGGACAGAGCCTGGTGCGTCGTGGGAGACAACTGCGCGAGCTCCAGTCCGGCTTCGATGCACGCGTCTGCCAAAGACACCCCCATTCCCCCCAACCCGGAGACGATAGCCACCCGGCGACCTCTGGGCAGTCGTGTCGTCCAGAAGGCCGTGGCGGCGTCCATGAGCGACTCGGTACTCCCGACCAGCGTGACTCCAGCCTGTTTGCATACAGCCCGCCAGACTTCGGCAGAGCCTGCCAGGGCCCCGGTGTGAGAACTCGCGGCCTGAGCCCCACGCTCGGTCGCGCCGCCCTTCCAGATGATGACGGGCTTGCGCGCACTTACCCGACGCGCGACCTCGAAGAAGTGCCTTCCGTTTCGAACGCCTTCGAGGTACATCACCACCATGCGAATCGCGGGATCCTCGCCGAAGTATTCCAGGAAGTCGGTGGCAGTGAGATCCGCGTCGTTGCCGCAGCTCACCAGCTTTCCAGTGTTGAGACCGAAGCTCGAGAGCAGCCGACTAAGAAACATCGACAGCGAGCCGCTATGTGATATCAGACCGACCGGACCGTCGAGATCGAGCAGAATACTGGAGTCGAAACTCAGCCGTGACGAGGGACAATGCACGCCCAGACAGTTGGGACCAATCAGGCGCATCCCCGCTGCCCGCGCGGTGCGCACCAGGTCTTCCTGTAACGCCACCCCTTCGGCGCCCAACTCGCTGAAGCCCGACGTGTGGACGATGCCGACCCGGATCCCCTTGCGACCGCACTCCTCCACTGTCTGAAGAACGTCATGAGCAGGCGTGATGAGCACCACCTGCTCCACTTCATCGGGAATGTCTAGAATGCTGGCGTAGGCCGGCAGACCCTGCACCTCTCGCTCGTGTCTGTTCACGAGATAGACCCGTGGGAAGCCGAGGGAGATCAAGGAGTTGGCGTAGCACCAGCCGATCTTTTTCGGATTGTTCGAGGCCCCTATGATGGCGACTGATCGAGGCGAGAAGACAGACTCCATGACGGAGACAAAGCTCGGGTCCAACAACACCCTCCAGTGGCGGCCGAAGCAGACAGATGGTCTGCGTCGCGGCTCGTCATCATCGTAGTGAGTCCGCAGATGTGTGTTAAGCTAGCGGTCATCCCGCCGCCAGCGCCAGCGCCGCCGCCACCGCGTCCTCGGGCGTCGCCGCCGGCACGATGCCGGAATCCAGCTTGCCGCTCCTCACCAACTCCCAGGTGTCCAGTCCTACCACCGGGATGCCCAGCTTGAGGGCCAGGGCGATCTCGGAGAGCGTGCCGTACATGCCACCCACCGCGATCACGGCCTGGGCGCTCTTGACGACCAGGGTGTTGCGGGACTCGCCCAGCCCCGTAACGATCGGGATGTCCACGTAAGGGTTGGCCGCCCCACGACTGTTGCCAGGCAGAATACCCACCGTGGTCCCTCCCGCGCCTTTCGCTCCCCGGCAGGCCGCCTCCATGACCCCGCCCAACCCGCCGCAGATCACCACGCAACCCTGCTGTGCCAGGAGCGTCCCCACCTGCTCGGCCCGCGCGGCGATGTGTGCGGGGCAGCGACCGTCTCCGACCACCGCGACGAAAAGCATGCCGAGATCCCCCCCACAAGTAGTGCTTCCGATTTTACCAGCCGGACGGGATAGTGTCTACACTGTCTTACGCTAATTTGACTCAACGGAAAGGCGTATGCTAGATTTGTTGTTAGGCCTCAATCGGATGATGATCTCACGTGGAGCGCTAATGCTGGCACGAGTTGTGCAGAGAAGCACACGATCCGCAAAGCAGCGAGCCGGCGGCTCAGGTGTGCGCTTTTCGGGCGCTATCCCATGTCAGGGCCACGTGAGGGATTTCCATGCTTGAAGAGTTCTTTTCGCCGCGATCGGTTGCCGTCGTTGGAGCCTCGCGGGATACGACAAAGCTAAGCCATGGTCTTCTGCGCAACATCGTGCAGTTCGGATTCTCGGGCCCGATCTATCCGGTGAATCCCAGGATAGACGAGGTGCTCGGACTCAAGTGCTATCCGTCCGTCACTGCGATCCCGGGGCCGGTCGATCTGGCCGTGGTCGTCGTTCCCCCGACGGCAGTGCCAAGCGCCATCAAGGACTGCGGCGAGAAAGGTGTGCCCGGGGCAGTCATCATCACGGCCGGCTTTCGTGAGACCGGGCCGGCGGGGGCCGAGGCTGAGCATCGGGTGCTCGAGATCGCTCGCAAGTATGGCATGCGCCTGATCGGTCCTAATTGCGTGGGCGTGGTCGACGGACACACTCATCTGAACGCGACCTTTCTGGCGGAAGCGCCGCTTGCCGGCGAGATCAGCTTCATGTCCCAATCGGGGGCGCTGGGCGTCGCCCTGTTGGGCTGGGCTCGCTCGGAGCAGATCGGCTTCGCCAAGTTCGTGAGCCTGGGCAACAAGGCCGACGTGACGGAGGTAGACCTGCTAAACGCCTGGATGTCCGATCGAGCAACTCAGGTGGTGATAGCATATCTGGAGGGAATCGCCGACGGACGTGCGTTCATGGAAGCGGCCTCCCAGCTTACTTTGGAGAAGCCACTCATCATTCTGAAATCTGGCACCACCGACGCGGGCAGCCGCGCCGTTTCCTCGCATACGGGCACGCTGAGTGGCTCGGACCGCGCCTATGACGCGGCCTTCAAGCAATCGGGCGTCATTCGCGCGCGGTCGGTGGGAGATCTGTTCAACTTCAGCGTGGCCCTGGCCTACCAGCCACCACCCCGCGGCGTGCGCCTGGCTATCGTCACCAACGCCGGGGGGCCCGGCATTATGGCCGCGGATGCCTGTGAGCGGATCGGATTGCAACTGGCTTCGCTGTCGCGTTCCACGATCGACTATCTCAAGCAATATCTCCCTCCGACCGCGAACTTCTACAACCCGATCGACGTCATCGGCGACGCCGGCCCCGATCGGTTTCACCACGCCATTTGCGCGGCCTTGAAGGACGAGGGCGTGGATGGATTGCTTGTGATCCTGACGCCTCAGATCATGACCGACGTGGTCGAGACCGCCCGCGTGATCTCCGCAGCCGCTTTTGGCTCCAGCAAGCCTGTGCTGGCCAACTTCATGGGCGGCGACATCCTTCAGCCCGGGATCAAGGCCTTGACCGAGGCCCACATCCCCAATTACCGCGTCCCGGAGGAGGCCATCGCGGCCTTTCAGATCATGCACACCTATCATCAGATCAAAGAACGCAAGATCGAGACGCCCGTGCACTTCGACGTCGATAGCGCCTCCGTCAGCCGGCTCTTCGAGACGGCTCAGCGCGAGGGACGCCGCACCCTCGGCGATATGGATGCCAGAGGGATCCTGTCCGCCTATGATATGCCGGTGCCGCGTTCGATTCTGGCCCACAACGTTCACCAGGCCGTCGCGGCAGCCGAGCAGATCGGCTACCCTGTGGTCATGAAGGTCGTGTCGCCGGATATCTTGCATAAATCGGACGTGGGCGGCGTGCGCGTCGGGGTGCCCGACGCCGATCAGGTGGCCTTCGCTTTCGACGACATCATCCGCCGGGCGCACCACTATCTGCCACAGGCCGAAATCTCGGGAGTTCTGGTCCAGGAGATGATCAGCGGAGGACGCGAGGTGATCATCGGTCTATCGCGCGACGCGACGTTCGGACCAATGATTCTGTTCGGTCTGGGTGGAATCTACGTAGAGGTCCTGCGCGACGTCAGTTTCAGGATCGCGCCGGTCACGCCGGATCAAGCCCGGGCCATGATCCGTGAGATACGTTCGTTTCCGCTCCTCGCGGGCGTGCGCGGCGAGAAGCCGGCCGACGTCGACGCCATCGTCGACGCTATCCTGCGCCTCTCCCAGTTGGCGATGGATTTCCCGGAGATCGGCGAGATGGATATCAACCCGCTGGTTGTCTACGAGCGGGGAAAAGGGGCGGTAGCCGTGGACGCACGGATGGGGCTCAACTGGTCCGTAATCGCGGATGGGCAATTCGACGGTGAATAGACGAGCGCCTATTCCTCGGCATGGGGCAGGAGCTTGTCCCTCGCCGGGGCGCGGGTGGAACAGACTCCCTGCCCGCAATGCGAGACCTATCGGATAGGCGACAAGACGGGCACCGGGCAGAAAGCGGTGAGAGCAATGCAGACTGTCTACGTGGCATCACTCAATGAGTATACTGGCAAGAGCACCATATGCCTCTCCCTGGCGTTTCAGTACCAGATGCAGCGCCTGAACGTTGGCTATATGAAGCCACTCGGCACCGCACCGGCCATGATCCACGGCGTGGAGACGGACGAGGACGCGGCCATGATCTGGCAAGCGCTGGATCTGCAGGACACCTTCGAATCGGCCGTGCCGGTCCTGTTGACCTCCCAGATCGCCAACCTGCCGTTGCGCGGTCCGGTGCAATCGCTGCAGACCAAGGTGGAAGCAGCTTTCAAGCGACTGGCACGTGGCAAGGATGTCATGATCCTGGAGGGTGCGGCCGATTTTTCCCAGGGGCTATCGCTGGGACTATCGGCCGGCGAGGTGGCGGCGCTGACCAACGCACGGGTAGTCTTGGTCACCTCTTATCGTGACACCCTCCCGCTGGACGGTATCCTGTTGGCACGAGCCCAGTTGCACGATCTGCTGATCGGCGTGATCATGAACAACGTGCCGCGCGAGATGATCGACACCGTCCGCACGGAGCTTACCCCCTTCCTCGAACGACAGAAGCTCGGTCTCTTCGGCGTCCTGCGTCGCGATCCGATCCTGGGGGCGATCTCCGTGAAGGAGCTGTGCGAGACGCTCAACGGCGACATCCTCTGCGGGTACGATCGGCTGGAAGAGCTCGTGGAGACCTACATGATCGGAGCCATGACGGCCGACACCGCTCTGCGCTACTTCCAGCGCAAGCCAAACAAGGCCGTTATCACGGGCGGCGACCGGGCCGACATCCAGTTGGCCGCGCTGCAGACCAGCACACGCTGTCTGATCCTCACGGGCAACTTGCCGCCGACGGCGGCCGTGCTCACCCGGGCCGTGGAGGCCCAGGTTCCCGTCGTGGTCGTCCGCGAGGACACCATGACCACTGTTAGCCTGGTCGAGCGTGCGTTCGGCCGTCACCGCATCGCCAGTCCCAGACATATCGAGCACCTCACCCGGATCGGCCGGCAGGAGATAGATTCCCAGGAGATACTAGATAGATTGCCAAAGGAGGCTTTATGAGAACAATCGAGTCCATTCGGGGGCGGGAAATCTTCGATTCGCGCGGAAACCCAACTGTGGAAGCGGAGGTACAGCTCTTCGATGGCTCAGCAGGTGTCGCGATGGTCCCCTCCGGAGCCAGCACGGGCGTCCACGAGGCTCTGGAGCTGCGAGACGGTGACAAGGACCGCTTCGGGGGATTGGGCGTCTCTAAGGCAGTCGGCAACATCCGCGCCGAGATCGCGCCGGCCCTGGTCGGCCTGTCTGCGTTGGACCAGGTCAGCCTGGACCAGACCATGATCGAGCTGGACGGCACCCCCAACAAGTCCAGACTGGGCGCCAACGCCATTCTGGGCGTGTCGCTCGCTGTGGCTCACGCGGCGGCCAACTCCCTGGAAGCGCCTCTCTATCGCTACCTGGGCGGTGCGGGCGCGCGGACTCTGCCCGTGCCCATGATGAACATCCTCAACGGCGGACGACATGCCGCCGACTCCACGGACTTTCAAGAGTTCATGATCATGCCCTGCGGCGCGCGCAGCTTCAGCCAGGCTATGCAGATGGGCGTCGAGGTCTACCAGGCTCTCAAGAAGGTTCTGAAGGAACGCAAGCTCAACACGAACGTAGGAGACGAGGGTGGCTTCGCGCCGAGCCTGCGGGCCAACAAGGACGCCGTCGAGGTGATCCTGGACGCCATCGAGGCCGCCAACTACAAGCCAGGAAAGGATGTCTACCTGGCGCTGGATCCGGCGGCCAGCGAGTTCTACAAAGACGGCAAGTACGTCCTGGCCCGCGAAGGCGTCACCCTCTCCCCCGAGGAGATGGTGGGCTTTTGGGAAAAGTGGGTCAACCAGTATCCCATCATCAGCATAGAGGACGGCATGGCCGAGGATGACTGGGAAGGCTGGCGCTTGCTTAACCAGCGCATCGGCCAACGGGTGCAACTGGTGGGCGACGACCTCTACGTGACCAACACTGCCCGCCTGAGCCGCGGCATCAAGGAAGGCACCAGCAACGCGATCCTGATCAAGCTCAACCAGATCGGTAGCCTAACGGAGACGCTGGCCGCCATCGAGATGGCCCAGCGCGCAGGTTGGACCGCCATCATCAGCCACCGCTCGGGCGAGACCAGCGACACCACCATCGCCGACCTGGCCGTGGCCGTCAACGCCGGACAGATCAAGACCGGCGCCCCCGCCAGAAGCGAGCGCGTCGCCAAGTACAACCGCCTGCTAGAGATCGAGGAAGAGCTTGCCAGTGCAGCCAAGTATCCCGGACTGGAGGCGTTCTACAATCTTAAGCACTAAGTGGTTCATCCGCCAACTCCATTCGACATCCGTAGTGGCGGACGGCTCTGTCCGCCAGGGGCAGGGTGGGGGGGCGTGCCCTGCCCCACCCCTGGCGGACACGGCGGTCCGCCACTACGAACGCGCAAGGGACTTGGTGGATGCACCACTAAGAACAAATAGAAAAGGGGTTAAGAGGATGACAACACGCATCGGTATCAATGGATTCGGGCGCATCGGCCGCCAGGTTTTCAAGGCCATGCGGGACTTCTACCCGGACAAGCTCGAGGTCGTAGCGATCAACGACCTCACGGACACGGCCACGAACGCACATCTGCTCAAGTACGATAGCACCTATGGCATCTTCCCCGGCAAGGTCGAGGCGGCGGAGGGAGCCCTGGTCGTCGACGGAAAACGGGTAGCGGTCATCGCCGAGCGCGACCCAAGCAAGATTCCGTGGCCGGACTATGGGGTCGACATCGTCATCGAGTCCACGGGACTCTTCGAGGACGCGACCAAGGCGGCCGGACACCTGCGCGGCACAGTCAAGAAGGTCATCATCTCAGCGCCGGCCAAAGGCGAAGACCTGACGATCGTTCTTGGCGTGAACCAGGACAAGTATGATCCGCAGAAGCACCGAATCATCTCGAACGCCTCCTGCACAACTAACTGCCTGGCTCCAGCCGTGAAAGTCCTGAACGATGCGTTTGGTGTCCAGCACGGGCTCATGACCACCATCCACGCCTACACCAACGATCAGAAGATCCTTGACCAGGTCCACAAAGATCTGCGCCGGGCCCGTGCAGCCGCGGTCAACATGATCCCCACCACCACAGGCGCCGCGCGGGCGGTCGCCCTGGTGATCCCAGAGCTTCAGGGCAAGTTCAACGGCTTTGCCATCCGCGTGCCAACTATCACTGTGTCCATCGTGGATTTCGTGGCCAACCTCAACCGCAAGGCCACCGCGAAGGACATCAACGACGCCTTCAAGGATGCTGCCGAGGGAAAGATGAAAGGCATCCTGGGCTACTCGGATGAGCCACTGGTGAGCATGGACTATAAGGGCGACCGCCGCAGCTCGATCATTGACGGACTGAGCACCATGGTCATCGGCGACAACATGGCCAAAGTCGTATCCTGGTACGACAACGAGTGGGGCTACAGCAACCGAGTGGCCGATCTAGCCAGCTACATGGTCGATCGCGGCCTGTAAAACAGCCCGCCATCGGCGAAGACAGCAGGAGCGCTTATCCCATAGGGGCGACCGTCCGGTCGCCCCTGCTTCTTGTAAACAGACAGCCGTGGCCCTCGTGTCCCCGGTTGACATGCCATTTCCCAGCATGCTATTCTCCTGCTCAACGATCGAGTACACAGGTGAGATTCGTCCGCGCAGAAGGTGTGAAGCAATGGCCAGGGAGCAGGCGCTTGATGTCCGAGATACCCCGTCGGTCTGGGGCTGTCTCCGCAGCATAGTCCTCGTCTTCCTGTTCTTCATCTTCCTCGTGGTCGCCGGGCTGGTCTACATCGGTCTGCGCTCGGAAAGCCTGGTAGAAGAGATGCCCGCTACCCTGCACGCGATCAATGGCACGGCGCAGATCCAGAGGAGCGGCACGAGCGAATGGACTCCGGCGACTGATTTGTGGCCGTTAGCTCCCGGCGATACTGTGCGAGTCGGCGAAGATGCGAGCATTCTCCTGTACCTGTTCGACGGAAGCCAGGTCCATCTGGGCGCAGGAGCACAGTTCAGCCTGCGCACCTCGGTGCGGAACCTGGATCGGCCACCACTCTTGAGCCCCATCCTCCGACAGGTGTTCCCCGATTACCCCGCTGCGCTGGAAACGCGCACACAGGCAACGGTAGTTGGAACACTCCAGGCAGGCTCAGCTATAGTATACGCCGGTAGGCCTTCGTCCTCAGGAAGCTACTTCCGCCTGGACACTCCTAGCACGACCCTACAGGGAGGCGCGACGATCTATTCTGTCAGCATCGACAGGGAAGGGGCGACGGAGGTGGAGTCCCTCGACGGCGCGGTGCTGGTCGCGGCCCTGGCGCAGTCCCCCAATGAGTCGAGGGGCATCGCGGTCTCCTTCCTCCAGCCGGGTCGATCGATACATGTGCCCCCCTTGCCAGCAGGCTCCGAGACGAGCGAATCGGCCGCTCAGCAACGCGGCGCGGCCTGGACCGTCCTGGGCAGCACTGCTAGCAGTGGTGTGCTTCCAGCATATGTGGAGGGGCTGGCCACCATCCCGGACACCGAGGACGACTCGATCATGGCATACCGTCTGGTCCCCACCCCAACGCCGGTGTTGACCGTTGGCTCCGAGCCTCCAAGCGATGGAGGGCTGCTCCGAGTGCAGCGAGCGACAAACGCCGCTGCTCCCAATGAAGAACAGCCTGGCGAGGTATTGCCTCCGGACCTTCGAGTGACGACAATCGACAACGTTGACGCCAAGCTTGCGGACGCACAGGCGCTACTGCATCCCAGAGGGCTGGCGACCAGCAGGCTATCTGAGAGGGACCTTGGTGCGCGCTTACCGGGCGGCGTCGCTCTGCGCATCCAGGGCGGCGGCGTGATCACAGCCCGGATGCAGGGCATCTCGTACACTATGACCATCGGAGCGAGCAGGGGAGAACTGACCATGGGCGGACTCCCACCCGGGGTGAGCGTTCCGGATCTGCCCGCCTCGATCGTCTCCGCCACCTCAGAACCCGGGCAGCTCACCATCGTGTATAAAGAACCGAAATAAGGCGAGGGATTATGACAAGAGTAGACGGGCGTGAGCCCGGGCAACTGCGTCCCATATCGATCGAGACCGGCGTCCTGCACCACGCGGAGGGTTCCGCCCTCATCAAGCTGGGCAATACCTGGGTACTCTGCGCGGCCAGCGTCGAGGAGCGTGTTCCTCCCTTCCTCATGGGCAAGGGCAGCGGCTGGGTGACCGCCGAGTACTCGCTCCTGCCACGCTCAACCCATACACGTACGGCCAGGGAGGTGGGACGCGGGCCGGGAGGACGCACGTCGGAGATCCAACGCATGATCGGTCGATCTCTGCGCACAGTCATCGATATGCGAGCTCTTGGCGAACGAACTATCACCGTCGACTGCGACGTCCTCCAGGCCGATGGCGGCACGCGAACAGCCGCCATCACGGGAGGCTGCGTGGCCCTGGTGCTGGCCTGCCGCTGGCTCGTGGATCATGGCAAGCTCCGCTCTTTGCCGGTGCGCGCCCTCGTCGCCGCCACGAGCGTGGGCATCGTCGACGGGCGACCGCTGCTCGACCTCAACTACACGGAGGATTCCCAGGCCGACGTGGATCTCAACCTGGTGATGACGGAAAAAGACGAGATCGTGGAGATCCAGGGAACAGCGGAAAGGATGCCTTTCGATCGCACGGTACTGTCGACTCTTCTCGACCTGGCCGGTCAGGGTATGGCTCAGCTAACTCATCTCCAGCGCGAGGCGCTGGCGCCCAACAGCTAGATGGTTCTATGAGACCAGAACTGGTACCTCGCCGTAGGGGCGCGATTCACCGCGCCCAGGGGGAGGGGCGAAGTGCGCCTCGCCCTGCACAACGTTGTTCTGCAAAAGACCCCGAAGCCACCCCGCTACGGCTTTCGATCCTCCGCACGCATCATCGCGATGGCAAGCTGCAACATGGCACAGCGACGCACCGGGCGTCCCCAGTAAGCGTCCTCCGCATCTACGTACCATGCGCATGACTCTCCCAAACAGAGCCGATTAAGCAACGGACACATCTGCCGTCCGGCCGGTGCTTCCCCCAATTTGATCGCCTCCCCTAGTCTGTGACCGCTGAGATGCTGCGTATCCGCCGAATCCGACCGATCCATCCGATCAGACCGATCGGTCGGTTCAGCACGTCTTCGCCTGCCAGGTCACGCGTAACACAGCCCTACGTTTCCTGCTCCAGTATAGCGGCAGATGGGTAGTGGGGTCCAACCTGCCATCTTTGCAAAATCCTCTCGCCAAAGGTATTGACACCCGCCGGTCCGTGTGATATAAGATAGAAAATCAATCGACTTTGTTATCTTTCCTTCCCGCGATGGAAGGTGGCGTCAACGACCACACCGGGAGCCGTCGGATGATCGAAGGCCAGGCCCTGACTCAAGAGCAAGAGACCGTGTTGCGCGAGACGCTGGCGGCTTTGCGCACAATCAGACATGGGTCCGTCCATTTGATCATCCAGGACGGCCGCGTGGTCCAGATCGAGACAGTGGAGAAGCTGCGCGTGCCACAGAAGATTCCCTGTATGTAGCCTCCCGTAGGCTGACTAGACAACTAGAGGCCCGCCCTTGTCCTGAAGCCTGTGTGGGCCCAAATTTGTCGACGAAGGTCTCATCGTCCCCGACGTCACAGGAGGAACTTCATGGACTCGCAGGCATCGCAGTTGCGGCTAAAGGCTATACACTCGGGAGCCCCGGTGATCAGATCTCTTGGCTTTCTCACTCACACGATCACAGCACACGTTCCCCTTCTTGTAGCGCTCGTCGTGTCCCTGGCGTTGGTCGGCTGCGGGAGCGGACAACAATCTGATGCGCTTCAGAGCACGCCTAGCTCTCAGACGGCTCCGGGCCAATCCGCGTCACCGGTAAAGGGCTCCATCGATATCATGAACGTGTCCTACGACCCCACGCGCGAGCTCTACAGGGGTTTCAACACCGCCTTTGCCAAGCACTGGAAAGAGCAGACCGGCCAGACCGTCACGGTCAAGCAGTCCCATGGCGGATCGGGCACGCAAGCCCGCTCCGTGGCTGAAGGACTGCAGGCCGATGTGGTGACGCTGGCGCTGTCCTACGACGTGGACGCGCTCCAAGCATCGGGCTTGATTCCCGCCGATTGGCAGGCACGTCTTCCTGAGAACAGCTCGCCCTACGTCTCGACGATCGTCTTACTCGTACGCAAGGGCAATCCCAAGGGCATCAAGGACTGGGACGATCTCGTCAAGCCGGGCGTCTCGGTCATCACCGCCAACCCGAAGACTTCGGGCGGCGCCCGATGGAACTACCTTGCCGCCTGGGGCTATGCCCTCAAACAGAACGACAACGATGAAGCGAAAGCCAAGGATTTTGTCGCTCGCCTGCTCAAGCACGTCCCGGTATTGGATTCGGGCGCTCGCGGCTCGACGACCACATTCGTCGAGCGCGGCCTCGGTGACGTGCTAATCGCCTGGGAGAACGAAGCCTTCCTGGCGGTGAAGGAATTAGGCAAGGATAAGTTCGAGATCGTCGTCCCTTCGCTTAGCATCCTGGCAGAACCGCCGGTGACTGTGGTGGACAAGATGGTCGATAAGCGTGGGACCCGCGCCGCGGCCCAGGCCTATTTGGAGTACCTATACACCGAGGAGGGACAAGAGATCGCGGCCAAGAATTATTACCGTCCGCGGCTGGCATCGATAGCGGCCAAATACGCCGCGCAGTTCCCGAAAGTGGGTCTCATTACCATAGATGAGGGCTTCGGTGGCTGGCAAAAGGCCCACAAGGTCCATTTCAGCGACGGCGGCACCTTCGATCAGATCTACCAGGTCGGCCGGTAGGAGACGTCAATGTCCATCGTTCTCAAACAACGCAGCGCGCTCCCAGGCTTCGGCTTGACGATGGGCTTCACACTGCTTTACCTCAGCCTGGTCGTGCTGATCCCGCTGTCCACGATCTTTCTGAAGGCGACCTCGCTGAGCTGGGGGCAGTTCTGGGCTACAGTCACGGCGCCACGGGTGATCGCCTCCTACCAACTGAGCTTCGGAGCTGCGCTGGTCGGTGCTATCGTCAATGCCGTGTTCGGACTGGTCGTAGCCTGGGCGCTGGTTCGGTACGACTTCCCGGGTAAGCGGATTGTCGATGGGCTCGTGGATCTGCCTTTTGCCCTGCCCACCGCGGTGGCGGGCATCGCACTGACCGCGGCCTTCGCCCAGACCGGGTGGATCGGACAGTACCTAGAGCCGCTGGGGATCAAGGTGGCCTTCTCGCCGCTGGGGGTGATCGTCGCGCTCACATTCATCGGACTGCCCTTCGTGGTGCGTACCGTGCAGCCCGTCCTGCAGGATCTGGATCCGGAGACGGAGGAGGCCGCCATGACGTTGGGCGCAGGGCACTGGCAAACCTTCGTGCGAGTCATCTTGCCCACAATCATGCCCTCCGTGCTCACTGGCTTCGCCCTGGCTTTCGCTCGAGCGCTGGGCGAGTATGGCTCGGTGGTCTTCATCTCAGGCAATATGCCGATGCGCACGGAGATCACCCCGCTGCTCATCATGACCAAGCTTGAGCAGTTCGACTACGCTGGTGCCACAGCTATCGCTGTGGTCATGCTCGTCACCTCGTTTGCGCTGTTGCTGATTATCAACGTGCTGCAGTGGTGGAGCAACAAGCGCTACGGGATAACATGACACGGCAACTGGTGCCGGGCACCACCATGGCGCAAGCCAGGTCGACCGGCGTAGGAACTCAGGAGACTAAGCCGCATGGCCACTAGTGTTGCTGGCAGTCACGTCCAGACAGCAATTGCCCCGGCTCGCGCGACGTCCGAGCCGGCTATCATCCGATGGTCGGTTATCGCCGTGGCGCTCTTATTCCTCGGGCTATTTCTGGTCGTGCCCCTGGCATTGGTGTTCGCCCAGGCCCTGGCGAAAGGCGTGGGAGTCTACCTCTCCGCCATCAGCAACCCGGAGACGATGTCGGCTATTCGCCTGACGTCGCTGGCCACGGTCATCGCCGTACCACTCAATACGATCTTTGGTCTGGCCGCGGCGTGGGCGATCGCGAAGTTCACGTTCGTTGGCAAGAGCGTCTTGATCACACTCATCGATCTGCCCTTTGCGGTCTCGCCGGTCATCGCGGGAACGATCTTCGTCCTGCTTTTCGGCACGCGAGGCATTCTTGGCCCCTGGCTGGCACAGTACGACGCCAAGATCATCTTCGCCGTGCCAGGCATCGTGCTCGCCACCCTTTTCGTGACCTTTCCCTTCGTGGCGCGCGAGATGATCCCCGTCATGCAGGCCCAGGGCACCGACGAAGAAGAGGCCGCCGTGGCTCTTGGCGCCAACGGCTGGCAGACCTTCTTTCGCGTCACGCTTCCGAACGTGAAGTGGGGTCTGCTGTACGGTGCCATCCTGGCAAACGCGCGCGCCATGGGCGAGTTCGGCGCCGTCTCGGTCGTTTCTGGCCACATCCGCGGAGAGACCAATACGCTGCCGCTCCAGGTTGAGATCCTGTACAACGAGTACAACTTCGCCGCCGCATTCTCCGTGGCCTCGCTGCTGGCCGGGTTGGCGATCATCACGCTGGTAGTGAAGAAGCTGGTCGAATGGAGATCAGAAGGAGAGCGGTTGGACGGAGGCAAAGCAGCTAGGCAGGGAGAACGGATATGAGCATCGAGGTACGCGGGATTACCAAGACCTTCGGCGCCTTCACGGCGCTTAGCAATATCAACCTTGAGGTCTCCACTGGCGAGCTGGTGGCCCTGCTGGGACCCTCAGGCTCCGGCAAGACAACCCTGCTGCGAATTATCGCGGGTCTGGAGGCCAGCGATAGCGGATCGGTCCTATTTGACGGCGAGGACGCGACGAGGCAGCGGGTGCGCGATCGCGGGGTAGGCTTCGTGTTCCAGCACTATGCGTTGTTTCGCCATATGTCAGTCTTCGACAACGTGGCGTTCGGCCTGCGCGTGCGGCCGCGCAAGCTGCGACCGTCCAGCGAGGAAATCCAGACTCGTGTCCACGAGCTGCTGCGGCTAGTGCAACTGGAAGGGCTGGCAAAACGCTATCCGGGTCAGCTATCGGGTGGTCAACGCCAACGCGTGGCACTGGCGCGGGCGCTGGCAGTGCAGCCTCGAGTTCTCCTGCTCGACGAGCCCTTCGGTGCTCTGGACGCCAGAGTCCGACAAGAGCTACGCCGCTGGCTCAGACGACTCCACGACGAGCTGCATATCACCAGCGTCTTCGTCACGCACGACCAGGAGGAGGCACTGGAGCTGGCCGATAGCATTGTCGTGATGAACCAGGGCCGCATCGAGCAGGTCGGCACTCCGGGAGAGGTCTACGATCACCCAGCCAATCCCTTCGTCTACAAGTTCCTAGGCAGCGTTAATCTGTTCCACGGTCGGGTCCATGGCGACACGGTTCGGATAGGTGGCTTCGAGGCCTGCGCGCCCGAACACGCCGAGACCCGTGACGGACCGGTCCTCGGCTACGTCCGTCCCCATGAGATGGAACTCGAGCGTCACCGCAATGGATCGGCAGTCATCGAGGCCGTTGTCAGCTATATCCACGCCATCGGACCTATCGTGCGCCTCGAGCTAAAGCGCCACGACAACGGCGATCTCTTCGAGGCCCAGTTGAGCAAGGAGCGTTACGACGAGCTGTCCCTGCAAGTCGGGGATGCGGTCTTCGCACGCCCCCGGAACCTGCGAGTCTTCGCGCCCGATCCAGTGACCGGCGATAAGGCGCATCGTCTGGAGCCGGGCTACAACGAACCGTCGAATTACCAGATCTAGTCGGACTTGGCAGATCCAGATAAAGCCAAACATGGCAAACAAAGGAGAACAAACGATGCGGACAGACCTGACCTCGGAAAACCTGAAAGATCTAGTCGACAACCTGAACTTTGCGGAGAAGGTCGATCGGTCCCTGGCCTTGATTCGCGAGGCGTATCAGGAGTACGGCGACCGCCTGGTCGTCGCCAACAGCCTGGGCAAGGACTCGGTCACCGTCTGGCACTTGGCCCAGCGCGTCAACCCGAACATCGGCGGTTTCATCGTTACCACACGCTTCAAGCCGGCCGAGACGGTCGCCTTCATGAACCAGGAGGTGGCTCGCTACCCCCAACTCAAAGTCTTTCGCAGCGACGAGGCCATCCCGGACAACCTGTACCAGTCGGAGCCCGATCGCTGCTGCGACATCCTGAAAGTGGTGCCCACGCGCCGTGCCATTGAATCAATGGACGTGGCCTGCTGGGTGACCGGTCTCCGCTGCACCGAAGGTCGCACACGCACCGACTTCCGCGAGATCGAGGAGCGAGATAAGGGTCTGATCAAGCTCAACCCCATCCTTCTCTGGCACGAGCGCGAGGTCTGGCAGTATCTGGCCATCAACAGCGTCCCGGTCAATCCGTTGTACGCGCAGGGCTACCGCTCACTGGGATGCTCGCCGTGCACGCGCATCGCCAACGGTGCCAACGAGCGCGCCGGCCGCTGGGTAGGCACCAGCAAGTGCGGCGGGGAGTGCGGGATCCACACGCGGCCTCTGAAGGGCGAGGTGGGCGTGACGGCGTAGTCTGAGGAGAGGATTCGGCAACGTCTGAACTGCAGATTTTCGCAGATTGGTGGGATTTCGCGGATGGGCTGCTGGCCCATCCGCGAAATCCTTGAATCCGTGTAATCTGAGGTTCAGACAGCCGCCGTCATTCAGAGCACCTACCAAGACCGTAGCGCGGGGATATGTCAATCCCCTCTCCCTTGCGCACAAGGGAGAGGGTTAGGGTGAGGGTTCAGCCCCTGACGCCAATGGGGCGCCGACCGGAACACCAATTATGGCTGGTGAAGCAGATCCCGACGGCTGGAGAAGGAATCTGCGTTGCAGGCGATTGTGCAGGCAGAGCCAGGGGGCATGGACCCTGGACATAGGAGCCTGGGGGCCTACGCTTTTCCAGGCGGAGGCAAGCCGCATCCTGGACGAGATGAGACAGGAGTTCGGCTACTTTGTCGCGCCACGAGAACGTGAGGATTCGGAGGCGACACAGCACATTCACCCATCTATTTGATCGTTTGCCCTCTGGGACATCGCAGTAAATCAAACCGGCCGAGCTCGCCAATCAGGGCTGAGCAGTCGGTGCACCGGGGTTGAGGCCTGCACGCCCTGTTGGCGAACCTGGCGCCGGGCCGCGCCGGGGAATT
>SCTZ01000162.1 GCA_004297765.1 Chloroflexota bacterium | reverse complement strand
CGCGGAGTGACCGTCATGCTAGAGATGACCGGGCTGATGTTGATGAGATCGGAGCCAACGGCAATCGCGTTGCCTCCCCCATCCAGGCAGACGGCGAACAAGGCATACATGCCCTCACCCAGGACAGTGCCGCCCGAGTTCTTGCCGTCCCACGGCACGCTCTGCGTGCCTGCCGCTCGTGCGCCCAGAGCCCAGTACTTCAGGACGCCCGCCCCATTCATATCAAAGATGGCGGCCAGAGTGTTGCCGCAGGAGGCGATGAGATCGAAGCCCAGGGTCGTCCCGCCCTGCGCCGGGTTGAAGGGGTTGGGCGAGGCGTGCACGTTGCGGATGGCAAAGCCGCCAGACGGTGTCGGGGTGGCCGTTGGGGTTCCGATCGCTGTGCGGGCGGCCGTGGGCGTGATTGTCGGTGTGCGGCTCGCCGTAGGAGTGCTGGTCCGCGTGCTAGTCGCTGTCGGCGTGTTGGAAGCGGTCGGTGTGGAGGTGACCGTCAGGGTCGCCGTAGCGGTCCTGGTCGCAGTAGGCGAGGCCGTCGGGGTCGACGTTGGCGTCGCCGTTGATGTGCCGGTTGGGGTTGGCGTCGGTGTCGGCGTTTGTGCGACGGCAGACTTGGGCATATTCTTTACGGCCAGGTACGAAGGAAGCTCCACGGCGTTCTGTAGACTACCTTCCAGGAGCCCGAAGTAGGCCTTTTCAGGCTCTTGAGGATCAACGTACGGCCCGTTCTGCCCCAAACCGAAGTCCATGTTCCAGATGAACATGATGCCCATCCAGGGCCACTCATTGTAGGCTTTCTCGTAGGCCCGCTGCAGATACTGCGCCCTCAGCTGCTCGCTCACCTTCATCCAGTTGTACGTTCCGAGGTCCGTCGCCGTGTCCCGCAGCCAACCCATCTCCAGCGCCCAGGTCCGCTTGGTGGTGTCCCCGTTGGCTACCATGATGTCGTGGAGCAGCTTAACCCGTGAGAAGTTGAATCCGTTGGGATCGCTGGTGTCATCCGGCGAGGAGGCGAAGCCCAGGGCATTGACGCCCACCACGTCCGAATAACTCTTGAGACCGTTGTCGTACATGTCCTGGAGGAAGACGCGATCGTCTATGGCATTGCTGCTGTTGTCGTTGGTGGGAGCCAGCGCAGCCGAGACGATGACCGCGCTGGAGTTAACCGCCTTGGCCCGCGCATAGGCTTCCTTCAGGAGCACCATATACGCGCTTGCGCTGGGCGCCTGTCCACCCCATTCCGAAGTCAGGTTGGGCTCGTTCAAGATAACATACCCACCGACCTTGTTGCCCATGTGGCGGACCAGGGCTGCCATGAAATCGCCCAGGTCGGTTGGGCTCGTAGGAGGCGCCTTCGGATTCGTGCTGCCGCTGGCCCATTGGGGCGTCTTGTAGATGCGCAACACGGGGCGGACGCCGTATCGGAGCGACTGGTTAACGATATCGTCTGCCAGTCCCCAGTAGTAGACACCCTTGGACGGCTCCGTGGAGGCCCACGACAGGGAGGCCTGTGCCCAGTCAAAGCCGGCTGTCTTTGTCTTGAAGAGAGTCGTGCTATTCATGGACATGTAAGCCGTGTCCCTCACCGACAGGATGTCCATCCCATAGGCTAGTCCGGTAGGCGGACCAACAGGTGGACTGGACCCGGCCACTGTGACCATCAACTCCTTTGGCATCTCCAAGACGCCACTGCTATCAACAGACCAGTACCTGACAATGTGCTTCCCATCGCCTAGGATAGTCAGAGGTCCGCCGTACGTCTGGATGTTTCCCCCGTCCAATGCGAAGGACGTCCGCACCACGTCAAAGCCAGCGTGCGCCGTGGCCGAGAGAGTAACGATGGCCAGCCCCTGGTAGATGCCCTGGGCATTGGGAGTCGGAGACACGCTGGCCACAGTCACCGGCGGATCGTGGACAAACTGGAGCACGATAACCACAGTCATGTCCGACGTGACAGAGACGCCTTGAACGGTGAAACCCCCGAGGGGACTGCCCCAAAACGTGCGGGCAGTAAGCGAGTATGAGTTATTCGCGGAAGTGGGGAGCAGCCAGAGAACGGCGTCGCCCGAGGCATCGGTCCAGCCGTAAGAACTGGAGCTTCCTGATGCGGAGAGCCCCCCTATCGCAACAGAAACACTGGCCTCGCTCGACTGCACCATCACGCCAGTCACTGGGCTCCCGGCAGTGTCTTGAACGTGCACCGTTACTTTCTTGGCCTGGATAGGAATGTCCAGAGTGGTCGTCTGCGTAATAGCAATCGGACTGGCGAAGGTGAGATTGTACGAGCTTGGCACGGATGCACTGCTGCTTCCCGCGCCGCCGGAGAGACTGATCCGGTATTGACCAGGCAACAACGGCCATGAATAGTTGCCCGTGGAATCGGTGGAGCCACTAACCCAGTTGCCGGCACCGTTTGGATAAAGGTTCATGTACTGATTCGGCAGACCATGGCCATCACGATCCGTGACTCGACCGCTCAGCCTCGCCAGGCGCGGCAGGGTGATGGTAAGCGACGCATCGGCGGTAATCGTCACATTCGAAGCGTAACCGGTGTTAAGCTCGCTTCCTGGAGGAGGGTTAGCGGTAAGCGAGTAGCCGCTGCCGGGCGTCGTGGAGGTGGGGAAAAGCCAGAGAACGGTATCCCCGGACGTATTAGTAGCGCCACTGTCGCTGCAGCTTGCCGAAGCCAAGAGACCCCCGATATAGAAGGAGGTATATCCGAAGTTCGATTGCACGCGCGCGTTGGCGACTGGATTCCCGTCCGGGTCCTGAACGTGCACCGTTACCTTCTTTGCCGGCACCGCAATGTCCAGCGTGGTCGTCTGCGTGATCGCGACGGGCCCGAAGGTGAGGTCGTACCTGCCTGGCATGGATGCATCACCACTTCCCTCGCCACGGTACAAGCTGATCGAGTACTCACCAGGCAACAACGTCCATGAGTAGTTACCCGTGGAATCGGTGGAGCCATAGATCCAGCTGCCGGCACTCGTCGGAGACAAGCTCATACGGTGATTCGCCAGACCACGGCCCGAACCATCCGTTACCAGACCACTCAGCGTCACCACGCGCGGCACGGTGATCGTCACGGACATGTCGCTGGTTACGGTCACCCCGTAAAGGGAGCCGAAGCTGCTTCCTCCAGGCGGAGACGCGGTGATCGAGTATGGCGAGCCGCCGCATGTCGTGGAGTTGTTCGGATCAGAGGTTGGAAGCAGCCAGAGGATACTATCGCCAAAGGCATCGGTCGTATTAGAAGAACTGGAGCTTCCTGTCGCGGAGAAACCTCCGACGGGAAAACAACCAGAGCCGTAGCCAGAGTCTACGTTCAAGTTGGCGACTGGATTGCCGTCCGGGTCCTGAACGTGCACCGTTACCTTCTTCGCCGGCATTGCAATGTCCAGCGTGGTCGTCTGCGTAATCACAACACGTTGCAACGTAAGACGATACCAGTCTGGCACGGTTGCGCTACTACTCCCCGCACCGCTGTTCAGTTCGATCGAGTACTCACCAGTCAGTATCTTCCAGGAGTAGTTACCCGTGGAATCAGTGGAGCCATCGGACGAACTCCAGGTGCCCCTCGGATACAATCGGATCCTGTGAAACGCCAGACCAAGACCCGCACGATCTGTTATTCGACCACTCAGCGTCACCATGCTCGGCAGGGTGATCGTCGCGGACATATCGCTGGTTACGCTAACCCCGGATAAGTAGCCAACACCGTAACTGCTTCCCGAGGGAGGGGACGCAGAAAGCGAGTACGAGTTGTCCGTCGAGATGGGAAACAACCAGAGTACAGCGTCTCCGGAGGCAGCGGTGGTACCACCTGAACTGGAGAATCCCGACGCGGAAAGCCCCCCTATCGAATAGGAACCATAGCTCCCGCCTGCTTGCACTCCCACGTTGGCCACGGGATTCCCGTCCGAATCCTGAACGTGCACGGTTACCCTGTTTGCCGACAAGGCAATGTCCAGAGTGGTCGCCTGGGTAATCGTAATCGGGCTGGTGAGAGTGAAGTTGTACGAGTTTGGCACGGGTGCACCACCGCTGCCCGCACCGCCGGACAGACTGATCGAGTATCTACCGGTCACCAACTGTAAAGAATAGTTACCCGTGGAATTGGTCGAGCCGCTGACCGAGCTACCACTGCCATTCGGGTATAGGTACACTCTCTGATTCGGCACACCAGCGCCCGAACGGTCTGTTATTCGACCACTTAGCGTCATCAAGCTCGGCAGCGTGATCGTCGCGGACATATCGCTAGTCACGCCTACCTCGAGGTGACCGTAGCCGTAGCCACTCCCTGAGGGAGGGTTCGCAGTAAGCGAGTAGGAGTTGTTTGTCGAGGTGGGAAGCAGCCAGAGCACAGCGTCCCCAGAGGCAGCGGTGGTGCCACTGGAACTGGAGCTTCCTGACGCGGAGAGCCCTCCTATCGAATAGGAGCCGTAGCCCCAGCCCGATTGGACCGACACGTTGGGCACCGGATTCCCAGCCGAGTCCTGGACATGCACGGTCACTCGCTTTGCCGGTACCGACATGTCCAGGGTAGTCGTCTGTGTAACGGCAATCGGGCTGGTGAAGGCGAAATTGTACGAGTTTGGCACGGATGCGCCAGTACTCCCCGCACTACCGTTCAGTCCGACCGAGTACCAACCATCCGCCAATTGCAGAGAGTAGTTGCCAGTGGAATCGGTGGAGACGACGACCGTGTTACCTCTGTGAGCATACACGTCTTGATTCGGCACACCATTGCCAGAACGATCCGTTACTCGACCGCTCAGAGAGTGCGGGCCGAGGGGAATCAGCACAAAATCCAGCGTCGTCGCGGCCCCGATGGACTGTCCAGAAGCGGTCGTGGTCTGGAAGCCAGTGCCAGCCGGCGGCACGACCTTGACGTCATAGCTGCCAAACGGAAAAGAGAGTGCGTAGTGGCCGCTGCTATTTGTCGTGGTCGATGCGACAACCTGCTGCGTCGAAGGAGCGATCACCTGGACGATGGCCCCGGCTACGAGGATGCCGTGGTTGTCCCTGACCGTGCCGGACAGAGTCGGCGCTGGGGGAGACGAGAAGAAGGCCATGGCACCTCCCGGTCCCAACGTCCTTCCCGCCATTAGCGCTGCAAGTACGATGGACAGAAAGAAGAGCGCTGTAAGCTCCGCGGCCCTCCGCCCACGGGATGTCTTTATGGGACCGCCACGACCTGAGGTTTCGGCGGACAAGGTCCTCTGCATTGTCCCTTCTCCCATCACATCTTCCGACCATCGGATGTTACGCAGATTCGCGGCGATGACCTGAGGGGCATTGACGCCGTGCCGCCAGGATCTCCGGTAGCCAAGGTGACAGGCGAGGAGGCCAAAGGTCACAATGCCCAGCGCCGGAGACAGCCAAATGATAGTAAGGCAGACTGCCCTTGTCAACAGCCACAAGGCGTTCCGCAGCCAGAATGGCCATTTGTTTATTATTTGTTAACGCAAATAGAGGTGTCGGATCTAATTGCATCGTTCCTGAGGTGACGCATCCGTAGGGCAAGACCGCCGTAGCGAGGGGATGGTCAATTCCCTCTCCCTTGCGCACAAGGGAGAGGGCGAGGGTGAGGGTTCGTCCCCTGTCGCCAACGGATCAACGACCGGAATCAATGATGACCGCTGATCAGATCCCGTCGGACAAGGACTCCGGGACAAGGGCGGCTCGGCAGGCAGCAGCAGGGGGACCCTCACCCTCGCCCTCTCCCTTTGCGAAGGGCGAGGGAATGGTTGCTCTGCAAAGTGGTTGGCAAAAACCTCTTGGCACAATTCGTGCCACAGCGCGCAAGGGGTTGTATAATCGCATGCAGCGGGCCCGGCATCTGCCGCGGCGGGGGAAGAAACGGTGAAGAAGCTTCTGGAGGGCATCTACCAGATCAGTGAGGAGGGCGCCCGCACCTATCTTTTGCAAACGCGGTCGGGTAATATCCTGATCGACACGCCCAGCCTGCTGGAGGATAGCGTCAACGCGGTGCGGACGCTGGGTGGGGCCAAGATCCTTTTCATCACACATCGCGATGCCGTCGGCGACGCGTGCGCCTGGAAAGAGGAGTTCGGCGTCCAGATCGCTATGCACACGGCCGATGCCTTCTACGTGGTGGACTGCGAAGTCGATCGCGAGCTGGAGGACATGGAATGGCTGACCGAGGAGACTCAGCTGATCCACGTGCCCGGTCACAGCTCGGGCAACTCGGCGCTGCTGTTCACGGGACAGGACGGCATCCTGTTCGGGGGCGATTCCGTCGTCGAGCAAGACGGCAGGCTGTCTCTCCCACCCGATCGATTCTCCACAGACCCAGTCGAGGCCGCGGACAGCGTTCGGCGTCTGCTGGACTACGCCTTCAGGGCCATCCTACCGGCTCACGGTGAGCCGATTCTATCAGGCGGGAAGCAAGCCGTAGAGCTCCTCGTGACCAAGCTCCGGGAGCAGGCACGAGGACCGATCGAGTCCCAGTCCCCAATCGAAGAAGGAGTGTACTGCATGTGGACAACCGAGTTGCGAGGTCGGGCGGTGGTCAGCCTTCAAGAGGCGAAGAAGGTGGGCTCCGTGGCCGACGTGTACTTCCGTCCCGAGAGCGGTGAGATCGCGGGCCTGTCCGTTTCGACGGGTGGGCTGGCGGCCCACCTCCCGGGTGGGGCAGGCGATAGGAAGCTGGTTAGCGAGTCCGACGTGAAGGCCATCGGGCAGGATGCCGTGACGATCCGCGACCAGTCGGTGCTGTCCCGGCCCGAACAGATGGCCGAGCTACGTCAACTGCCATCGGCCGATCGGGTGATCGGGCTCAAGGTCGTCACCGAGGGCGGCAAGCTGGTCGGAAAAGTGGCCGATATCTTTCTCGATCCCACCGCACGGCGAGTGGTCAACTATCGCGTCCGTTCGTCGAGCGGAAGCCCCCTCCAGGGCTTTATCGGCGGATCGCAGCAGGAGATGATCATTCCGTTCTCCGGCGATATCCGCATCGGCGACGAGCTCATGGTTGTGCCCGACAGCGCCGTCTCGACGCCGTCTGTGGGCGAAGAGGATGAGCCTCAGGCGAAATCGGGCTGATCGGTTTGGGTCTCGTGGGGCGGATTGCCAAAGGTCAGCTCGTTAGCGACCTCGCGATGCTCGTCCATATATTGTTTCTTGAGCCGCATGGCCCGGCCCGAGGATTGCCAATGGTACGCCATCTTGCGTATCAGAGCTAGCAGGCGCTCGACTTGGCGGGTCCGGGTGCCGTCGGTCTGTGACCGCAGTTGCAGAGCGGCCCCGGCCAACTCCCGCGCCCCGCGCTCGATCATTTCCGTGTCCCACCAGGGACGGCAGCTCGCCCACCAGTACTGGCAACTGTGCAGTCCACGGTCCAGCATCATGCGGGCTTCCGCGTATCCGTCTCCATCCGGGTGCGCGGAGTCCACGATGGCCGTGACCAGCTGTGTCAACTCCCATTGCAGCGCATGTAGGCCGTTGCCGGGATAGCGCCATTGGGCATAGGGGACCCTTTGCGCGATTTCGTCTTCCCAGCTACTCCAGGACCCCTCCACGGGTCGGACCCGCTCTCGCTCCGGATACCTTTCCAATAGCTCGGAGACAGTGCACGTTTTCAGCACACCGCTGGAATAGATCTCCTGCAACAGGAGCTCCTGGCCCGGTCGATGGTGTCCGTAGATCTCACCGTCCGTTCCTGTAAGCAAGTAGCCCTGGGGCTGCACCTGTATCTGAGCCGCCGGCAGGAACTGCTCCGCGTGCGGGTAGCTGCCGAAGGTCAGACCTGTGCTGATGGGGCGCTCCTTGAAGAAGATGCAAAAGCCAGTCAATCCCTCTATCTCGTAGACGCGGTCGGCGACCACCTGTCCCAGAGACCCGTTGTAGCAAATCTCGTCCGCGAGAATCCACGCGAAGCCCAGTGAGCGGGCTAGAGAGGCGACGTCGAAGCTATAGCACATCTCCGGCGGGAAGAAGCCCCGCGGATTATATAGGTCGCCAAAGTAACGTCGGTTCACCCGCGTGTTCAACTCGATCTGGCGCGCGGCTTCATCGCACGGAATCAGCGGCAGGATCGGATGATACATCGCGCTGCCCGTGAACTCGATCTGCCCTCTCTCCGCCAGCCGGCCCAGGGACTCGATCACATCGGCGAAGCCGTAGCGCGCCAATTGTTCTGTCAGGCAGGCGCTGATGTTCAAGGTGAGCTTGGCCCGCGGGGACTGCTCCAGAACACGGGTCAGCGGCCGATACGCCTCGCGTGTGACCTTCGCCACGATCTCCGCGGTCTGCGTAGGAGGCTGATAGATGTGCAGGAAATTGCTCCAATACATTGCCGGCCTCACCCCTCCCTGCGGCCCGCGGGCGCCTCCCCGACACAGGAGGACAAGCGAGCACACAATAGCCCAACATACTGCGATGGCTGCATGTGATAGGAGAGCAATACATGTGCCAGGCAGGGGGCGGGAGTGGGGGAAAAAGGTGAAAAGGCGAAAAGGGTGGGCGCGACGGGCTTTGGATTGGCGGTGAGGCTACGAGGCGAATTGCTCGACGGAAAGGCGAAGGGAAATCGGGCCTCTCACCCTTTTCCCCTTTTCGCCTTTTCACCTTTTTTCCCCACCTCGGGCCAGTCGCGGCATAGCTCGCGGGCCAGCCCCATGGCCCGGACAGCTTGGATGCGCTCGATCAGCTTCTTCTTGCTGGTAAGGTGCTCCAGCTCGCCCTGGCTATAGCCTTGCTCGGCCATGAGCTCATCCCGGACCTGCTCGAGATAGGTGTAGCGCTTGCGCTCCACGTCCCAACGCGTCTTGCCGATCAGGGAAGCGATCTGCACGCCATCCAGACCTAGGGCAGCCAGGCTATGGATGATCTCGAAGGCGGCCACCAGGCTCTCGACATCTTCCACATTGTAGCTGTTGCGGAGAATGGGAATCAGCGTCTCCTCTTTGAAGCCACGCAGACAAAAGGCCCAGGCATGCACCTCCGCCAGAGCTACCCGCCACTCGTGCGGGACGGTGTGCAGCGCTTCCAGTACTTCCTCCAGAGAATGGAACTTGTCCAGACCATCCTGAAAACCGTGGTAGACCTCGTGGAAGAGGTCGTTGCCCAGTATGCCCTGCGTAGCCAGCCGGGCAAGCCGCTCGCGCAATGTCGGCAAGGCCCCGTTGACGAAGATGGTCCCGCCGCGATACCAGGCCCGCCCGTCCAACTGTGCAGGGATTATCTCCGCCTGCTCAGGAGTGACCAACTGCACCGGAAAGGGCAGATCGAGCTGGGCCAGGTCCAGGGCCAGAGGATCAAGTCCCTCCGACTCGAACCAGGTCAAAACCTCGGTCTCACTGCGCAGCCGCTGGGCCAGCACGATGGCATAAGCTTCAAGCTGCTCCGTGATCAGGCCCTCGAAGAACGCGGTGAGTTCTTCTCCGCTCGGCAAAGCCTCGTTGTATGTCTTCTCGTCGGCCAGGATCTGCTCCAGATCGGCGATAGACAACTGTGCCAGCTCAGCTGCCACCAGGCGCGGCCTGCGTTGTTGATTCGCGGCGTCTCCGCCGCCCGTTTGGAACATAGTTTCCATGAAGCACTCCTCCGACGGCCATCGTCAGTAGAAAGGGATCCGGCGCTTTGGAGAAGCGCATACAAGCCCAGTTTCTTGCGATAATACCGATTGTATAGTTGATCCCAATTATACTCGGCTGCGTCTCCTGGCCGCAATGCATGAAGAGGATTCATCGAGGTGCCCCGTGCGAAGACCGTACAGCGAATCGTTCGGTTTGGGGCCACGGTAGGAGTGGTCGGCACCGAACAGTAGCCCACGACGGACCATGGACGCGTGCCCGCCCCAGTCGGAGGGCAGGAGAAGTCAGAAGCGAATGTATGTAGGTACGCTGGTCAGGATCGGATGGACTCTGCAGGCTGTGGGCCCGCCCGGGCAGCAGCCTGGCACGAAAGTTGCAGATGTTCCTTCGCGACAGCCGTTAGGTGTTCCGGGGCCGTGTTGGGCCCACGGGAGCCGGAAGCAGGCTGAGTCACCAACGGGGTGACGAACACATCGGGAGGAACTTGACATGCCTCATCATGAGCAGGGCCGTTTGAGCCCAGCTGAGATTGCGAATTACCTGCAGGGAATTAACTTCCCGTGCTCAAAGCGTGATCTGATCAGCCATTGCAGGACACAGAACTGCCCCACCAACGTCCTCAACTTCCTGGAGAAGATGCCCGACCGGCAGTACTTCAGCATGGCGGACGTTATGCAGGGCGTGGGGCAGGTGGAGTAGCTCTGCCGGCTCTAACGATGGGAGCGCGATGGCGCTCTGACCCCAGTTTCTCTCTTGAATAGGAGTCCGAACGGACTGAGGAGTCACCCCGACGCTGGAGTGGCTCCTCCTACGCCTAGCGTCCCGATCGCGAAAGCCCTCGCCTTTCGCATGCGGACGTCGGCAGCCTTAACGGCCGTGCCCAGGCGTATCTTGCGTCCCCTCGTCTGGGACACGGACCAATTCGACGCACGATAGCAATAGCCTTCCGGGCATTATCACGACATTCCTGAGGACACGGTAAACCAATGGCTTGGACGTGCCTCCTGCTGGTCTGTGGCTCGGGTGCAGACAAACCAGCTAGCGCTGTAGGGAGCACATCGGATCCGTCGGTCACCTGCTCCACCAGAATAGAGCGGGCGCCAAGCCAGAGAGGCGTTATTAATGGCAAAAAGCGCGTTATTCCAGCTCTCCTTCCACGAGCCAAGGCGGCTCCGATTGCCGCCACAGCCCCTATCAACAGGGGCTACCCTGCAGGACCTGCGCGCAGCGCTCTTCGACGATAGCACCTCTCAGTACTACTGCCAGAGGTGGTGGCAGGAGATCGGAGCATCATACGTCCAGGTCATGACCGATCTGGCCGCGCAGGGTGTCACCTTCCAGCTCAGCATGACCGATTGGCTGATGCGCAATCTGCTCAAGCAGAGACAGAAGGTCGCACGCTCCTTCTTCAAGTTACTGCGGCATCCGAACGTGGAATGGGTGACGGTCGATCCCTACCACAGCCTGACGTTCTACCTGGACATCGAGGCCTTCGGACGGCAGTGGGCCAAGGCGCGGGCCTTGACTCGGGTGCGGCTGTCCGTCGACTCCGACGTGGTGGCAGCCCCCCATCTCTGCCTCAACAACGAGATCTACTGGTCCGCGGCGGCGGCCGGCTTCCGTGTGGTGCTGGGCGATGGAGCCGAGAGCGTCCTGGGCGTACGTTCTCCGGGCTATCTACATCGCAACGGTGAAGGCCCTTACCTGTGCGTGCGCAACGCACCGTTGAGTCTCAAAGCGGCCGGACTGTTGGCTGCGGCGCCTCCACACTCCTATAACGTGCAGTTCTCGTCCATCGCTGAGGGGATCACGGACCAGCCCGGGCCCATTGCCGTGCTGGGGTGGCGGGTGCCAAACGTCTCCTCGGGTTCCAGTCCGATGGACGGAGACGGTCCCGCGCTGCTGCGCCAATTGGCCGAGTCGCTCCTGGACGGGCAAATCTCCTTCGTACGCTTGAGAGATCTGCTCGACGGAGACGGCGACGCCTGCCGTCCCCTGCCATTGCCCACAACGCCCGCGCCCGCCGCGGAGTTCGGAGATATCTCGTATTTCCTGGGTCATCCCACCCAGCAATCGCTCTTCCGATTGATGCAGCAGTCCTATTCTATCGCCTCGCTGAGCAAGAACCAGGAGATCGTCGAGATGGCCATGGAGCTAGCCCAATGGGACGTGCTGGAGCTCGTCCACCGCTTGCTCATTTCGGGCGGCGCCTGCCAGGAACCTAGCTATCTATCCCCAACCCAGTGGAATGCTCTGGGACGCGACGGGGTCCTGTGGGCCCTACACCAGACCTATGAAACGTTTGTCCGAGTCGTGAGCGATTCATTGCTCTAGTGCAGGGTCGGAGGGCCTGCACAGGAATAACCCTGCGCCACCCAGCGTTGAGTTGGGTTTTTTCGGGGGACACCCCCGAGCCCCCGGCCTGGCGGCGCTAGTGTTCGACCACAGAGAAGACGCTACCTGTCATTCTGAGCGCCGCAGCGCGAAGAATCCGTATCCCCAGGGCGCGGATTCTTCGGCGTGCGCGCCTCAGAATGACAAAACCAGTGTG
>SCTZ01000161.1 GCA_004297765.1 Chloroflexota bacterium | reverse complement strand
GAAGGGGGCTGGGTGCCGTGCTCAGCCGGCTTCTAGCCGGCTTCGTTGACTCAGCCCGGCGGCTTCAGCCCCGGGTGGGCTGGCCGTGATACGAGGCGCGCGGAGAACGCATAAGCCCCGAGGAGCTTCGAGTCCATCTGCCAGGTTGCACTGCTGCCTATGGATGTACTCGGTTGATTGACTGCCTCGGGTCGCGCGTAAGCCACGGCAGGGGTGCGAGTCCATGTCAAGGCTTGTGTGGCTCATCCGGCGCCCACGCTTTGACCGCCCAAGGGGCGCCGGATGAGCCACAGCCAGGAATCTGGCCTGCCAGGC
The DNA here is from genome assembly GCA_004297765.1 of Chloroflexota bacterium. GTDB lineage: Bacteria > Chloroflexota > Dehalococcoidia > FW602-bin16 > FW602-bin16 > FW602-bin16. Next base: position 4,280 of record SCTZ01000161.1, on the reverse strand, counting down.
ACGGGATGAGCCTGCCGCATGCTGGGACGATTAGGATCTCCTGCGGATGCGACAAGAGCCCTCGCGCTGGCGTATTGCCGGGTCGGAACCCTACTTCTTCTTCGCGAGCAACTGCTCTTCGGTCTCGCGGTGAGCAGGGTCCGGGATGCAGGCGTCAACGGGACAGACCGAAGCGCACTGCTGCTCGTCGTAGTAGCCCTTGCATTCGGTGCACTTGTCAGGATCGATGACGTAGACCGGGTCGCCCTCGCTGATTGCACTGTTCGGGCAAGTGGGCTCACACGCTCCGCAGGCAATACACTCGTCTGAGATCTTGAAGGCCATGCGCGAAATACCTCCCTTGTTGTGTTAGTTGGTATCGACAGGGTTCAGGAACTATCCTAGACTGCGACGACCTCTTTGACTCCCGGCACCTGCTCCTTGAGGGTTCTTTCGATGCCCATGGTCAGGGTCATCTGAGACATAGGACAGCCGCCACAGGCTCCTTGCAGCTTGACTTTGACGGTGCCGTCATCGTCCACCGACACGAGGGCTACGTCGCCACCATCAGCCTGGAGATAGGGTCGAATGCTCGCCAGGGCCGCTTCGACTTGCTCAACCATTGGTCTCTCCTATAATAGTTGCGTCTATCGGATCTTCTCGCCACGTGCCGGCCAATCACGGGAACGCCGTCGGAAGGGAGCCGGAGAGAACGACGAAGGATGTCTTCCCCATCTCCTCGTTCCTGAGCGCCGTAACCTGCTGACAGAGCCTGCCCGGGGGCAAATGAAGACGATATAAGTCTTCTTTTGCACTGACATTATACAGGGGGGGCTCAACAGTGTCAAAGCAAGTAGCGGCGGGACGAACGTATTGACTGCTGAGCATCCTCACGCTAACATGATGGTAAGCTCTGCGGAGGCTGCTTTGAGAAGCGGATGGCCCGAACTTCTTAAACTATCTGTCGGCATCCTTGCTGCGATCGCCGTCGTAGCGGGGGTGATCATGTTCGTCTCGCAGCAGGTTATGAGCGGCGGTCATGGCAGCGTGGAGATCGTGCCGGCCGCCGCGCCCGAAGCGAAGGTCATCAAAGTCTACGTGAGCGGCGCAGCCCAGCGTCCCGGCGTCTATCCGCTGAAAGAGGGCGACCGGGTCGAGGACGCCCTACGCGCGGCGGGAGGTCCGACTGATGAGGCCGATCTCGCCAAAGTGAACCTAGCCGCGTTGGTGCGGGACGAGCTGCACGTGTCGATCCCCGCCCGCACGACCGAGTCTTTTCCTGCTCAGTCCGCCGAGGCTCCCATCTCTGCCGGCAAAGTGGACATAAACGCGGCTTCCTTCGTCGAGTTGGACAAGCTGCCTGGAGTTGGCACGGTGACGGCCAACAAGATCATCGACTACAGGCAGCGCAACGGTCCGTTCCGACGTCCTGAGGATCTGCGCGATCTGAAGCTGGTCAACTCCGCCACCTGGGACAAGATCAAGGAACTGGTAGTGGCCAACTAGCGCTATGATGGCTCCGCTGGCTGTCCTTTGCTACGCATGGCTGGCCGGAATCGTGGCCGGCCCGTCTTTGCGTCCGTCTCCCGCGGGTTCTCTGCTCGTGATGGCGGGAGCTGTGCCGCTGGCCATCTTGATTCGACCAAGGCCGCGGTTATCTCTGGCGTTTGTAGCGTTGGCTGTCTTCCTCCTGGCCGCGCTGCGGAATGCGCCAACTGTCGAGGGCGTCCCTGAGAACGACGTCTCGAAGTATAACGGGGCAGGCTTGCTCGCTGTGGTCGGGGTGGTGGAGGAGTCGCCGGCGTTGCGCGATGCCTTGGCAAACGTGCGGGTGCGGGTCGAGTCCGTGGAGATCGGAGATCGGGCTGTGCCTGTTAAGGGCTCGGTGCTGGTGCGCGCGTCGCGCTACTCGGAGGGCGCCATTGGCGATCGCGTCCGGGTGGAGGGACGTCTCGAGGAGCCACAGCCCTTCGATGGGTTCGACTATCCTCGCTATCTGGCCGGGCGAGGCATTCATTCCATCATGCGCTTTCCGTCCCTGGCGCGGGTGGGGCACGACGATCGCTATCTTGCGCTGACCCTGATCGATGACCTGCGCGACCGTCTGGCACGGTCTCTGTCGTCCGCACTGCCCGAGCCGCAGGCGGCGCTGAGCACCGGACTGCTGGTGGGTCTACGGGCCGATCTGCCGCCGGACCTGCTTGACGCTTTCAACCGTTCCGGCACGAGCCATCTCTTGGCCATCTCGGGCTACAACACCAGCCTGGTCGTTGTCTATCTCCTGACATTCGCTACCCCATTGCTCGGGCGGCGCCGGGGCGCGGTGCTGGCTCTGGTCGGCGTCGTCTTCTTCTGCGTGCTCACGGGGGCCGCGCCATCCGCGGTGCGGGCGACGATCATGGCGGGGCTATCGATGGTGGCCATCCTGGCGGGACGGCAGAATCACGCCGGCCTGGGACTGCTGCTGGCGGCCGCGCTGATGACCGTGGTCCAGCCTCAGGTCATAGGCGATATTGGCTTTCAACTGAGCTTCGCCGCCACGGCGGCCCTGATCTCGTTTGGCACGGGCCGGAACGAGTTTCTGACAGCAAGCGTCGCACGCCTTGGGGCGGGGAAGGCGGGCTGGATCGGCGGACCGCTGCAACCCCTCACGCAGGCTACGCTGGTGACTGTGCTGGCCTCCATGGCGACGCTACCATTGGTCGCCTACCACTTTGGCACCGCGCCGCTGGCGGGGCTCGTCGCCAATTTGCTCGTAGATGTGGTGGTGGGACCTATTCTTGGCCTATCCGCCCTGGTGGCGGTCTTCGGCGCGGTGTGGCCGGGGTTGGCGAGCGTCGTGTCCGGTCTGGACTGGGTCCCGCTCAGCTACATGATCGCGGTCGTCAGGTGGTCTGCCGCCCTGCCCCTGGCCGCCGTGACCGTGCCGCCTATGCCGGGTTGGGTACTCTGGCTGTTCCTCGGCGCTGGGGGGCTTGTCTGGTGGGTGTCGGCCGACCGGAGCCGGCTGGCCCACCTGCGCGTCGCGTGGTTCTGGGTGCGTGCTGGCGCTGGATCAACCCACGTGTCAGGCCGGGTCGTCCTGGGGCTTGTTACCGGGGTGGTGGTGGTCTGGACGGCCGTCCTAGCGCAGCCGGATGGCAGGTTGCACGTGTTCTTCCTGGACGTGGGGCAGGGCGACGCTATCTTTATTCGCGGCCCGGCGGGCAAGGTTCTGATCGATGGGGGACCCAGTCCACAGCGTCTACTGTCCCAACTGGGCCGGACCATGCCGTTCTGGGATAGGCGCATCGACTACTTGGTGCTGACGCACGCTCACGCCGACCACCTGACGGGTCTGGTGGAAGTGCTGGAGCGCTTCGAGGTGCGGGGAGTGGTAGAAGGAAGCAGCAAGGGGAACGACGCCGCGTACCAGAAATGGGAAGAGCTAGTCGGTCAAAATGGACAGCAGCGGATTGCCGCGGAGCCAGGGCTGCGCCTCCGTCTGGGCGATCAGTCCGATCTCACGGTGATCAGCGCCCCGTCGTCGTCCGGAACGCCAGGCAGTGCCAGCAATGAAGAATCGCTCGCCCTGCGTCTCTCGGCGCCCGCTGTGAGCGTGCTGCTCCTGGGTGATCTTGAGACAGACGGGCAGAATTATCTGCTGGCCTCCGGCGCGGTCGCAGCCAGCACGATCCTAAAGGTCCCTCACCATGGCAGCCAGAACAGCCTCAGCCAGGAGCTCCTGCGAGTCACCGCACCGCGCCTCGCTGTCATCTCGGTTGGGGCGGACAATCGCTTCGGCCATCCCGCGCCGTCCACGCTCGAACAGTTGGCGAAGGTTCAGACGCTCCGGACCGACCAGCGGGGGACCATCGAGCTGGTGACAGATGGACAGGTATACTGGGTGAGGAGTGAGCGGTGAGCTGAGACGGGTGCAGGCTAAGACCGACTCGGTCTTGGTGGTTTTTGACAAGATTGCGTAGTACACGGTCGGACGCTGTCCCCACCTCCCCCCTGGCGGGCAGTCTCCAAAGGCGACTCGCCTCCGGCGAGAGCCGCCCGCCACTACGGGGACAGACCGCGTTCTTTTGAGACCTAAACTTCAGCCAAGGTGAAATCTACATGCCGATTCCCAGGGAACGCCGCACCGCCAGAGTATTCCGTCACGCCAGCCCTGCGGGTTTCATCTTGGCTTTGCTCTAGTGTTCGACCACACTGGTTTTGTCATTCTGAGGCGCGCACCCTTCGGCTCTGCTCAGGGCAGGCGCCGAAGAATCCGCGCCCTGGGGATACGGATTCTTCGCGCTGCGGCGCTCAGA
>SCTZ01000160.1 GCA_004297765.1 Chloroflexota bacterium | reverse complement strand
CATTCTGAGGCGCGCACGCCGAAGAATCCGTACCCCTTTGCCGCACAAGGGTCGAAAAGGCGCGGATTCTTCGCGCTGCGGCGCTCAGAATGACAAACTACGGCTAACGACGCGGTAGCATTATAGCAAATCGGGCTGGGTTCCTTTACTCTGTAGAACACCTGTGCTACAATGGGGGAGCTTCGTCCAAAGCCCTTCGCCGGAATCAGTGGGCCCGCGAAGGGGCTGTATGTTGTTGGTGAGCGAGAGTTGTCGATCTTGGAGGAGAAGCATATGGCGAGTGAGCGAGAGAGGGCCCTGGAAGCGGCGATTGCGCAGATCGAGAAGCAGTTCGGCAAGGGATCCATCATGCGGCTAGGCGAGGCGTCGGCCAAGGTGGCCCTGGAATCCATCCCGACCGGTTCGATAGCGCTGGACCTTGCGCTTGGCATTGGCGGTATTCCACGGGGCCGGGTGACCGAGATATATGGTCCGGAATCGGCTGGCAAATCTACGCTGGCCCAGCATATTATCGCTGAGGCCCAGGCTCTGGGCGGTGTAGCCGGCTATGTCGATGCGGAGCATGCGCTGGATCCCACCTATGCGGCCAACTGCGGCGTGCGCGTCGACGATCTGCTGATCTCTCAACCGGATACCGGTGAGCAGGCTTTGGAGATCGTGGAGGCGCTGGTGCGCAGTGGAGCCGTGGACATCATCGTCGTCGATAGCGTGGCGGCGCTTGTGCCGCGGGCAGAGATCGAGGGCGACATGGGCGATTCCCACGTCGGTCTGCAGGCGCGGCTGATGTCGCAGGCCCTGCGCAAGCTGACGGCTGCCATCAGCAAGTCGCACACAGCCGTCGTCTTCATTAACCAGTTGCGTGAGAAAGTCGGGGTGATGTTTGGCAATCCGGAGGTTACCCCGGGCGGACGTGCTCTGAAGTTCTACAGCTCGGTTCGCCTCGACATCCGACGGACGGAATCGATCAAGCAGGGAACGGAAGTCGTGGGTAATCGGGTCAAGGTGAAGGTGGTGAAGAACAAGGTCGCGCCGCCCTTCAGGACCGCCGAGTTTGACATTATGTTTAACGAAGGCATCAGCAAAGAGGGTGGCTTGCTCGACCTATCCGTGGAGATGGGAATCGTTCGGAAGAGCGGCGCCTTCTTCAGCTTTGGCGACGACCGGCTTGGTCAGGGTCGAGAGAACGCGCGAGAGTTCTTGCGCCAGCATGCGGAGATCACGCAGGAGCTGGATCGCCGCATTCGGGCCACCATCGCCGCGCCGAAGGGTGAGCCTGCCGAGACGGCCGACGTATCGTAGGCGGGCCCAGAGCTTCCAGATACACCAGTTCGCACAATAGGTGAGCAATTCAGGGGGCCGGCAGTCCACGGTGCTAAATGCGTCGTTCCGCAAGTCAGTAACACACTACGGAGACGGCGCAGTTGGACCGCCGACGTAGACCGCCGCGGTTTCCGAAACCGCAGCGGTCCTTAACCGCGGCGGTTCGGACAGGATGCTGTACTTGTGGAACGACGCACTCAGTGCGTCGTTCCACAAGTACAGAGAGCGGGCGGAGCTATTCCCTCTCCCTTCGCAAAGGGAGAGGGTCAGGATGAGGGTTCAGCCCCTGACGCCGATGGATCGCCGTCTCGGACCGATGAAGACCCGGGGGACCCTCAATCGAGTAGCCGGGTGGGTCACCCCGCCCGGCTCTCACACCACCGGACAT
>SCTZ01000159.1 GCA_004297765.1 Chloroflexota bacterium | reverse complement strand
ATGAAGACCCTGGGGACCCTCACCCCAACCCTCTCCCTTCGCAAAGGGAGAGGGGATGGCACGTCAGCTATCCCGATGTCATCGAGATCGAAGCGTGTCCATCCTTGCTCTTTCCGCTGAGGAACGTCCCACAAAGGACATCTCACTTGAGGAACGACGCACTGAGCGGGACTCTCGAAATCGGGGGTGATTCGGGAGGCTCAGTCGCCTTGGTCAATCGGGGGAGCATCTTCGATGTCGGTCCGCTCGATTTGCTCCACCAACTGCAAGACTCGGCGGCGGACCTGGTCGCGGATCTCTCGTACGCGCCGGAGTGGTTGACTGTGCGGGTCGGGGAGAGCCCAGTCTTCCACGTCTCTCAATAGGATGGCAGGACAAGCAGCGGCGTCGGGGGCACAGCCCATGGTGATGACCCGTTGGGACTCCTTGATCAGCTTGTCGGTCAGCAGCTTGGGTCGCTTTGCCGTGAGGTCGATGCCGAGCTCACGCATCGCGGCGGCGACCTCCGGGTGGACGTGGTCGCCGGGCTCGGTGCCAGCCGACTCTGCCCGCGCGTGCAAGTGGCGCTCTTGGGCGATTTGGTTAAAGAAAGCCTCGGCCATCTGACTGCGGCCCGCGTTGTGAACGCAGACGAAAAGAACGACTGGCACCTTGCTTCTCCTTTCGATTAGCGCCCAGGGAAGGCCGGCTGGCGGTTGGCGGTCACGGACTTGATCTTGTCCTCGGCCTTCTTCACCACACCATCGGGCAATGGGGCATAGCCCAGGTCGGCGTTGTACTTCTGTCCGTCGTGGATGGCCCACCAGGCCAGGCGCGTTAAGGTCACGGCCTTGGACTTGTCGGTCATATTCTTGTACACCAGCAGCCAGGTCAGGCTAGAGATGGGCCAGGATTTCTCGCCGGGTGCGTTGACGATGGATGCGCGGAGGTCTGGCGCGATCGTGTCGCCTAGCCCTGCCGCGGCCGCCGTTACCGACTCCAGGGTCGGATCGAGAAATACGCCGGCCTTGTTCTTGACCTGTCCCACGGCCAGCTTGTTCTGGAGAGCGTAGATCAGCTCGACGTAGCCGATCGAGTTTGGATTCTGCGCCACTTCTCCGGCCACGCCCGCGTTGCCCTTGCCGCCGAGTCCCACGGGCCAATCCACCGAGGTGGCTGCGCCCACGCTGCTCTTCCACTTCGGACTGACGTTTGACAGGTAATCCGTCCAGATGAAGCTCGTTCCGGAGCCGTCGGACCGGTGCACTACCACGATATCCTTGTTGGGCAGGTTGACGTCCTGGTTATCTGCCACGAGCCTGGAGTCGTTCCACTTCTTGATGTCGCCCAGGTAGATCCCCACCAGTGTCTCCGGCGTGAATTTCACTTGTTTGCTCACGCCAGGGATATTATAGGTCGGGACCACCGCGCCCAGAGCTGTGGGGATGTGAAGAATCTCGCCGCCTTTGGTTTGCTTGAGCTGATCATCCGTCATCGGAGAATCGGACGCCCCGAAGTCCACGGTCTGGTCGCTGATGCTCTTGATGCCGCCGCCCGAGCCGATGGGCTGGTAGTTGACTTTGACTCCCGCCAGCTTGGAGTACTCCTCGAACCACTTGGTGTAGAGAACGGCCGGAAAGGTCGCGCCCGCTCCGTTCAATTGCTTGGCCTCACCCTCGAATGGTCCACTGATGTTGGCGGCTGTAGAGCTTCCGGCCGGCGGTTGGGACGTGGCCGGCGAGGTAGCAGGGGTGGTCTGCGATGCCTGGGGAAAGGTTCCTGGCTGGGAGGGCGAGGGCGAGCCGGCTGGAGATCCGGTCGGACCACAAGCAGTTAACCCTAGAACAAGGGCCATCGCCAGCGAGCTGAGCCTTGCCGCTCTTCCCAAGTGCGGCCTAATCGATCGATGCTTCAAGCTTTTTCCTCCTTACACGCTCTAATACTCATTCTTCTGTTTTCAAGCGAAGCATAGCACCGGGAGGTTAACGCGGCTTTAAGGACGTGTTATGGCGGGTTAGGGAGATGTTACGGCTCGATTAAGGGTTGCTTAACTG
>SCTZ01000158.1 GCA_004297765.1 Chloroflexota bacterium | reverse complement strand
GGCCCAGAACATGCTCTGGAATACCGTCGTCGAGACCTGGCAGATCCCGCCGCCCGGATCGGGCAACGTGTCCGCTCCGATGATGGCGAATCCCATCTGGTAGCCGTTCTCCTCCGTGATCTCGCCCACTTCATCGCTGAAGCTGAAGATCTCGCCCGGGGGCACGACCACGCCGTGCACACGCGAGGCGCCCAGGCGTATGTTGTAGCGGCGTTCGGAAGCGCCTCCGCTGTAGTCGGTGCGCCGCTCCTCCACCACCTCCTTGATCCCCAGCTTAGCGCCATCGTTCGGACCGACGAGAGGCTGCACCACCCTCATTGGCAGGGCCATCTTCCGCTCACCCGACGAGACCGCCACGGCCTCAAGATCCTCAACGAACCGGTCGACGTCCAACGTCCGCCCAGCGCGCCCGTCGCTGATGGGCTTGAGCTTGCCGCCGTTCCAGTCAAAGCGCGCGTTCTGAGGCTTTTGGTTCACTTCTGCGGCGATCTTGTCGGCCAGGTCGCGCAGCATCGCCTTGTTGAGAGTCGCCATCATCTGGCGCTTGCCGCCGCTCTCCTTCTCCTCGAAGACCACCATGCTGGCCAGCTTGGCCTCGCCTACGGCCCACTTGTCGAGAACTCGATCATCGAGCGTCACCTTGATGGGACCCGAGATCATCTGCTGCGCGCGTGCCCTAGCGGGTTCCAGATCCTGCGCGGTGACCTTCGGGGCCGTCCGCGTGACCGGGATCTCGATGGGGGCCGAGGAGAGCGCCTGAACCCGCTGCTCAAGCCTTTCCCGCAGCTTGGCCTGCTCCACCACGACCCCTTCCTTCGGGGTCACCACGCGCACCTGGCCGCCCTCGATCTTGATGGCCGCGTTCACCATGGCCTGGTCGATCCGCACCGCGAGGCGCTTGACGGCGGCGGCGAACTCGTCTGCATCCATCGCGTACGTCGGCTCGACGTAGGCGCCCGTGCCCAGCGCATCGAACTGCACCACGAGCTTCTCCAGCATGTTGCCCTGCTTACCAGTCTGCAGAGCGTCGTCGGCCGTCTTCCTGGCATCGAACCGCACGCCCATTTGCGCTGGAGAGAGCTTCCACTCTTGTTCTCCAAGACGCAGAGCCATCGCGCTACGCTCGAACTCGGCCAGGTGGGACCGGATCAATTCAACTGCGTCCTCGTGGCCAAGCCCGCCAACATCGACGTCGTGCACCTTGACCCCAAGAATGACCCGCTGGCCGTACACCAGTCCGTAGGCCATCAACCCGGCCAGGCCCGCCACCACCACGGCAACCCCAAAGACGATCACCAGGCGCGGCCAGCGAAGGCCACTAGCCTGCACCCCATTTGCACTCGGGCCCTCGGCCAAGTCGCATCCGTTCGGCGATATCCGTCTCATGCTCGACCCTTTCCGTAGCAAGACACCACCAGGCGCTGGTTCGGGGTGTCCTGAAAGCTTTCACGCCCGCGTTCGTTGTCTTCCCGATGCGCGTCCTCCGATGATGCAGCACATGGGACCACCTTATTGCCCGCCGTTTGCGGATACCAGCCAGGTGTTGACCACCGAGTACACCAGCTGTCCCGCGACCAACGCGGTCGCGCCCCACACGATCCGTGTGTTCCACGGGCTACCGGTGGACTTCTTGCGCAGCAGGAAATGCGCCGCCCCCAGCAGGGCAATGGTTGCCCCCAGGAAGACCGGCTTATACGGTGTGAGAAACGCAGCCGTTGCTATGCCGACACCGCTCAGACCGAGCGATGCAAAAACCAAGGGGCCCAGTCAGCAAATAGAGGCTAGGAAGGCCGTGCCCACCGAGCCCAAACTGGAAAGCTTCTCCTTCATTCCCTTGCCATACTCCGATCATGTCTTGTCAGCCGTCCTTGTCTGCCCAGCATCCACGACAGGTGCACGAGCACACTGTTAACTACGAGGCGGCTTCACGGTGTCGCCCCCCTCTTCGAGGGCCCTCTTGATGGACTCCGGATTCGTCTTCGCCGCATCGTACGTGACGGTCACGGTCTGTGTGCGTAGGTCCACCTGGACCTTCTCCACGCCTGCCACCTGCTTGGCGCTGGCGGTCACGCGCGGAACGCACGATGGTCAGGTGACCGACGGCACGAAGAAGCTCACCGTGGCTTGCCCTGACGATTGGGCCCGCTGGTTCTCCGCGGAGTCTGGCTGTCGATCCGACGTCATGCTCCGGAAATCGGTATCCGGACTGGGCGCGCTCTTGCCGTCCGTGGAGTCCGCCTGTTGCCCCGTGGGACTCCTCGTGGGCTGAGCGTCGGGGCTCGGCGTCGCCCGGGCGGCCGCGCACGCGCTCAGGAGCAGCACCAGCGTTAGACTGAGGCCGAACAGTAGATAGCTTCTCCTCATCGTTCCTCCTTTGGATTCCTCAGCGTTCTTTCTCCATCTACGCCGTTGCACCCGCAACCTTGCCTCGTCGTAGGGAGGGCGCGGCCAGGACGAGGATCGTGACAAGCAGACTGATGACGGCGATGAGCTGGGCTTGCCCAAGCCCTCCCAGTAGCATCGTGTCCGTGCGGAAGAAGCCCACCACGAAGCGCCCGAGAGCATACAGGACGACATAGGTCCAGAAAAGCATTCCCGCGCGCGGCAACCGGTCGCGTAGCCCCAGGAGCACGGCGAAGACCGCCAGGTCCCACAGCATCTCGTAGCCGACGGACGGATGCACGGCCAGCCCTTGCTCTCCCGCCGTGTTCGAATGGACGTAGACCACCGACCAGGGCAGGTCCGCGGGCGCGCCGTGGTGCTCGCCGTCGATGACGTCGCCGATGCGACCTATAGCCTGCCCTAAGATGATGGCCGGCGCGACCGCATCGGCAAACCGCCCGAGAGGCAGGCCGTGACGAGCAAGGTAGAGAACCCCGCCGAGAATGCCGCCCGCCAGACCGCCGTAGATAGCCAGCCCGCCCTCCTGAATCGCCAGGATAGCTAGCGGATGCGCCGCGTAGTAGCCGAACTCGTCGACGACGTGGAAGAGTCGTGCACCGACGACACCCGCCGGCACCGCCCAGAGGGCCAGCCCATACACGTGGTCCTCGGCGAAGCCAGTTCTCCTTGCCAGGCGCGCCGCCAGCACGACAGCCACCAGGATGCCGACGGCCGTGAAGAGGCCGTGCCAGCTAATGTTGAGCGGTCCGATCCTGGCCAACATGGGATCGATGTCGATCACGATCATGGCTATGAGACGTCCTCCCTTTCGCTAAAGCCCTGCTCAGCGGCCATCAAAGTGCCGCCTGCTACATAGAGTGCGTCGCCGGCATTCTTTCCGACCATAGATCGTACAGCCAGGGCACCATGGCGTAGTTGATGACGACGTAGACCACCAGGAACACCAGGACCGAGAGGATCGCCGACGCGTACAAGGCTCTCCTCTGGTCGACGGTCGTGCAGCAGCTCTTGCGCCGCTGCACCATGTACCAGTTCCATCCGCCCACAAAGAGCAGGCTTGCAGCGAGGAAGTAGGGCTGATACGCGCCGAGCTGGACCAGCCCCGCGGCACCAGCCAGGCCCACCGTCAAGGCCAGGGCCGGCAGAAGGCAGCAGAGGCTGCCGACGAGGGCGCCAATCAGCCCCACGCCTAGCGACGCCGTGGCGCCGCCGCTCGACGCCTCCGTAGAGGCGTCTGTCGCCCCGATCTGCTCTCTCTTGTCGAATTCAACAGCTTTCAACTCCTCTGTCCTCCTCACGAAGCGCAGCACGAGAGCTTGGCTACGTCCTTCCCGAAGGTCTGAGCAGCCAGCTTGAGCCCCTCGGCCATGGTCAGGTAGGGCGCGAAGGTCGAAACCAGGTCGTGGACCGTCAGGTCAAACTTCACCGCCAGGGTCGCGGCATAGATCACGTCCCCCGCGTTCTCGGACACCACGTGCACGCCGAGGATGCGGTCCGTTGATGAGTCCGCGACGATCTTGAAGACGCCGTGCGTGTCATGGTTGACCAGCGCACGCGGGACCGCTTTCACCGGTAGAACGGAGTTCTTCACGGCGTGCCCGGCTGCTTTGGCTTGTTCCTCGGTGAGTCCCACGGTGGCGATCGAAGGACTGGTGAACACAACCGCCGGCACGGCACTGAGGTCGACTCTCCGCTGCGCTCCGCTGAGGGCGTTCTCCGCCGCCAGCGTCCCTTGGTAGGCCGCGACGTAGACGAACTGCGGCCCGGCCGTCACGTCGCCCGCGGCGAAGATGCACGGGTTCGTCGTGCGCAGGTGTGCGTCTACCACGATCTCGCCGAGAGGTCCGACCTTGACGCCGGCTCGGTCCAGGTGCAGAGCCGCGGTGTTCGGCCGTCGACCGATGGCTACCAGAAGCTGTTCGGCCTCCACCGCTCGGGTTTCACCTCCAACCTCGACGGCAACATGATAGCCAGGTGACCTCTTCTCCACCCGCGTGAATCGGGCCCCCGTGACGAAGCTCATCCCCTGCTCCGACAGCGCTTCGTAGACGGCCTCCGCCACTTCTGGCTCGTAGCCTTTCAGAATGCGCGGGCTGCGCTGCATGACCGTCACGTGGCTGCCCAGGTGGCGAAAGAGCTGTCCCAGCTCCAGCGCGATGAAGCCGGAGCCAATAACGACCAGGCTCTCGGGCACCTCCGACAGCGCGAGGGCCGTGGTGCTGGTCAGGTAGCCAGCCTCGGCCAAGCCGGGGATGGACGGGACGGCCGGCGAGGCGCCGGTGGCGATCAGGATGCGTGAAGCAGTGACGACCTCCCCGTCGACTTCCAGGCGCTCCCCATCGAGGAACCGCGCCTCGCCGCGGACGAGATCCCAGCCATATTCCGCGATCAGCTCCTCGTACTTTTCCCGCCGCAGAGTGTGAACGAGCTCGTTCTTCTGGTCGACCAGGGGCCCCAGAACCACGCCCTCCTGAACCGTATGAATGCCGCGGAAGGGGTGATGGCCGGCCTGATGGTAGAGGTCGCCGGCGTGCAGCAAGGTCTTGCTGGGCACGCAGCCGACATTGACACAGGTGCCCCCAAGGGTGTCCCTCTCGATCATGACCACGCGGGCGCCCAGCTCGCGAGCGCGGATGGCGGCCGCGAAGGCCGCGCCGCCGGAGCCGACGATGGCCAAGTCGTAGTCCCCATCTGGCGAGGCAGGGAATCTGCCTGCGCCTGACGTCTCCACAGTCTCCACGGGCCCCGGCTGGTAGCCAGCCCTGCTGACCGCTCTGGCCAGGATGGCCGGATCAACGTCCGCGGGAGCGTTGAAGATCGCCTCCCCGCGACGATGGTCAACGCGCACGTCGCTTACGCCGACATCTTGCAGGGACTTGACCACGCTCAGCTCGCAATGCTCGCAGGTCATGCCGTCGACTTTCATGCGCAATGCTCGGTCGTTGCTCGGATTGCTCATGCGATCTGTCCTCCCATTTCCCTTTCATCTCGGTTTCGCGCTGCCCATCTCCACCAGCGCCGGCCCAACTCCGCGGCCTCGGCTACAGAAACAGGCTGCCCGGCCTGTTTCTCGTTCTGGCTACGCCACTCTTCCAGGTGCTCGACCGAGCAAAAGAAGTTGATGAGCGGTCAGGTGCAGCCAACGATAGAGCGGCCGATCTCCGCCTCGACCAGCCAGATGCGAACGTTCGGAGCGGAGGCGCGGGCATCGTGCCCGGCGCATATCTCGATGGTGAGCGGCTCGCCGCACTGGAAGCAGCGAGACGAGATAGTGGCATCTTCGTCCAGGGCCGCGGGGATGCCGATGGCGTCCTCGGCACACCAGGTGTAGAGGTCGCGGCCGGCGATCCGCAGCCGGTGGACCATGGGCAGTAGCGAGAGTCCCCAACTGCCGACCACATCCCCCGAGCTGTCGACCACGATCAGGCCGCGCTGGGCCAGTTGAGAGACGATACTCTCCACGTCATCTCGCGGGAGGCCCGCGCGGTCGGCGATGACATCGATTGAGGCCGCGGTTCCATCAAGAATAAGCCGAAAGGCCGCGAGACCCACGGCCTGCTCTCCCGGCGACAACGAATGCAAGTGCTCCTCGAGTCCTTCTGTGCGAACTGAACTCAACGCTTGCCTCCCGCTACCTGATCACCTGGCAGGAAAGGATTGCCTGAGCGTTGTCTGCGATAATGGCACGCGCCAGCCGGATGATTTCGCGCACCCGCTCATCGGTCACCTTGTAGTACACGTGCCTGCCATCCTTCCGCGCGGAGACGTAGCCACACCAGCGGAGACAAGTCAAGTGCATCGAGACGCTGCTCTGCGGAGCGCCCAGGTAATCCACGATTTGCCCCACGTTCTTCTCCCCTTCGAGCAGGAAGTCCAGAATGCGCACTCGCGTGGGATCGGCCAGTCCACGGAAGAACTTGGCGTCGAGCTCGAACTGCGCGCTCGTCATATCGATGCCAGAATATGCGGTCGTCATAGGGGACCTCCAGAGTAGCTATCGTGGTATCGCGATTGATAGATATATCTTATAACACGACGCTCCACATGTCCAGTTCTCGAAAGCCCCACCGACATGAATCGGGCGAGTAATCAGGAAGCGCTCAGGGCACGGCCTGCGAGAGCTGTCTTCTTGCTCTTTCCCAGCAGGTAGACCACGGCTACGATTCCGGCGAGCATCATACCGAGGGCGATAAGCTGGGCCTGTTGCAGTCCCAGGAAGATCTGGTCCTCCACTCTTACGAAGCTTAAAACGAAGCGGCCGGCTCCGTACAGGGCGACGTACGTAAAGAAGATCAGACCATTCAGCCGTGTTCGCGTGCGCAGATGCCATAGGATCGCCAGGACCCCCAGATTCCAGACCATATCATAGAGCGGGTACGGCTGCACCGCGATCTCGGCGACGCTCCTGCCCTGTTCGCGTGCGTAGTCGACGATGGCTTGTGGCAACATCGCGTTGGGGTTCACGTAGCGGAAACCCCAGGGGAGAGTGGTTGGACCTCCAACCGCGTCGCCGTTTATCAAGCAGCCAATCCGACCAATGATCTGGCCGGTGATGAGCCCCAGAGCACCGATATCCGCTGTGATCGCGAGCGGAAGCTTCCTGCGGCGCGCGTAGACCGCTCCAACCGCGACACCGCCGACCACACCGCCCCAGATGGCTAGCCCCCCTTGCTGTAAGGCCAGGATCTGGTGAGGGTTGGCGAGATAGAACTCCCACTTGTCCAGGACGTGGAAGAGGCGTGCCCCGATGATGCCGCCTATGACGCTCCACATTCCCAGGGACTGGATGTCGTCGGCCGAGATCCCTCTGCGTTTCGCCTCCATAGTAGCCACCCAGATGCCGACGACCACGGCTGCCACGATCGCCAGGCCATACCATCGGAGCTCGAATCCACCCAAATGGGCAATCATGGGATCGATCCCTATGGCGATAGAGTTCATTATCCTACCTCACCAATCTATTGTTTGTTGGGGATTGGATTCTAGCTTGCCCCAGCCTCATCGTTGCTCCAGGATGCGCACGTTTACCTTCTCGCCATTCTCACCGGGGTCGACCACGTACTTCTTCACCTTGGACAGGATCTTCTCCATGGACTCGACGTACAGCCGGTACCGAGTTACGTCATCCGACGAGCTCTCCAGGCTGCGCACGTACTCCGCAAGAGTATCGTCGAACCGCGTGGCCTCACCCTTGGCTCGGTTGATGACGTCCGCCTTGTATCCTTCCCCCTCGCTGATAGCACGCTGCGCTTTGCCCCGGGCCTCGGGCACGACACTGTTGCGGTAGCCCTGCGCGTCGTTGATCGCCTTGGCCCGGTCCTCTCGGGCGCTGGCCACGTCGCGGAAGGCATCGGACGCCTCCTTGGGTGGGTAGACCTCCTGGAGGCTGATGTTCACGAACTGTAAGCCGCTGTTGTACCGATCCAGTGTCCTCTGTGCCTGCGACTGGAGCGCCTGCTGCCACTCAGGTCGGCCGGTGGTGAGCAGGTCGTCGACGTCCGTTGCTCCCCCGAGGCTGACGAGGGCGTCTTTGACGGCGTTGCGGATGAGCGGATCGGGGCCATACGCCACCTTGAAGAGGTAGTCGGCCGGGTCCTTCACGCGGTATTGAACGATGACTTTGACGTTGACGATGTTCTCGTCGCCCGTGAGCACCTGCACTTCCTCGGGCGGGTGAACGCTCGTGGGGTGGTCGGGAATGGTCACCCCAATACCTTCCCGCCGAATTTGGGCGACGTTGACTTTGTCGGCCTGCTCTATGGGCCAGGGAAGCCGATAGCGCAGCCCCTCGGCCACGCGCCGATCCAACACCCGCCCGAAGCGGCGAACCACGGCCTCTTCTCCCGGATTGACCACGTAGACACCGGAGAGTACGTAGGCAACAGCGAGCCCGCCCAGGACCATTAACCCGAGATGCCGAGCGGCCAGGATGTGACCGAACGCGCCGCGCAGGTCCGCGCCGATTGTCGTTCCGCTGTCGCCTAGTGCGCCCCTCATGGCAGCACGTAAGGCAGCTACCGCTGCTCCCACCCGCCACGCCAGCGATGGTCCAGGCGTTTCCCGCCCTGTTCCACTGCCTGGTTCTGCAATGCCCTCAACAACCACTGGTGCAGACGAGGTTGTCAGGTCCTCCTCCATACTTACCGCCTCCCATCCGTGGCAGCCGCGGCGTCGTCCGTCGCGCTTATCAAGCCGGCGCTGGTCGCGTTACTATCTGATCTTCCCGGCTGGCTCGCGGACTGTCCTGGCGGGCGGTTCTGCACCTGGTTGAGGTACTTCAGGAGCTCCGAGTTCGATGGAAGAACGACCGTGGTCTTGTCGTCGATGAACTTGCCGTAGGACTCCAGGGTACGCAGGAATTTGTAGAACTCTGGATCCTTGCCGTAGGCCTCGGCGTAGATGCGGATGGCTTCAGCATCGCCCTCGCCGCGCAGCTTCTCCGCCTTGGCGTAAGCCTCGGAGACGATCACACGCTGCTCGCGCTCGGCGTCCGCGCGGATCTTGGCCGCCTCCTCGCCCCCCTCAGACCGATACTTGCGGGCGATGGCCTCGCGCTCGCTCTTCATACGGCTGAAGACGGACAGGCGGTTCTTCTCGGGGAAATTCAGCAGCTTAGCACGCACGTCTACCAGTTCAAGACCATACTTCTCAGCTTGTACGCCGCTTTGGCGGGTCACCTCGTCCAACACGACGGGTAGTTGCATTGCCCTCTGCTCGGTCGTGACAAGGGAGGCCAACTCTTGCTTGCCCAGAGCGGTTCCCAGTTCAGACGACACGATGTCGGTGAGCCGCGTCTCAGCTCGACCACGCTCTTGCAAGCTCTTCAGGTACTGGACCGGGTCGGCGATGCGCCAGACCACGTAGTTCTCCACCAGGATATTCTTCTTGTCGCTGGTCAGATACTCGGCCTTGTCCGGGGCAAGCACCATCACCCGGTTGTCGTAGAACACGACACTCTGAATCGGCTCCGGCCATTTCCACTGCAATCCTGGCCGGGTGATCGCCCGGATCGGCTCGCCGAACTGCGTGACCACAGCGTATTGCGTCTCATCTACGGAGAAGAAGACCAGGTTCCCAACCACGAACAGGAGCGCGACCGCGGCCAGGATCAGCATGGTTTTGGATCTCATCGCTTCTGCTTACCTCCATCTCTATGACAGGCTAGCGCTCTGTGACCGATGAATCGACACGTGGGCGTCCCCACAGGCAGTCCCTTGAGTGTCATCCTGAGCCGCAGCGAAGGATCTCCTCGTGGCTCTTATCGAGGCGCCCGGGGGAGATTCTTCGCTGCGGCTCAGAATGACAGCCGAGTGACGCCAATTCGTACATCGCTAACACCGCACTAGCGCGACCCGGTACTCGGCGCAGGCGATGGGGACGGCGGCGGGCTCGCCGATGGACGTGACTGCGGCACCTGCGGTGCCGTAGTCCCCTCGCCCACGAACCATAGGTCCAGATTGTCCTGCTTGATCTCCGGGCTGACGATGAACTTCTTGACCTTTGGCAGAACCTTCTCGACGGCTTCGAGGTACAGACGCGTTGTAGTGACTTCCTTGGCCTTGGCGTACTCCACAACTTTGTCACGGAAACGCTGTGCGTCGCCCAGGGCCGTATTAATCTTCTCCGCCCGGTATGCTTCGGACTCTCGCACCATTCTCTCCGCCTCGCCCCGTGCCCTGGGCACAACCTCATTCCGGTAGGAGAGGGCCTCGTTGACGAAGGTGTTCTTGTCTTCGCGCGCGCTGGCCACATCCACGAAGGCATCGGCGACCTCTCTTGGGGGCACTATGCTCACGAGCTGGACACCTTGCACGCGAATGCCGGCCTTCTGATCGTCCAAAATGGACTGAAGTCTTTTGGATGCGTGATCCTCGGTCTCTTTCCGCCCCGTGGTCAGCAGGTAGTCGATCTCCTTCTCGCCAACGGTCTGACGCAGAGAAGAGCTAGCGGCCGGGGCCAGGAGCTTGTCCGGGTCGCTCACGTTGAAAAGGTAGTCAGAGGCGCTGGAGATATCGTATTGCACGGCCAGGCTTGCCGTTACGAGGTTCTCGTCGCCCGTGAGAATCTCCATCGGTGGAGTGGCGAAGCGCCGCACCTGGGCCACGGCCACGTTCGCGGTGCTCTCGAAGGGCCAGGGCAGACGGTAGTGCAGACCGGGCAATGCTTGCTGGCGATCCCACTGCCCAAAACGGCGCACAATACCGACCTCGCCAGGCTGGACGTAGTACAATCCCGAGAGCAGGTATAGCGCCACTACCACCACGACGAAGGGGCGTAGTATTGAAGGGGATGGCTTCCAGGCGTTGCCCAACAGTCCGTGGCGGTGGGCACCCGGAGGACCGTCCTGGGACTCAGCCGACGTGGTCAGCCCTTTCGTCGCATCCGAAAGGATATGGTAGCCGGTATAGGCGATGAATAGGGCCACGATCACTGCGGCTACACGATCGAGGGTCCGAAAGCCGATCAGGTAACCGAACAGTCCGGCCACGACCACCACGGAGCTCCACATGTGCATCATCGAGTGGTAGCCATCGGCGAGCAGGGCCGGCGAGCTGGTCTGCTGGCCAACGTAGAGCTTGAAACGCCCCATGAAGTAGCTGATGGCAATGGTGATTAGCGAGGCGAGCGCCACGACGAAAACGTTGCTCAGCTCGTGCCCATGGCCGCCAACTGTTTCGGTGAAGACGCGATAGGCCATGTAGAAGATGAAGATGGCTACGAAGAGGGCGGCGGCATGCTCGGCCCGTCCTGGCTGCCCTTGCTTCTGTCGCTCCAGGCGGGCAAGAAATAGCCCCACCAGAACGGCGCCTGTCACGAAGAGGTCGGCGACGGAGTGCCAGGCATCGGCGGTGAGAGCCATGCTGCCAGAGAGACGGGCCAACAGGAGCTTCATACCGATGAGGAGCACGTTCGCGCCCATCGCAATGACGAGGGTGTTCTCCTTCCTTCCCACAATACCTCCTTGTGACCACACTAGCTCGCCGACGTACAGCTTCAACGGGATGACTGATCGGGGCGCCACTCAACGCCTATTTGGCCGCCCTTATCTCTTCTGCCAGCGCCCGCAGGCGGCCGTCATACACCACCAACCGCGTGCGCCGGGCGAACTCGGCTTCCAGATCCTGCAGAGCACGCAGATGTTTCTCGTCCTGGATGTCCTGTCGCACCGTGGCACTGACCTGCTCCAACGTCAGAGGCTTCTCGTCCTGTTTTTCTCGCACCCGCACAATGTAGTAGCTATCGCCCATGCTGATGACCCGACTCGTCTCCCCCACTTTGAGGCGGAAGACCGCCTCGGTGAAGTCGTGGGCCAGAGCATGGCTCAGGTCGTCGTTGTTACGGGCGAGCCAGGAGTCCAGATTGCCTCCGATGGCGGCTGACTTCGAGTCCTCGGAGAACTCCTTAGCCACCTCTCCAAAGGCTTCAGGGCGATCCTTAGACGCCTGCAACCTCTTCGCCGCCTCTTCGATGCGTTCCTTGGCGCGTTTGCGGCTGTCCTCTGTTCCGCCCATCCCCACGCGGATGTAACTGATCTTCACCTTGGATGGCTCGACATAGTGCGTGCGATGCTGCTGGTAGTACTGCTTGACCTCGTCGTCACTGACCTCCAGCTTGTCTTGCATCTCTTCCTCGTGGAGGTACTGCGCCAGCAGGTGTCGCCGCGCCTCCTCGATCTCTTTTTTGTTCTTCACATCAAGCAGTTGGCTGGAGCCTACGTCGATAACCAGAAGTCGGTCGATAAGCTGATCGACGAGCGCCTTCTTGGCATCGAGACTCTGATAGCGCGCTTGCACGTCGGGCGCGAAGTGCTGGTACTCTTCCAGGAATTCTCCCAGCGTGAAGCGCCGGCTTCGGATGGTGAAGAGCGTCTTTTCCTTGTTCTCCCCGAAAAGCCTGGTCTCCGCCTCGGCTTCAAGTGTCCGACGGATCTCCGCACGGACCTCGTCGAGCTCGCGTGTTCGCTCTCGCCGCTTCTCCACCACCTTCACCAATCCATATGCGTCGCCATCCTTGAGGACCGGGCTCACGTCGCCCTCTCTCAGGCTGAAGACCTTCTCGTCGAACTCCTGCCCGCGGGAGCCCCGCACGACCTCGTCGCCGTCCTCCGCGCGGGTCGCGCCCACGTTGGTTGCGAGCTCACGGGCCACCTGGGCAAAATCCTCTCCGGCCTGCACGCGGGCCAGGGCTTTTTCCGCCTTGTCCCGGGACTCACGGTCTTTGTCCCGGGAAGTTGCTTCGAAGCGCATCTCCTGAACACGCACGCGCTCCGGCTCGCGGAAATCGGCCTGGTGTGAGACATAATAGGCCCAGAGTTCCTCTTCCGTCGGCTCTGGCACGGCTAAAAGCTGATAGTTGACGGTCACGCTGGCCCTGGCCCGCAGGTCGCGCAGATACGCGTCGATGTACTCCTCTTCTTTGCTGGCGTGCAGCGTCTCACGGATCATGTCGCGGACTTCCGGCAGAGGCTGATTGCCCAGGCGCTCGCGGTTCTCCTCGTAGTACGTCTGTATCTCTCCCTCGTCGACCCGAATCTGACCCTCGTGGACCTGGGTCCCAATGTCGTGGAGGTTGATATCCTCGGCCACGTGCTTCATGGCGTGTTGGACACTGTTCTTGTCGTCCAGTCCACGCTCCTTTGCCCAGCGCTCCGCGACCTGGTGGACTGCAATGTCCTGGACGAGGTGCCGCAGGCCCTCTGGAGTGGCTAATGTCCTGCGCTCCGCCTCCGTGTGGGATTCCAGTCTTCCCAGCAGATCTTCCTTTGTCACCATGCCATCGGAGTAGGTAGCGACGACATCTCTGTCTGATGGCTCTGGTGCGAGCCAACCTCCAAGGTTCGCCCAGACGAGGATTCCAGCCCCGACTATCGCGATCAGGATAACGGGGCCGTGCCTGCTGACAAAGTCTCTGGCGAGCCTCAGACCCCCGTTCGTGTCCGCCGTGGGCTCGGGGGCCGTGGAAGTCCCAGGCGGCTCTGGCGCCAGGATAGGGGGCAGGTCGCCGGAGAAGGACGGATCCGGCGACCTACCCTCAGGTGGTGAGATCGGTTCGTGAGGATGGCCCTGGACTACGGCCGGTGACGGCTCCGCCTGAGCCGGGCTGGAATTGACCGTCTCCTTGCCATATCGGTCGCTTCCCAACGCAGCCTTGAAATCCTCAAATGCCTGTTTGAGTGCTCTGTGCACCGCTAACTACGTGCCTCCACGTTGGGCAAGACTGCAAGTTCCCACCTGAGCACAGGATGCTGCCGAGCGACAAGATGCCGTGCCGCCAGGTCGGCACCCTGGAACTCCTGATCACACAAAGGGCAATAGTAGAGCGTTCCATGCCACCAGAGGGAGGACTGACGAATGAACGCGATCTTGGCGTCCGTCGCGGTTCTAAGCCCCATTGCCTGCGCTCGTGCAGGGAGGATTAGTTCAACTCGTCGAGTCTTGGCCTGATCTGATATGGTCATTGACTAATCGCCCCTCTTACCAGGCGTCCCTGCCTAGTCCAGTGCCGGCTGGCTTGTACGCCCAGGAATGACGTCTCCGTTACTTCCTATCATGGTAGTGCTTCAAGCTGAATGTCACCTGAAAAGGCACTGATAGGAGACTGAAAGATAGGCTTCACCATTCAGGCGGCACAGTTGGCACACACTGTGCCGGCCAGTTTGATGCGTCTACGGATGCAATGCACAAGCATTGGAGGTAGCAGCCATGCAGGGAAGGGACGTTGCGATCATCGTTGGGGCCATAGTGTTGGTCATACTGCTGCTCGGTGTACTGGGCGGAGGCATGATGGGATTCGGTGGCATGATGGGTTGGGGCGGGACAGGGTACGGCTTTGGGGGGTACAGCCTCGGCTGGTGGGGGGTCCTCATGGGCATTCTGATGCTGCTTTTCTGGGTCCTCATCATCGGTGGGATCGTGTGGCTTGTCGTCTGGCTAATCCAGCAGGTACGGCCCGCAGCGGCGGGACCCGGCGCCTCCGGTACCAGCGCTCTGGACATCTTGCGGGAACGCTACGCCAGGGGCGAGATCACGCGGGAGCAGTACGACCAGATGCGCCGTGACCTCGATGCGAGATAGGGGGTGCGGCCATGCGTGGAAGACGTGGGCTCGTCGGCGGTATCGCGGCTCTCGTTGTGGGGATCATTGGGCTCCTCACGGTCGTTCCCGCGATCGGAGCATCGTTGGGACCTAACGGATGGGGTCCCGGCCCGTGGGGCATGATGGGGATGCCGGCCATGGCAGGGATGATGGGCGGGCCGGTAGCGGCCGACGCCCAGCCCATCGACATCGAGCGGGCCAGCACGGTTGCCCAGAACTACATCGCTAGCCTGGGCAATCCGAATCTGGCCTTGGCCGAGGTGATGGAGTTCGGGGGCAACTACTACGTCCAGGCGTTAGAACGAGACACGGGTGTGCGTGCCTTCGAGCTGCTCATCGACAAGTACACGGCCGCCGTCTTCCCGGAGATGGGGCCCAACATGCTGTGGAACACCAGGTATGGAATGATGGGAGGCATGATGGGCTGGCGACGATCCGCCCAGGGACAATCGGCGGAGATGTCCATCGGGCCCGAACGGGCCCAGGAGCTAGCCAGGCAATACCTGAAGACACAAGGACTACCATTGGACGTGGCGCAGCCTGATCGCTTCTATGGCTACTATACGATGCACACCCTGCGTCAGGATGGGATCGAGGGGATGCTCTCGGTGAACGGCTACAGCGGTCAGGTCTGGTACCACGTCTGGCACGGACCCTTCGTTCAGGAGCGTGAATTGATGCGCTGAGAGTGGCATGTCAGCGTAGCGGAGTCCAGGGGAGGAACATCGGCGTTCGTTGCCGGCAGCTCCGTCCGTCTTGGTCCAGCCTGGCAAGCCAATGTATCTTTTCGAATGGAGATGAGATGGGAAGCAGCCACCAGTGATATACTGCTCTTCAAAGGTACCTGGATACGAGTTGGTGTATGAGAGCATTTGGTGTCGGCCTGTTGCTGGTAGCCCTCACGTTTCCTATCGTCCTCGTACTGCCGTCGGTTGCGTCTGCTGACGGCCGAGTCTCGCTGCGGATTACGATGGATCCTGCCTTTCCAGTTATCGGCCAGGAGGTCCGTCTAACCGCTTTGGCGAAAGATCAACATGGACGGCCGATAACAAAAGCTCAGGTAGTTGCTATCGCCTGGATGGACCAGAGTGACAACCCAGGGATGGCTGAGATGCCCGATCCAGGTGCGAGTCGCTTGACGCCGGTTCGAATCTCGGCAGTGCCACAAGGAAACGCTGGCGAATACGCGATCATCAGCACTTTGCCAATGAGCGGACGTTGGCGAATCCAGGTGTGGGTTAATAGCTCAGGGGCATCGGGCAAGACCGGGCTAGAATTGACCGTTCTTTCGGCTCCACGTCCCGAACATCAAGTGTGGCATTACCTGGTATTGATCGCTGGGGGGGTCTTGGCGTTGCTCGTGTCCGCGCGCCTGGCGTCTTCGATGCGGTCAAATCGATCTTCGCCGCCACAGGGTCAAGGCTCTCCCACGGGGCGACTGCGCCGTCTCGCGGTGGTGCTTCCTTACGCCGTGCCTATTGTCGGGACGACTGCGATCTTCGTCTGGATGGTTTCCCAGGAGATGGTTTCCAGCATGCAGATGGCAGCCGAGATGCGCGACGATGTGACCTCAGCACAGATAGAGAAGGCTAAGGAAAGCGCGCGTGGGTTTGTTGGGCGCGATATCAAGCTCGCCTACGTTCATCTCGAAGAACACGGCTACCGGGATATCATCCTCAGAAGCGGGCAGGACTACTACTTCGTAGACATTGAGAATAACATGGTCGTCTCAACCTTTTCCGACGGAATAACGACCAACCCGAGCTACAGCATCAGCGAAGATGATGCCAGACGCATTGCCCTCGACTTCGCTTTGAGACACTATCCGAGCTTCCACAAGAATAATCTCCAGCCTGAAGAAGCCGGGGAATCCAGTCCATTCACAGGCGGACATGTGTTCAAATGGCGACAAACAATCGACGGTGTGCCAACCCCGAATGCCGTCAAGGTCATCACTGACCGAATGGGTCGAGTCGCCATCTACTCGGCAAGGGATGTAAAAGTGACCGTTCCCACGACTCCGACGATCCCTCGCGAACGTGCGCTTGAGATTGCACGGCAGCAGGTCGACTACATGGCAACGCGAGAAACAATTGCTCTGGACATTGGTCCAGAGCTGACTGGAAGGCAGCTCCTACGCTGGACGGTTCGACTGGATGGGGAAGGCGGAGCTGCTCCTACCACAGGAAAAAGGGCCGAAATCGTGGTGGACGCCATAACCGGAGAGGTTATCTCCATCATGGAGATAAGCTAGGGATACCCATCTCTTCCCGTGCCGGAGCGCTTTCGCCGATGGTCTCCTTCCATTCACCGGCCGCTACCCCGGCCTCCAGCGCTGTCAGCTCGTCTCGCAGTTGCTTCTGGCGGCGCTCCACGCTAAAGATATAGGCAAACAGCACAACCCATATTACGCCGTACGCGACAATAAGGTACCAAAGATTCTGCATCATGGTCGCATCCTCCTACCAGCGTGCTCGTTGGAGAGCCTCGACGCGGATCTGGAGGCGTTCCAGGCCGACACGCAGCTTGAGCAAATAGAGGTATAGGATCGTAAAGGCGGCCAGCGAGACGACGAGGGCGACCATCATCTGACCATCCACGTCGATGCTGTCCGCATTGAAGACCACTGGATGAATCGTTCGCCACCAGCGAATGGACATGAACACCAGAGGCACGTCGACAAAGCCGATGATCCCAACTACCGCCGCGAAGCGGGCCCGCCGCTCCGGCTCGTCCAGGGCTCTTCGCAGCATGAGATACGAGACGTAGATCAGCCAGAGTACCAGGGTAGTGGTCAGACGCGGGTCCCAGGTCCACCAGGCACCCCAGATAGGCTTGGCCCAGATAGAGCCAGTGACCAGCGCGATGGTGCAGAAGACGACGCCGATCTCTGCTGAGGCGTGGGCCCGAGCGTCCCACCCGGCGTCCCGCGTTCGCAAATACTGCACGCTGGAGACGAAGACGACGGCGAAGGCGAGGAAGGCGATGTACGCCGAGGGGACGTGGAAGTAGAAAATGCGCTGCACTTCGCCCATCATGGCCTCGCGCGGTGCATAGAAGAAGACGGCGTACAGAGCCACCAGTATGCCGGCCAGGGCCGTGTAGCCCAGTAGGTTCACTCCACGCCTATCGCGTCTCTCGTTCTGCCCGATTGTTGTCTGGATCATATCCATACTCGCATGCTCCCTGGGTTCTCTACCGACGACAGCATTGTTCTAAACGCTGGCGGCGGGATCGCGTAGCACACCTCGTAGGGGCGCGATTCATCGCGCCCTCACGGCCTGCCCCTTTCCAACAACGTAGCTTTCAGGTGAGATAGCTAGCCCTACTCCTCCAGTACGTACTCGAAGACGACGAAGCAGATCACCAGGAAGATGGCATCGAAAGCCACCAGAATATTGAGCCATGGCAACATCTCCTCCCACCCCTTGCTCTCCAGCGCTACGCCCGTCCCCTTTACGGCAGCAATGAGCACCGGCACGGCTACCGGGAAGAGCAGGACCGGCAACATCACCTCGCGCGTGCGGGTGTTGACTGCCACGGCCGAGAGAAGCGTGCCCACTGCCGCGAAGCCGAGCGTGCCCAACGCCACGATCAAGAGCAGCTCTGGCGTGAAGACCGGAAGGTTGAAGAGCACGAAGAAGATCGGCAGCAGCACCGCCTCCACCACGATCATGAAGAGCAGGTTGCCGAGAAGCTTGCCGAGGTAGATGGCCCCGCGGTCGGCTGGGCACAACATCAGTCCCTCCAGACACCCCCGATCCCGCTCGGCGACGAAGGAGCGGCCAAGACCAAGCACCCCGGCGAAGATGATTGCCACCCACAGCACGCCTGGTGCAAGCGGCAACGTTGTCTCCACCCGCAGCTCGAAGGCGAAGTTGAAGACGACGATGACTAGCACCGCGAAGACGAAGGTGGAGCTAAGCACCTCCTTAGTGCGACTCTCGGCCAGCATATCTTTCCACGCGATGGCCGCCACCTGGCTTGCGAAGCGGGTCAGGGCGCCATCAGGCCGCGTTGACAGCATAGCGGCGATAGGCCGCTGCAAGCTCTGCCACATCCAGTGTCTCCTTAGGGGCGCTGAAGGCGACCCGCCCGCGGGACAGGATCGCCACTCGGTCGGTCAGCGCCCAGCCGTGCTCCAGGTTGTGAGTGATTAGGAGCACGGCCGGGCGCGTTGTCGTTTCCCCCGTAACGATAGACCGCAGCACGGCGAAGGCCTCCTGGTCGAGCCCGGTATCCGGCTCATCGAGCAACAGTACTGCAGGCTGGTGGAGAAGCGCGCGGGCCAGGGACAGGCGCTGCTGCATGCCCCTCGAGAAGGTGCGCACCAGACTCTGGCTCCTGGAGGAGAGTCCCACCTTATCCAGCAGAGCGCCAATGCGGGTCTCCGAGTCCACTATTCCATAGAGGCGCCCGTAGAAGCGCAGGTTCTCCGCGGCCGTGAGGTCGCCATACAGATACGTCTGGTGGGTGACCACTCCGATTCGGCGGCGAACCGCTGCGCTCTCTGAGCCCAATTCACAGCCCGCCACCATGACCGTGCCGAGCGAAGGACGAATCAAGGTGGCCAGGATCCGGATCAGAGTGGTCTTGCCCGCTCCATTTGTTCCAAAGAGCGCTAGTCGCTCACCAGGGGCCACCGTCAGGTCCACGCCACGTAATACCGGCATCGGCCCGAAGGACTTGCGCAGATCGCGCACCAAAATAGCCGGCTGCTCCATCACTACCCCTCCGCTCGCATCTGCCAGAGCTCGGCCAACTGGCGTTTTCGCATCGCCCGTTCGGCTTGATATTCCTCCTCATCGATCTCACCGGCCTCGAACGAATCGTCCAGCTCAGCTAGATCTGCTAGAAGCCTGTCGCGATCCGCAGTAGACTGGCGCGTCAGCACGCCCGCAGACCGACCGCGCCAAATGTAGACGGCCACGCCGGCTGCCACCGCTAGGGCCCCAGCGACCAGCGCGATAATGAGCATGCTCGTGGACGTCGTCCGACCGGATGGTATCCCGGATAAGTTCAGAGTGATGGGCGAGCCGGGCGCTAGATTCTGGCCGGTGAAGACCTGGTAGCGTTTTCCATCCACATCCGCCGGCTCGCCTCTGGACAGCGCCCCCCCGTCGATGCGGCCCCCGGTATCGACGACCAGCGCTGTGAATCGCTTGGTCGGGTAGTCCACAGCCCGCGCGAAGCTGACGGCCCCGTTCTGAATGGGTACCATGTACGTGTAGCCCACCTCGTGCTTGCCGGGTAACACTGGCGCCGTATCCGCGAAGCCGTTGTTCACCTCGATGAGCCTATCAACATCCAGCCCCTGCATGGGCTGCAGGTGCTGGGATCCGTCCGGCCAGGAGAACAGCAGCGTGGCACGCTTGCCATCCAACGAGCGCTGGGGATTACCGATGTAGGTACGGTCTCCGCTGTTGAGAATCACGGCCGCCTCGACGGCCCAGGCGGCCTGGTCTTGTGGATCGGGTTCAAGCACGGTGTGTGCCACCTCGATCGTCAATGCCGCGTCACTCTCCGTCGTCTCGTAAACGGTCAACTCGATCTGCTTGGCCGTCTCGGCGGCCGCGAAGGATACGGGCGGGCTGCGGTACTCCACCTCCTGGTAAAGTGTGGTGAGGGTATAGGTGTAGCCGGTCGTGGCGTCGAGTGTGAAGCGAAAACTGCCCTGCCCATCCACTTTGGCTCTCTGAATGAGATTGGAGCCAGCCTCAGCTCCCGATGCGGTGAGCGTCACGTCCAACCCAGCGGGCAAGACGGCACCCGCCGTCCCATTCTTGAGCCGTCCTTCGAGCACACCGCCATCCGCGGAGACCGGCGCCGTCAGGACGAGCAGCGTCAACAGTGCTGCCACGGTTGAACCGAACAGTCCAAAGACGCTGAGTCGGAGTTTCATCGCGCCACCCCTGCGGCCAGACTAGCGCCACAGCTCCCGCAGAAGAGATCATCTGGCCCATAGTCTGTACCGCATTCGGGGCAACGCTGGCGGCCGACGGCCGTCCCGCAAGCGGCGCAGAAACGATCCTCTAGCGCCAGAGAACCGCCACAGCTCGGGCAAGTCGTGCCGACGTCAGGCGAGGGCCGACGTCGGGCTCGTCGTCGACGCACCTCTCGCTCGATCTCGTCCTCGGAGGACGGAAGCGGTTTCCGGTTTGTGGCTGATCTCGACTTCGAGGCATGTGCGGCCGACACGGCCTGCATCCTGTCCAGTTCCTCCAGGATGCCTGCCGCACGCCGGCGATAGCGCTCGCGCAGTTGCTGGTAATCCGCATCGGCCAGATTCCCCATCTCGTGGTCGAAGTCCAGTTCCTTGATGGCTGCGTAGGTCTCTTCCCTTTCCACCACCAGATCCTCTAGCGCTAACTGGTATGCCTCCGGCTGAATGACGGCCGGCTGGCGGCGGTTGTTTAACAGGGGATAGCCCACCATCGCGAAAACGACGGCCGCCATGGCTACGGCGATGATGCTGACAATCACTTTGGCCTCCTCTGGGGCGTGATAATGATCTCTAACAGAATTACGTGTACATGGGCGTGCGCTGCCCCCACCACCGCCCAGGGCGCAATCAATTGCGCCTCTACGCGGGATGTACCTAGCTTGTTTATTAAAGATCCCAGCGCCCCTATCTGATTTGTGTGACACTCGCTAGACGAACTGCTCCAGCTCACGGTCGACCCGTTCGCCATAGGCTCCCAGATCGGCCGGTCCGGACTCATCCACTGTCTCGTCCTGCTCAGCGCCCCGACGATGCACCCAGGCCTGCAGGATCAGGTAGACCACCCCGGCCCCGGCCAGGATGGCCGCGAACGGCGTAACCCAGGCCGTCAGGTTGAAGCCTTGCTTGGTGGGCGCGGCGAGTACCTTTTCGCCGTACTGGCTGGCGAAGTAGCTAATGACCTGCTGGCGGCCCTGTCCCTGGGCCACCTTATCGGAGATTACCTTGCGCATCTGCTCGGAGACGTCGCATTGCATGGCTCCCGCGCACGCGTTCACCGTGTAGGAACAACCGCATTGGCACATCAACTCGTCGCTAAGGCTATCAACCAACGCCACATTGCCATCGGCCCAAACGGCCATCGGTGGCCTAGCCATCAGCGCCAACGTCAGCAGTGGCAGCAGAGCTACCAGCGCTAGAAGACGTGCGGTAATCCTCCTCACAAGAAGAAGACCTGTCGAGCTTGTTCTTTCCCTAGGCATAGGTCACCACCTTCTCCGCCGGACCACGCACCTGCGCGGTGACGCGACGGCGTGCTTCCCGAGGATCAGGCCACATGGTAATCATGGTACCAGCCAGCATGACCACACCGCCGATCCAGATCCAGATGACCATGGGGTTGACCAGAATCTTGAAAGAAGCCGAGCCGTCCTCGGCGAAGCCGGCCAGAATCACGTAGAGATCCTCTAGCAGCGTGGTGCGGATGGATACTTCGGTCACCGGCGTCTCGTGCCCGCGATGGGTGTATTTCTCAGAGATCATCTGTCCCACAGGCTGGCCGTTCTCGGTCACAGCCATGGAGGCTGATGCCACCTGCCGCGCCTTCGTTTGATAATTCTGCAGTCTCTCAAAAGTCAGGTTGTACTGATTGATCGCCAGGCTCTCACCCGGTCGGAGGTTGCCTTCCACAGTAGTGGAAAACAAAGAGGAGGCCGCGACGCCCACGCCGATGATGATCACCCCGATATGGACCACGTAGCCCCCATAGCGCGGCTTATTGGACCAAACCAGGCGTAGAAAGGCCAGCGGGATCGACTCTCCGTGAACGTGGCGCCGCGCCCGCGTGCCCCTGTACAGCTCCAGCAGGATAGTGAAGCCCACGAACCCCAGCGCACCATAGGCCATACCCGCGGCCGGGGAGCGCGTGCCGGTGGCAACCAGAAGTGCCACCAGAAGCACAGTGGCCACGAAAGGCTTGAGGAAGTTGCGGACCAGATTCTCGTGCGAGGCCTTGCGCCAGCCGATGAGGGGACAGATACCCATCAGAACGATCATCGCGAGCAAGATCGGCGGAATCACCTGATTGTAGAAGGGCGGACCGACCGTGATCTTGACGCCGCGCACAGCTTCCGAGATCAACGGGAAGACCGTGCCCCAGAACATAGCGAAGGCTGCGCCTACCAGCAGCAGGTTGTTGAACAGGAAACTGGACTCACGCGACAGCAGGGAGTCCAACTGATTCTCCGCGCGCAGTTGCGGCAACCGCTCCAGCAGGAAGTAGAGCGAGATAACCACGATGGCCGCGATGAGCCCCATGAACATGGGCCCCAGGGCCGACTCGCTGAAGGTGTGCACGGAGGAGAGGATTCCCGAGCGCGTAAGCAGCGTGCCAAAGATCGAAAGGGCGTACGTGAGAATGATCAGGACCATGTTCCAGACCTTGAGCATGCCACGCCGCTGCTGGATCATAACCGAGTGCAGGTAGGCCGTGCCGACGAACCAGGGCATCATTGAGGCGTTCTCAACCGGATCCCAGCCCATGTAGCCACCCCAGCCCAACTCAACGTACGCCCACTGGGCGCCGAAGAGGTTGCCCATGCCCAGAAAGAACCAGGCAAAGAGCGTCCAGCGGCGGGTGGATTGGATCCACTGGTCGCCAAGTCGCCCGGTCATGAGAGCGGCCAGGGCGAAGGCGAAAGGCACTGTGAAGCCCACGTAGCCCAGATACAGGGTGGTGGGATGGAAGAACATGCCCATGTTCTGCAGGAGCGGGTTGAGCCCCTCCCCCTCGGCAGGTGTCACCGGGAGCCGCTCGAAGGGGTTAGAGGAGAATGCCATCACAGCCATGAAGAAGGCCATGATGACCATCATGATCGCACCCACGTAAGGGATCAACTCGCGGTTCTGGTCCCGGTTCTGGTAGATCACGATCACGGCGAACAGCGAGAGCAGCCAGGCCCAGAAAAGAAGAGAGCCCGCTTGTCCGGCCCACCAGGCGGCAAAGGTGTAGAAGACGTCCATGTCCGACGAGGAGTACTGGTAGACGTATGCGACCCCGAAATCCCGGCTGAAGAAGGCGTTGACCAGAATGGCAGAGGCGATGGTAGCTAAGCCGAATGCCACATACACGCCGTTGCGTGCACTGGTCAAAAGCGGTGTCACTCTGGCCCGGGCGCCATAGACGTAGGCCACCGCGCTGTAGCCACTGACGAAAAGGGCAATGACGAGAGAGAAGTAGCCAATCTCAGTCATGTGATCCTCCTAGAGTACGTAAAGATGCTCCCGACGCCAATGCCGGGGCGCTCGGACCCGCTAGCTCTAAGTGCCGGGCACGTACTTTGTGGGACACTTTGCCAAAAGGGTATTCGCCTCGAATACCCCTTCACTCGACAGCTTGCCCTCCAAGACGACCTCGGCATCGGGCTTGAAGCTGTCTGGCACTACTCCTTTGTAGACGACCGGCATCGTCGTGCCCGGGGCTTTCTCGTCCATCACGGTGAAGCGCAAGGTCATAGTCTTGGGCTCTGACTGCACGGAATCCGGCTTGACCAAACCGGAGAGCCGCAACTGCTCTCCGTAAGCCGCCGGGCCTTGGGCCAACAGCTCGCTGGGAGTTAGGTAGTACATCATCGTGCTCTGAATGCCGGAGTAGACCAGATAGGCAATGCCGAGAACGACCACCAGGCTCCCGATGAGGAACTTCTTGCGCGCCAGCAGCGACTTCCGCTTTACCCTGGGCGAGGCGACACCCTCTGCCGCCTGAGTGTTGTACATCGTCGTCAACCTCCTTGGTGCAGCGCGTCATGTCGTGCCGCGCGCATCCTAGCGTATAGCCTCAAGAGCGCCCGCGAGAAAGCGCTCCTCTCCACCCTTGGGTGCCGCCAGCCAGATGACGAGCTTGCCCTGCTGATAGTAGTAGTGCCGCTGTCCCTGGCCGACCACGGTGTATATCGTCTGGCCGTTCACGTTCTGCTGCTGCAGATTCGTGAAGGGCCCATTGCCCGCCCCGATCCGCCGATTCATGGAATCGAGTAGTTGAGTGGCCTGCGCTTCGCTCCCGGCCGCGGCGACCCACACCGTTGCATTCTGCTGGTAGAAGCCAATCCAACCGGCAGTCATACCGATGTCTTTTCCATGCAGTTGGCGCAACTGTGTGATCGCCTCTTCACCGCGCACCACGTCCGTGAGTCGATAGCCGCCAATTAACCCAGGCACCGCAAGAGCCTGGTCGGACCCTGTCTGCTCGATGGTCAGTTGGTACAGGCCGGCTCCAACGGCCGCTACGATCAGCGCAACAATGAGCGCCTGCAACCAGAAGATCATAGGATTGCGCTTTCGACGGGTTGTTGCTCTGCTCCGCGCCTCGGCCGCTGCTAACTCCGGTGTCATCGCGCACCTCCCGTTCCGGCACCGCAGCCGGAGCAAAAGCGATCTCCCGTCCGTAGCCGATTTCCACACTGCGTACAGAAGGCGCGAGAGGCGATCGCTGCAGGGCGTGGGACCACAGCGGCGCCGCGCATTGATCCTGTGCCCTGCCAGGCCATGGCGGAAGCTGGCTCAACTCTGCCACGCAGGTGCTGCCGCACCAGCACCAGCGCAATAGCGCCCATCATTACCACCACCACAATGATCCAGAACAGCCGCGAGGAATCAGCAGTTGCGCTAGCGGTCGCGCTACCCTGCTGCTGCTTGGCCACCGAGGGCTGGGAATCGGGTTTGGTGTAATTGATCTTCAGGTCCACCGTTTTGTCGGCAGGCAGTCCCTTGAACTCATACAGGAGGTATTTGAAGCCCTGCTGGTCCGTAATCGTCCGCTGGCTGACCGGCGTGACAGCGAAGTCGCTGCTGCGAGCCGGCTGCTGGACGCCGATCTGCAGATTATCCACCGGGTAGATGGATGAGAAGTCGAAGTCCATTGCGCGCTGCCCGGAGCCGGAGACAGGATTGTAGTAGACCTGCATGAAGAAGTCGGGCACCGGCAGCTCATAGCTGACGATTAGCCAGTCGCCGTCGACTGCCGTCTCATAGAGCTGGCAAAGGTGCTCGTCGTCGGGTTTCTTCAGCCCGCAGGCTTCGCTGACCTCGGCCTCTTTGGGCACTCGGAAGCGCACTTTCTGGGGCAAGCTAACATTCGGTCGAAGCTTGCCCTCGTACATGACGAGAACGCGGGGCTCGTCGTACTCCGGCCATACGGAAACCGTCAGGTCGCTGATGCTGGCCACGTCGGGCTCCGCGGCCGCCGGCACCGCGCCCACCAGCATCAGCCCCACCAATACGATCGACAATATCAGCCACTTCATGGGTGGACCTCCCTAACGTCATTGTCTTGGCTTTCGTCCACTGAACACTGGCGTTGTGTCCTTTGATGCCATCTCCCACCCTACCGAACCCTACTTCGTGGTGCATCTACCACCTCTAATCGACATCCGTAGTGGCGGACGGCTCTGTCCGCCAGGGGCGGGGCGGGGGCCGCGCCCTACCCCGCCCCTGGCGGACACGGTCGCAGACTCGACTCTGGCGAGCGGTCCGCCACTACGAAAGCACAAAGGACTTGGTGGATGAACCAACTAGCGACTGGCGATCCTACGTTGCACACCCCAGAGCACTGTGCTTGCGTAGCAGGCGCAGCATTACAACGATGCCCACGAGATTGGTTGCGATCCCAAGCAACATGAAAGGTATCCGGTAGTCAGTCAAGAAGACCGCGGCGCCGGATAGGCCGATCAGTGGCAGCACGTCGGTGGCGTGGTGCGCGCAGCAGGCTAGCATGGCTACCGTTGAGGTCCCGGTCCCGGCGCCTGTGAGCGCAGTGGACGAACGAGACCTGCGCAACTTCTGGAGCCGCCGCATATGGACGAAGAGCCCGACCTGCACGCCGAAGCCCACGGCGATGGCGCCGACGAAATACCAATCGCCCGTCACCAACTCGAGCGCGTGGGACCAGCCCTGAAGCACTGTGACTATGGCAATGTAGAATGCGGTTAGAACCCCCGCACTCAGAATACCTGCGGTAAGCGGCCGCAACAACCAGACCCTCGATGTCCTTCCGATAGCGGGTGAGGCATTTGCCAGCGCCAACTGTCCCTCTTCGGATGCCTGGTATCCCGCCTGGCGTACAGCCTCGAACAGGTCGGATGTCGCTACTGCGCCGGCCGCATAGCGGACACGGGCGTTCCCCCGTTCCAGGTTGACTTCGGCGCTCGTTACCCCCGTCACGCCCTCGAGGGCTGCGCGAACGTGACGCACGCAGGAGCCGCAGGTCATGCCCCCGATGGCGAACACAGCCTCCACCGTGCCTCCGTCGGCGGCGAGTGAGTGACCAGTACTCGGCGAGCTCATCAGCTTTTCCTCCATGTGAGGCCGCGCTCTTTGACCCTATGATCACAAACATGGCTGAGAAAGAACTGAGGACCAGATTAGGATGTGCTGAGAGTTTGGGGTGCGAGAGATCTTAGGAGAAACAAGTCGCGGACCAACGTTCGCGAGGCGCATGATCCATGGCCGCGGCCCGCTGTACCGGGGAGAGTCTGAGTTGAGGCTGACGCGAGGAAATCGCTTCTGTCAACAAAGTCATAGGAGGTGGACAGCCGTCCACCTCCTATGACTATTGATACGCACGACCATCGAGTGGCAGTAGTCTATCGTGTACCGCGCGGCACTAATCGGGCGGCGAGATCATCCTTGATCTGGGCAAACTCGCCGGCAAAAGCCAGGTCCCGGCCCTTCTGTGCTCCAACCATGACCTTGGTGCGTCCATTCTCATCCTGGTGGCATAATATCCAGAGGCGCCGATGCGGGAAGTAGAAGACGGCCATGCAACCGATCACTAACAGCGTCGAGGCCAGCCAGATGAAGAAGTTGCCGGGGTCCTTGGAAACCTGGAGCCCTGTGAACTGCTTCTCGCGCTCGAAGGTGTACTCCAGCCCGCCGATCGTTTTGCTCTTGCCCACCGCCACGTTCTCCGCGGCAAGAGGCGACTGGCTGTTCTGCGGGTAGATTTCCAGGCGCACCTCGCCTGCTGGGATGAGAGAATCCCGCTCACCCGATCGCGGTCCCACTACGAAGACTGTCAATCCCTTGGACGGTACGTCAAATGAGCCTACACTTCTTTTTTCATCCCGAGTGCTGCGCCAGGCAAGGGCCACGCCATCGCTATGGAGAACTTGGCCCTGGGGGTCCTTTACCGTGATAATGGCCGCCTGTCCGAAGAAGGACTGGTAAAAGCGCACGCCGTTATACTCTAGCGGATCGTTGACATGAATGGTCTTCCGTGCTACCTCCCGTCCATTGTCGAAGATGACCAGATCGCTCCGGTAGTCCTTGGGCGGTCCCTCCGGGTAGTACTCGTCGGCAAAGGCATCCGCGCGCACGTCGATATTGGTGCCGTAGCCGAGGGCACGCGTCGAGCCCTCGGGAATGGCGAAGCCCGTCTCCCGGAAGCCGAAGACCACGTATAGCAGGATTCCGATGAGCAGTACGACAAAGCTGATATGCGTTAGGAAGGTGCCTAGCTTGAACCAGCGATTCTTGTCGGCGTAGAGATGGACCCCCGCCGCAGTTTCCTCCTGCAAGACGCGGTAGCGGTGTTTGCTCAGGGCCTGGACAACTTCCTCGCGCGCCTCCCCCGGAGACTTCTGCGCGGTGAACTCCGCCCGGCGCCCGGCCTTCTGGAAAAAGCTCTCGTTCATGCGGATGTGGGGATGGGTGATGAGTGTCCAGATGCCATTCCAGCGGTTGACCGTGCAGATGAAGATGTTCATAAGGAGCAGGGCCAGGAGCCCCCGGAACCAGGCCGAATTGTAGATAATGAAGAGCTGCAACGCGCTCAAGATGTCCGTGTATGGACCGTACTTGAGCCGCTCGCGGCTTAGCCAGTTGGCGTAGTCGCTCGCGGTCAATACCCCGGGGGCCTGGTCGAGTAGGGTCCCGATGAAGACGGCCGCCGTTATCACGAGGATCAAGATCAGGGCCAGGCGCATAGAGCAGAAAAAGCGCCAGGCCCGATCGGCGATATCGTCCTGGCGTGCAGGACGTGCCCTTGCCTTGGCATCCGCAACTGCGCTCGTTTTCACTCCCTGGGTTCTTTCCATGACCCCAGGACCGGACGGCTTTCTCGTATTGCTATCATCTGCCATTTTGCGTGTCCTTCTCACATGAGATCTTCATGCTCTTCGACAGTTTCTTCGCTCACCGCGTTGTGACTCATGCCGCCGACCTCAGTGTCGCGGACGTTGCTATTCCTGTTCATGTCGACAACATGTGTGGACATGCCCGCGACTCGCCAGATGGCGGCGATTCCCGGGGCCTGCATCCGGACTAGACATCGGCCAACCGCAGTGCCGACGGAATCGGCCACTCCAAGCATAGACGGTTACTATTAAGGCGGCATGAGATGCGCATTAGAACTGCATGAAAGTTTGACAGCGCGGCTCAGAATAATAGATTGATGTGTTTCTCATTGGCTCCTAATCTCTCGATCATGCGCCCTTAATCTTGCGGATGCATGATGGATATCGTCTCAATCTCAGCCGAACAATCGCGGCGACTGATCGTATAGCGTGTTGTCTCGTGGACTGTCCCAGTTGGTTTCCGAAACGAATCGCGCGGAGGCCACGTGTGCAAGAACGTATTCTACTAGTGGACGACGACCCTGAGATACTCAAACTGCTCCGGCGAGGGCTGGGCTTGGAGGGCTATTCTCTGTTCCTAAGTGAGAGTGGCGAGGAGGCCTTGGAGAAGCTGCGGTGCCAGCCCGTCGATCTGGTTGTCCTTGACCTG
Source organism: Chloroflexota bacterium (assembly GCA_004297765.1). GTDB lineage: Bacteria > Chloroflexota > Dehalococcoidia > FW602-bin16 > FW602-bin16 > FW602-bin16. The sequence goes on along the minus strand of SCTZ01000158.1, from coordinate 9,061 downwards.
ACGCTACCAGGCATCGACGGATTGGAGACGTGCCGCCGCTTGCGTGCATTCAGCGATGTGCCCGTTCTGATACTCACAGCCAGACGTACAGTTCCCGATAGAGTAGCCGGCTTCGAAAGCGGCGCTGACGACTACCTGATTAAGCCGTTCGCCTTCGACGAGTTGCTCGTCCGCGTCAAAGCACTCTTGCGGTGACGCCCGACCGGGCAGCGCGTGCGGCATCGCGATAGGGAGCGCGATGTCACGGCAAGGGAAGTCGACCCGCTAGAGAAAAACGCTAACCCTGCCTTAAGCTTTGTTTTATCCTAGATCCCGCATCCGCTCAGCCCGCATGCAGACGCCACTTATCCGATATACAGCGCGTCTGGCACTTGACCACAGCGCTTAAATAGCATATAATTGGACAAAACGGTCAGGAGGTACGTGCTTTGCCCGCCTCTACTGCCAGCGCTTTGTCCAGCCTGGAATCTCTGTCCGAGAGCTTCCGCCGTTCGCTCCTGGCTACGAACCGCGCGCCAAGCACCATCAGTATCTACCTGTACGCCGTCCATCAGCTCGACCATCACTTGGCGGCACGAGGCATGCCGCGACATGTGGAGGCTCTGAGCCGCGAGCACATCGAGAGCTATCTTTCCGACGTGCTGGCGCGCAACAAGCCCACGACGGCGTCAACCTTCTTTCGTGGCTTGCAAGCGTTCTTCAAGTGGTGCATTGAAGAGGGCGAGATCCGCGAGAGCCCGATGGTCCGCATGAAGGCGCCGCACATACCGGAGAGCCCTCCCCCGGTGCTGACCGAGGATCAGCTACGGCGACTCCTGAAGGCATGCGAGGGGCGGGACTTCGCGGCACGGCGCGACATGGCCATGATTCGCCTGCTGGTGGATAGCGGCATGCGGCGGGCGGAATGCCTAGGCTTGAACGTGCAGGATGTCGACTTTGACATGAACGTGGTCCATGTGCTCGGCAAGGGGCGACGACCGCGCGCCTGTGCCTTCGGACGGAAGACAGCCCAAGCCCTCGATCGTTACCTACGGGTGCGCGCTCAGCATCGCCTCGCCGACCTTCCTGCACTCTGGCTGAGCCAGACGGGGAACGCGGCGCTCAGGGAAAGCGGAATTGCCACCATGTTGCGACGACGGGCAAACGAGGCCGCGCTGCCGCCAGGGTTGCATGCTCATTTGTTCCGACATACCTTCGCGCACCAGTGGCTAGCCGCTGGCGGGCAGGAGGGCGATCTCATGCGCCTGGCCGGGTGGCGATCGCGGACCATGTTGGGGAAGTACGGCGCGTCTGCCGCGGATGAGCGCGCACGCGAGGCCCACAGACGACTATCACCAGGGGATCGGCTGTGAGCACGCAAAAGGCGCGGCTGGATAAGAAGCATTCTAACCATGTGCTGTGTTATCGGTGCCGTCAAGTGATTGGCACCATACCCGATGATCGATCTTGCGTTATCCTGCGCGACGGGATGACCCGATGGCCAGACGGCATTTGGAGATTGTCGAAGCATGCCGAAGACCTCCAGCGACAGCCGAAGGCAAACCCACAACCAGGAGAACTATGGGAAGCCCCACGCCACCGCCGAGCGGGGAACCGCAAGGAGGAGCAAGGCGGTCGGGTCACATCCCTGCCCGCAGAGATCGACTGTCCGCACGAATGCGGCCGCCGGCAATGGCTGGACCCAACCGAGTTGAACGTTTCTTCGGATAGCTGGGGCACGGCAGTTGCCAAATACCGGACCGAGCCTGCGCTTCGGCTTCCAGGGAAAAAGCGGATGAAGGAGCCATGGGCCCAAGCCGCAGCCCAGTATTCGTCCCGCCAGACGGGCGAGGAACAGCAGCAATAGCTCTTGCAAACGCTCTTACGCTGTGCTATCATCTGAACATACAGGCAAATAGAACTATGCCGAAACGAGCGCCGACCTCAATCGGCTGAGCCACATGCCGCCGCCCCTGGCGACCGCTTCTGTGGCGATGGTCAACCTGGACCACGATTGATGCTCGCCGCGTGGGCACGGCCACACCCCGCTCCCCGGTAACCCCGGCCAGTGGATTGGGAAGGTGTGGCCATTTTGTTGTCTCCCGGAGAGCGAACCCTCAGAAGCCGGATAGGCGCGTACCGACTCCACGCTACCCACGATGCTAAACACACTACGGCGAAAGCTCGTCAAGCGTTCCTCGATCGCTTCCTCGATGAGGTAGACCCCAGCCATGTCTTGCCCGAGCCCGAGCGGCTACGACGGGCCGAGTATGCCAAAAAGGCATACTTTACCAAGCTGGCCCTTGCGTCCGCCAAAACACGCCGAAAGGGCAAGGCCACCAAGGAAGCGGCAGTGGAGGTGGGCGAGGATGCGTGAAACGAGAAACGCCGCCCAGGGGCGTGGGCGGCGCTCAGAACAAAGACCAGGATTCAAGGGCCTTTTCGTCCACAGTATATCACCCGAGCGACGGCTTGTCCAGTCTCCCAGGACGTTGCATGTCAAAGCGGACCGTCAGTGCAGACGGGCGCACACTGAGAGGGCGCACGGATGAGCGTTTTGTATCCTTCTGACCGCACTGAATTCTGGGCGCCAAAGAACCTGGACTGCTTTTACTGCGGCAAGCAGATCGGCGGGCTCGCCGTGTTCTGGAAAAGTCAGGAGACGTTGGTGCTCCATCCAGACTGTGCGTCGCAACTTGCGGTACATCTGATTGCTGACAGCCGGGAAGCCCAACTGGCAGCGGTCCCGCACTTCATCAACCGCGCCCGCCGAATAGTTGAGTATCACGCAGAGCGGCGCCATAAGCTCCTGACGGCGGAGGGCGTGAACAATGAATGAGCGGTGGCGCCGTGTTTCACATCAAGACCCCTGCCCGATCTGCGGGAAGTCCGATTGGTGTACGACCTCTGCCGATGGCAGGACGGTATGCTGCATGCGCATCGAGTCCACCCGCTCGATGAAGAATGGCGGCTGGGCTCACGCTGTTGGCGACAGGAGTGCTCGCCGCGAGACGCCCCAGGCAGCAAAGCCGGTGGCTCCGACGACCACTGACCTTGCGGCGATCGAAAAGCGCGACGCGGTCTATCGTGCATTGCTCGCCGAGTTGGGGCTGAGCGACGAGCACCGCGCGCACCTTCTCAATGTGCGCCGTCTACCTGCGGAGGTGCTGCCGCTCTTCGCTAGCCTGCCAGCTATGGATGAGTTCACGGATCGCCGGAACCTAATGGCGCGCGTTCGCAAGAGTGCCGGTTGCTCGCTACATGACATTCCGGGAACCTATGTGAGCGCTCACGGGTGGAGGGCGCTGGTGAAGGCGCCCGCCGGTATCTTGATCCCCGCGCTTGATCCCCTCGGACGCATTCAAGCCCTTCAGGTCCGCGCCGACCAACCCGGACCCGACCAACCCCGCTATACCTGGCTCTCGTCCGCCAAATGGCCCCGTGGCTGCTCTTCGGGTTCGCCGGTAGCGGTATGGCGTCCTTCGATGGCACAGGCTGACGTCTGGCTAACCGAGGGATCGCTTAAAGCCTGCATCGCGTCCTACCGACTGCAGGCATGCGTGGTTGCCGTGGCCGGCGTTGCTGGGTGGCGTCCGGCACTGGAAACACTGTCCGCGCTTGGGGCAAAGTCAGCGACGATCGCTTATGATACGGACTTCTTGACCAAGCCTGAAGTGGCGTTCCACAGGGAAGCGCTGTCCTTCGCTCTTGAGCGAGCAGGCTATACCGTCCGGCTCGCCTCATGGAATGCTTGCCACAAGGGCATTGACGACGCTTTGCTAGCAGGTGTGCAGATTCACACCGCACCGGCCACACGATACCAAGGGCTGCGTACCAGGGGAGCGATTACACTAGGCCGGCGCATCGCCACGATTCCAGCCAAGGAGGTGGCGAGGTGCCTGCACTAAGCCCGCTTGAACCCGCTCCGTCCGTTTCCCGACCGCCGATCGATATCATCGCACTGGAGGGCGGCCGCTCTAGTGGCGGGATCGTTGCGACCCTTCAGGCCGTCAACGGCACTGTTCAGGCTGCACGGCTGGTGAAGCTGGCCGACCAAGACGACCGGAAGGCGTTTGCCGGTGAGGTGGCGCAAGCTACGGGCATCCCAGCCACAGAGGTGGAAAGCGCCTTGTTGGAGCTACTGCCAGCGGTCGAGGTGTCCCTGCGCGACCAAAAAAGCAGCGGCAAAAAGAACGATACCCAGGCGCCTACTGCCGCTCCGTCCGCAACTGGCGAGGATCTGCCGAAGGACTACGGCCATGCTAGCGTGCTGGCAGAACCATTTAGAAATAAGTACCGCTGGGCTGTCCATCGTGGCGCTTGGATGCGCTACGACGGCAAGGTATGGCGCCAAGTGCCCGATGAGGCAGTAGCCAAAGAAGCAGCAGACACGCTACGTGAGTTGTACCTTAGCGAGCTTACCGCCGCCATAGCGGCAGGTGACAAGGGAGAGATAGCGCGGCTCACCGAAAAAATAGAGGAGAGCTGTGTCTACGCCAGAATAACCGGCGCTCTGTCCTTCCTGAAGGGCTGGGACCACATTCTCACCCTGCCTGAGCAATGGAACGCTGATCCCTATCTGCTCAATTGCGGGAATGGCACCCTTGATCTGCGTGCTTTGGGACTACGACCCCATAGCGCCAAAGACCTTATCACGATGTTGGCGCCCGTTGACTATGACCCGACAGCGCAGAGCGAGCGATGGGACCACCATGTCAACATGTTCCTGCCCGATACCGACGTGCGGCGGCAAGTCCAGCGGGATCTCGGCCGCTCATTGGTCGGCGCAGCACTGGAAGAAGCCCTGCCTATCTGGTATGGCGGTGGTGCGAACGGCAAGACGACTACTTCTCGCGTAATTATGCGCGTTACAGGCGACTATAGCGACCGTGCGGCACCTGATCTGCTCCTGCAATCCAAAAGCGGGCGGCACCCAACCGAGCTTGCAGACCTGGCCGGCAAGCGGATGGTGTTCAGCGTCGAGGTGGACGAGGGTAGGCGGCTGGCTGAAGCACTGGTCAAGGACCTGACTGGCGGGGATCGCAAGAAAGCCCGCTTCCTGTTTCGCGACTTCTTCTCGTTTGAGCAGACCGCCGATCTGGTTCTTATCGTAAACCACAGGCCGCAAGTGCAAGGAACAGACGAAGGCATCTGGCGCCGTATCCGGCTAATCCCCTGGACAGTGCGCATCCCTGACGCGCAGAAACGACCCCAGGATGAGGTAATAGCCGAGCTAGTCGCTGATGGCCCGGCGATTCTGCGGTGGCTTGTGGACGGCTGGCGCGACTGGCAGCAGGAGCAGGGCTGGACTGCAGAGACGGTGAAGGCGGCCACGACCGCATATCGTGCCGAGCAAGACATCCTCGCCGAATTCATCGCCCAGTGCTGCGTCCTGCACCCGCGTGCCGAAGTGGGGAAGGGTGAATTGTACGCGGCCTACAAGAAATGGTGTGAGCGCGCCCATGACGAGCCCATCCAGAAGAACACGTTCATCGCCCGCATTCAGGATCGTGGCATCGGTGAGCGCAAAGGATCCAAAGGCGTCCGCCTTCACGTTGGTATTGGTCTGCGCGCCGATTGGGTGGCGGAAGGTGGCGGTAGCGCCGTAACTTCCCCTCACGTGGAATTAGCCAAAGGTACGGCGATTGCGCCACCTAGCGCCACCCACGAAGACACCAACGATCAGTCCGACTCCAGACCCGCATTTGGTACGAGTCCCCCGCCGGATACGTTGATCTACGAAGCCGAGAAACGAGACTGGCCCACCACCACCATTGAGCCTGATTTGACCATCACTGGCGAGATGGAATGGCGCACCTTCGCCATCCGTAAATCCACGTCAGCCCAGCGGATCAAGGCAATGGCAGCACTGAAGGCGCTCGGCAGCGCGCCTCCGCGAGTCGCAACGGTTGGCGACCTGGTAGAGGTGCTGTCCGAAGATGGGAGCCTGATGACCGAGACGCCGGTCAGGGTGCTTGAGATGCAGGAAGGAAGCGACGGCCTATACTGCCGGATGCAGGACCCGAAAGACGGCCATGATTTCTGGTGGCCGGCGTCACGATGCGAGGGGAGAAAAGCATGAAACCACGTTATCAGATCGACGGCATCCGCAGCTTCGATGAAAGAGAGTCGCCTGTGTGGCTTCTCGCAGCGAAAGACGGCCGGCTCGACATCGCCATCGAGCATTACGTCTGCCGCCATGATCATGTGTCGCTTGTCGAGCTTAGGGACGCCTTAGAGCCCTTCTTTACCGTCCGCGGCGATTGCCGGCTCGACATCGCGCCGAATGTCTGCTTGTGGGCGAACATGAGCCAGGAGTTCGCCGACGCCATCGCCGATCTTGAGAGGGCGGGCAAGGTCCACTTCTGGCCAACGTCCATAATGGTTTACCTCGCTGACGGCGGAGTCTTGAACCTGCCCCTGGCTAAGCGGCTACCGCCAGGAGGGTACAAGACGCTGCGCTGGCTCCCAGTAGTCATGCGCTTGGAGCCGCCGAAGCAGGGAAAGGGGGCGAGGCGATGAGTAAGATAGCATCCCTGGGCGCATGCTACCTTCCTGTTGGGCGCTGCCGACCGTTGCGTCCCTGTCCCCTGTGTGGTGGGCACCTAGTGCGCTGGCTGGACGGTCGGGTTAGCTGCGTCGACTGTGGCGCTAAGTGCCCGCCCCACCGAGTCACGCGAAAACAAGACGCGTCTAGCGAGAACTACCATTCTCATAAGCGATAACAAGGAGGCGAAACAACATGGCACCGACGGACTTCTCTATCAAGCTCAACAACTGTGCATCGAACGATCCGTGCGCCGTGTGCGGCGAACGAACAGATCCGCAAGTAGGGCCGGAGTTGTTCCTGGCTGACACCTGGCGGCCGATCTGTCGGCGATGTGGGTATAAGCATGCCCCAGAGCTGACGGGGATACTTGACGCTGCGGCACTCCGCGCGAGCGAGAAGGACACTTTCTAGGATGCGCCCGCACTTGCCCGCGTACGCCTGCTATGGGGATGTTTCCCGCATATAGACAGGATTTACGCTAAATGTGGTATATGCTATACTATGCAGGAGAGCAAGATAGAGATTGAACGAGAGCCCGATATGCAAGGGGGACCAGGATGGTATCTGAGACGCAGATAGCTTGGCTGACGCCAGCGCAGGCAGGAACCTGGCTCGGCGTCTCGGCACAGAGAATCCGGCAGTTGTTGGACGAAGGACGGCTACAGGGCATCCGGACGCCGCTAGGGCGCTTGATTGATCCCGAGTCGGTTGAAACCTTGGCCCGTCAGCGCAAGGAAGGAGATCGAGCGTGAGTACACGAATTGTAGATGGACGAAAGGTAACCGATATCTGCGTGGTATGTAATGCGGATATCTTCGAGGATGATCCAGAAGTTGAGTTCAGTAGTCCCGGCTGGCCAGAGGAAGGTCCTTTCTGTGCCAATTGTGCTAGCGAGCCAGAGGACGAAAGGCGCGAATTGTGAAGGCTCACCGACTCTACACGGACGCCGCAACGCCCACTGAGACCATGGACGAGTTGCAGGAGGTCCTGTCTCATCGGGTGCCCATCTTTGGCTATTGGCCGTCCATAGGGGGTCTCAACAGCCAAGGGCGGTTTATGGCTGGCCCGATAATCCAACTCAAGGCACGTCCGGACATTGCCGACCTTGACCGGCTAGTCGGTCTGGAGCCCGAGCAGAGCGGCGATAATTGGAGCCAATGGCTTTTCCTGACCGATCCCTTGCCGCGCGTGGCAATTTGTGATTGTCGCCAGAAGACGCCGGCGGCCTGCCGTTTCGTCTTGGTCTTCCCGATTGCCAAGTATCGGCGGTTGCTCGATTGGATCGCTGAAACAGGCATGATGGCAATTACAATCAAGCCGCCGATCATCAAGCCTGGTGGCTTTATCGAGGTGCCGGCACTCTTTTTCGAGACCCGCGTCGACCAGTTGCGGCGCATGCTGGCGCTTCTCGATCGGAGAAACTGAGAAGCTGATCCCTACAGGAGGTTAACAACAATGGCTCAGAGACCACAGACCCGACGAGACCCCCGCTATGGTTACGATGAGACGAGCGAGGATATCCTTATCGGCTACGACGATTATGGCAATCCGATCTATGGGACAGTGGATTTGAGCGGAGGCGACCAGGGCACTGCCGGACCCTCAACGGGAGGAACCCCTGAGCCTGATAGCGGGAACGTCGAACCGACAGCGACAGACATAGACTCCGCTATCAAGGCAAACCGGGAATTGCGCGCTCGGACGGAAAAGTCCGGTTGGTATGAGGTTTCTCCCGGCAAGTGGGAGCAATCCTCGGAATATATCAGGGCGGTGTCCGATCTGGACTCCAAGTACAACGCTTTGATGGGCCAGAAGCGATTGCTTGAAACGCAGAAGCCCGCACCGGGTAAGGATATCTTCTACCGCGGGAACAATGCCTATCGTTGGACAACAGGCCCGGATGGCAAGCCCGTTGCTGAGCTTGTGAATACCTTCCCGACAACGCCGGCGGCTACTCCCCAGCGTGCCCCTCGCCACGCCGACGAGATCGAGGCAGCCCAACTTGCCAACGAGTTGACCCGCCAGAACCTTAGCAAGTGGCCGGTAGAGCAAGATCAATGGAACAAGAACTACGGTCGTCTTCTGGCGGGAGACGAAGAGACCCGTACTCAGAACGCCTGGCAACGGGCGCTCGATCAACAGAAACTCAAGCAGTTGGAAAGCCAGAACCGCATGGCCAATACGCTCAACATGTTCCAGAACCTTCAGCAGGGGCAGTTGCAGGCGGCGCCCTATGCGCTGCGGCCAGGGCAGCAGTGGTATGGTGGCTATGAGCCAGGGGGAGTCATGCAGTCAATCGCTCGTATGAGCGGTCGGTACTACGACCCGGATCAGTATAAAGTCAAGACAATCGACTTTGACCAGGCGGCACTCTGGCAGCAGGCGCAGGAGAACCTGCGGCGGATACTGGATGAGTACGATAACCAGCCTGATGAGGAGGCGCCCTATGGGCAGACCCATCTTCGTCGATAAGGATGAGTACGAGCGCACTCTCAAGCTCCCTCCCTGGCATTCGTCTGTGCCTGTTCAGCG